>DATGCX010000347.1:0-16588 GCA_035311445.1 Xanthobacteraceae bacterium | reverse complement strand
CTCCCCGCACCCACCGCCGCAACAAACGTGGCGTCAAACGAAAGATGAGCAACTTTCCGCTCCGACGCAAATCTGACAAACCGCTACCGCCCGTAAATATCAAGCAAGCCATCAGAATCCTGCTAAAGTGAACGGTATTGGAGCTAGCCGCCGATCTCTATCGCAAGGTGCTGACGCTCGACCCGCGCAGCGACGTGGCCTGCAGTAATCTTGCGATCATTGCGGCCGGCCGGGGCAATCTCACGCTGGCGGAGCAGCTGTTTCGCCAGGCGGTAAACCTGCGGCCCGACGACGCGAGGGGCCACCACAATCTCGGCTCGCTATTGCAGCAGTGCGGACGCCCGGCGGAAGCCGTCGCGGCTCATCAGCGCGCCATCGCGCTCAAATCGGATTATCACGAGGCCTATTTCGGGCTTGGCAACGCGCTCAAACTCGAGGGCCGGCTCGACGAGGCGCTGGTCGCCTATCGGCACGTGACAGCGCTGAAGCCCGACCATGCCGAGGCCTTCAACAACGTCGGCGTCGTACTCCAGCAGCAGGGCAAATCCGATCTGGCGTTGGCCGCATATACGCGGGCGACCGAGCTGCGGCCGACCTACGCGGAGGCCTATTTCAATCTCGGCGCCGCGCTGCAGGAAATCCGTAAACTCGAGGATGCGGTCGCCGCTTATCGGCAGGCCATCGTTTTGCGGCCCGATATTGCGGCCGGCCACAACAATCTCGGCACTGTCCTGCAGGAACTCGGCCTACACGAGGAGGCGTTAACAGCTTATGCAGCCGCCATCGAGCGTAATCCGGTTTATGCCGAGGCCCATTACAATCGCGGGGTGACGCTTCAGACGCTAAACAGGCCCACAGAGGCGCTTGCCGTCTACCGCAGTGCCATCGCCCTCAGGCCCACCTACATCGACGCGATCAATAATGCCGGCATCGTGCTGCAGATCCTGGGCCGCCTGCACGAAGCCGTACTGGCTCATCGGCAGGTCCTCGCACTCAATCCCGAACATGCCGAGACGTGGAACAATCTCGGCGTCGCATTGCTGGCCCAATCGTTGCTCGAAGAAGCCCTGGCCGCGTTTCAGCGCGCCACGGCGATCAAGCCGGATTACGCCGAGGCCTTCTACAACGAGGGAAATGCTTTGCGCGAGCTGGGCGTGCTGGACGGCGCAATTGCAGCCTATCAAAAGGCATTGCAGTTGCGACCGGACTATGCAGATGCGTTCAGCCAGCTCGCCTATCACCGCTGGCGTGCTTGTGACTGGACCGACCACGAGGCCTCCCAAGACCAGCTCCTGCAAATGGTGCGCGAGGGCACCGCGCGGGTGCCGCCTTTCTATCTACTCTCGACTCCCGCATCCCCGGCGGACCAACTTGCCTGCGCCCAACAGTGGGTCGCGCCGCTGCTCCAGCCGGCCGGCGAAGCGTTCCCCCCTCTACGCGAGCCGCGTCCCCGCATCCGTCTCGCTTACCTGTCGGGAGATTTTCATGAGCACGCCACCGCCGATCTGACGGCGGAGCTGTTCGAACGGCATGATCGCGACCGCTTCGAAGTGGTGGCCTACTCGTATGGGCGCGACGATCACAGCCCGATGCGACGGCGGCTCGAACGTGCCTTCGATCGCTTCGTCGATATCGCGCCGCTGTCGCATCGCAACGCCGCCGAGCGCATTCACGAGGAGCGAGTCGACATCCTGGTCGATCTCAAGGGCTACACGCACGGCGCAAGACCTCAGATCATGGCATACCGGCCGGCACCGGTTCAGGTGAACTATCTCGGCTATCCGGCCACGATGGGGGCTGATTTCATCGACTACATCGTCGTGGACTCGTTCGTGGTGCCCTCCGACCAGCAACCGTTCTTCACGGAACGACTGGTTCATCTTCCCGGCTGCTATCAGGCCAGCGACACACGGCGCATCATAGCTACCACGGCGCCGCCGCGGGCCGACTGCGGCCTGCCGCGCGACGCCTTCGTATTCTGCTGCTTCAACAACAGCTACAAAATCACGCCGGCGTTCTTCGAGGTCTGGATGCGCCTGCTCAACGCGGTGCGCGGCAGTGTGCTGTGGCTGCTGGCGCACAACGATCTGGTCAGGCGCAACCTCCGGCGCGAAGCCGAACAGCGCGGCGTCGATCCGGACCGCCTGGTGTTCGCCGCGGTCGTGCCACGACCCGAGCATCTGCCGCGCCACCGACATGCCGACCTGTTTCTCGACACTCTGCCATGCAACGCCCATACGACCGCAAACGACGCTTTGTGGGACGGATTGCCAATCCTGACGTGCGCCGGCACGACATTCGCGGGCCGCGTGGCCGCAAGCCTTTTGACGAACCTCGGCCTGCCGCAGCTAATCGCAGCCTCGCTGCCGGATTATGAGCGGTTGGCCTGCGAGCTTGCGAGCGAGCCGGAGCGCCTTCTGGGCATTCGCAACGCGCTTGCACAACGTCGCGCCTCAGGCACGCTGTTCGATTGCGCACAGTTCACTCGCCAGCTGGAGGCGGCGTATTTGCAGATGTGGGAAAGCAGTTGCAGCGCCAAGGTGGGCCGATAGCGCGACGATCGCTGAGAGGTGTCGCCGCTACAAACCGGGCGCATGTCATTTCAAAGCAATCGACATCCGCCCTAAGATGGAGGATACCTCGGTTGGCTACCACAAGGACTCCGCCAATGCCTGTCAGAACCTCACTCATAGTTGCCGCTGGCCTGATCGGCTCAGCGTCCGTTGCGCTTGCCGATGGCGCGTCCGGAAACAAGACTCGTCATCGGCACATTCAGGCGGCGCCAGTGGCGGTGGCTCTTGCACCGGCGCCTTCAGCCTTTGGCGGCAGGCTGGTCATGCGGCCCGCCTGGAACATCGCGTGCAATACGCGCGACAGCGGCACCCGGGCGCTGCCATGCAACCAGCCCGTATGGGTCTATGGCAGCCCGTGCGAAATCGGCCTCGGCCGCGGATTTTACCGGAATTGCGACTGAGATGAACCGGAGCGTTCATGAAAGTCGCCATTCTGGATGATTACACCGACACAGTCCGCACTCTCGCTTGTTTCCGCCAGCTCGAGGGCCATGACGTCGCGGTCTGGAACGATCATGTCCAGGACGTCGATGCGCTCGCGGCCCGGCTCGCCGACACCGAAGCGCTGGTGCTGATCCGCGAGCGCACCGCTATCAGGACGCCGCTGCTGGAGCGCCTGCCCCAGCTCCGCCTCATCAGCCAGCGCAGCGCCTATCCGCATATCGATGTCGACACCTGCACCCGGCTCGGCATCGTGGTCTCCTCAAATCAGCATGCGGGCGTGCCTTCGTTCGCCACGGCGGAGCTGACATGGGGCTTGATCATTGCGGCGATGCGCCGGATTCCCCAGCAGATGGCGGCCCTCAAGGCCGGCAAATGGCAGATCGAGGTCGGCACCACGCTGCGCCACAAGACGCTCGGCATTTACGGCTATGGCCGGATCGGCGCGGCGGTGGCGGGGTTCGGCAGGGCGTTCGGCATGAACGTGCTGGTGCTGGCGCGCGAAGCGACGATGCTGAAGGCGCGCGCCGACGGCTACGCGACCGCGCCCAGCAAGGCGGCGTTTTTCGAACAGAGCGACGTGGTCACGCTGCATATGCGCCTTGTGGATGCGACGCGCGGCATCGTCACCGGCGCCGACCTCGCCCGCATGAAGCCGACTGCGCTGTTGGTCAACACCAGCCGGGCGCCGCTGATCGAGCCCGGCGCTCTGGTGGCAGCGCTGCGCGCGGGACGCCCCGGCATGGCGGCCGTGGACGTATACGAAGAAGAGCCGATGCGCGACACCACCCATCCGCTGCTCAGCATGGAGAACGTGGTGTGCACGCCGCATCTCGGCTACGTCTCGCGCGACGAATACGAGCTTCAGTTCGCCGACATTTTCGAGCAGATCAACGCTTACGCGTCGGGTACACTCATCAACGTAGTGAATCCGGAGGTGCTGAAGGCACGGCGGTAAGCGGCCTCAAAACGAAGTCGTCGCCGGGCTTGTCCCGGCGACCCCGAAGTTTAAGCTACGAGCAAGAATAATCGGGGTGGCCAGGACAAGCCCGGCGACGACCCACAAGAGCGTACAGGTACTTCAACATCAGTGGAATCTACTCTAATCAGCGTAGTAGCCGCCAACATGGTCGAGAATGCCAGCCCGCGGGCTTTGCGCCTGCCGTCATGGCCGGACAGGGGGAAACTAATGACTCGTCCTCATGCATCTTGGGTTGTCGGCGCCACCTTGCTCTTTGCTGCATTCTCGAACGCGCCTGCCGGCGCGGCCGACCTCAAGGTGATCTCCGCCGGGGCCGTCCGTGGCCTGATTGCGCAGATCATCGACGACTATTCGCGCCAGACCCGCCAGAAATTCGATTTCACCATTGGCACCACCGGCCAACTGCGCAACATCATCACGTCCGGCCAGCACGCCGACCTGATCATCGTGTCCGCCCCGTTGATGGGCGAACTGGAGAAGACCGGTAATCTGACCCCGGGCAGCCGCGCCGAGCTTGGCCGCGTCGGCATCGGGGTCACCGTCCGGGACGGCGCGACAGCGCCCGACGTTTCGACGCCGGAGGCGTTGAAGAAAACCCTGGTCGAAGCGCGGTCGGTCGCCTACACGAATCCCGCTGAGGGCGGCACCTCGGGCATCTACTTCACCGGCCTGGCGGAGCGTCTGGGTATCGGCGATGCCATCAAGGCAAAGGCTAAGCTCACGCGCGGCGGTCGTGAGGCCGCGATCGAGGTTGCCGAGGGCCACGCCGAGCTTGCCATCGTTTTCATCAGCGAGGCCATGGCGGTAAAGGGCGTGAAGCTCGCAGGCCCGCTGCCCCCGGCGCTTCAGGATTATTCGGCCTACGCGACCGCGATCCCGTCGAGTAGCAGGGACCCCGCCGCGGCCCGTGCTTTCATCGCGGCACTCACCTCGCCCGCAATGGCCGAGCGCTGGCGCGCCAACGGCTTCGAGCCGCCGAAGTGAAGTGAGGCTATCGGGCCGACCGCCGGAGAAGAGTGCATCGCTCGGGGTAATCTGCGGTTTCGTTCTGGGGCCTTCCCTGCCAACAGGGATACCTGTCATTCCTCAGTCGGAGAGGGATGACTCATGACTCTGCAGCATCGTTTGTCGGGACGCTGCGAACGAATGCTGCGCACCTGGTTCGCGGTAGAACACGCGGAGGGCTGCATCGCTCGTTTTCTCCGCTTGCGAGACAAAGGCTAGACGATGTGGAGCCGCGAACATTTCGTACATCCGAATCAGTCGAGCATTGTCGAGCTTATGATTCGTAACCGCTCCGCCACTTGGCGGTGCGGATCTTGCCAAGCAATAGCGGAACATGATGTCGGTGTAACGCGGCAGCGGATACAAATCTCTCTTCTTGAAATAGGTTGGCCGTTCCATAATCCACTCGGCCGTCGAGCCGAGCGCGACAATTGGATCGGACGGCGGAGATACTAGAAAAGTTACGAACAGCCCCGTTGTTTGGTTCTTGATGTGAAACAGTACGTTCCATCCGTCCTGAACCGTGAGGCTGGCGAGAATCTCATCGTCTGCTTTAATTTTTCTTTTAGCTGATTTGGTAAAATTTAAAATTGGGACCGGCGGGTAGGGGTGGACGCTGCCTTTCACCCACCACTCCCAAAACACGCCGATGGTCGGCTCACTACTGCCTATCGTGAGGAATTGGCTCGTCCCAATCTGCGGGAGCGATGAACCCGGATAGGCCCTTTGGCCACCGATGCCGATCCAGGTCGATGAGCGGTATTCATCCTGAACGTCCTCAGGAACTACAGCCGGCAGTGACGGTTCGGGCACCTGCCAGCCTCCAGCTATATGAACAAATCTGTTCGGCCGGTGCGGCGTAATGTAGGCGCCGGACCAGTTCCGACTGTTCTCGCTGTGACGAGTACGGATATCCCTCCGCTGCCCCGCGCCAAGCTGGTACAACTGATGCAAGAGGAAATCCTCAGGGGGATCGTCTGTTCCAGGAACTTTTTCAGGAAACTCCGGGATCTCGACATGAAGAGGTGAACCCAGCATCAGTCCCCAGAACTGGAAGAACTCAGGCTCGGTACGCGGATTGGGCCGCGCCGGTAGGCCGTATTGGGCAAGCTGCGAGTTGGTCGCTGTCAGCGGATCGAAGTCGGCGGGCGGCGGCTCAAACGTGCGCACTCTTTGTTGGATTTCCGCAACATATGGCGAATATCGAAAGGCAGACGTTTCAACCGGCATGGTCGCCTCCATGCCCATACCCACCCTGCTCCCACTCTTTCTGCGCGCTTTTCATCGCGGCGGCAAATTTGGACGGCTCCCCGCTACACGACATTGCCTGGTCATCGTTCAAGATGTCGAAGATCGCCTTGGCAAGTTCGACTCCGGCGCAGCTGTCGCTCGGATAGTGAAAGCCGGCAATCTCTCGATTGCGCGCAATCCGGTCGGCGAGCCTTCGCAGCACCAACCCCATCGACTCTTGGCGCGACTTTGGCAACATGTAGGTTGCACACAGCGCGAAAAGATGAGCCTGCGTTGAGTGACCGCTGGGATACGATGCGTGTCCGGGCACAGGTATCGGCGGCAGCAACGCCGGGCAAAGCTGCGTGGGACGAGGCCGGTCGAACTTGCCCTTGAAGTGCATCACGACCATCGCAGCGACCAAGTTTGCGATGCTCAAGACAAGAAATGTCGCTGGATACTTGCGCGGAGTAGCACCCAGAACCGCCGTAATGTAGCTCGTGAAGCCGCTGGCCTGGGCAATAATCTCGCCGAGGGCGTCGGCCCGTTCGTCCAGGGCCATTGGCTGGAGCGTGCACTCGATTTCTTTCCTGCTGCAAGCAAGATCGGGGGGCGGCTTGACGACAATCTCCCGCCATTTGGTGGTACCGAAATCGGCAAGGACAAGCCAAGCATACCAGCTTGCGGCCCAGTTGCGCTCACCAAACTTGTGCTGATCTATGAATTGGTGCGCAACATCCTTCTCGGTGAGAAACGGCAGGTCGACCCGGTCGGGAAACCTCCAACCAACCCCGGCACCTCCTGAACCGCCGACATCGCCCGTATCCCCGGTGTCGCCAGTATCGCCCGTGTCCCCCGTATCGCCAGTCATGACGGTCTCCTCCCCTGCTGCGCGTGCGCGATTGCAGCGCTGAAACAATCTCAGTATCCCTCAAAATATCCGCTCATCGTGTGAGGTAGCTCACATTATTTCAATCCTTTATTTCGGCATGCCGGCCGCCAAAAGTCTCGCGATTCGGTGTTTTCGAATGTCTCCCGACATGGGCGTTCGATCTGCCCATGCCGACACGCTGAAAGATGGTACGATTCTAGCGTGGCGTGCAGCTACCTCCCGCGCCTCATCTAGCTTGTCGATTGCAACCAAGCTTGAAATTAGCGTGCGGAGATTAGAGGTAAGCTGTGGGTTGCGCTTGTTTGCCCGCCGCGCCCAAGTAACCGCCATATTGAAATTGCCATTAGCGTAGTGGGCTTGTGCGAGGACGTGCTCTGCGAAGAAAACGTGGTTGTCTAGTGGTGAAAGGCGTACGCCGGTCTCCGCATATCGAACAGCTCCTGGGCCGTCGCCGAGAAAGCACAAAGTTAGACCTTTGAATGTCCAAGCCATTGCTGAGTTTTGACTGATTGCTATGGCGCGATCAAAAAAGTCGATCGCCACGTCGTAGTCCTTCTTCAGGTTCGATTGAACGTGACCGAAAATGGTCAACGCGGTGGCATCGTTGCCGTCATTAGCGATCGCGGCGGCTGCCAGACGCTCCGCTTCCGCAAGATCCGCCGCAATGCCCGGCGACCATTCCTGCCCCACTCGAAACATGTGCCAATAGGCAGCATACGAAAAGGCCGGTGCATAGCCGGGATCAAGCGCCATGGCACGCTGCAGCAACCCGCGCGCGCGAGAAAAAGTCTCGTAATCGAGTTGATAGAGTGGCACTAACGCCTGTAAGACCAGATCAAAGGCGGTCATGTTCTGCGGATGCTTTCGCAACGATTTCTTCAGTTCGCGCTCCCGTACATTCGGTGCGATGGTTTTGACCACCTCCAGCGCGATGCGATCCTGTAGGTCGAACAGGTCGCGGAGGTTCCCCTCGTAGTGGTCGGCACGAATGATCTCGGCAGTGGCCGCGTCAGTGATTTCTGTGTTGATCCTGAGGCGTTCGCCCGATCGCAGCACGCTGCCATAGAGCACGTAGCGAACCCCGAGTTGCTCTCCGATCGCGCGTATGTCGATCATCGGGCTCTTGAAACTGAGCGCGGAGCCGCGCGAGATGACGAAAAGCTCTTTTAAGGTGGCCAGGGCGTGAATGATGTTGTCGACCATGCCGTAAGCAAAGTATGCTTCATCGGGGCTTGCGAGATTGTGGAACGGCAATACCGCGATCGACGCACGACCCTCATAGCCGCCGGGGAGTTCTCCGACAGTCGCGGTCGGTGCTTCGGGAAGCCTAAGGCTAATCACGTGAACCGGGCGCGATAGATTGCGTAAGCGCAGGAGGCCTATGTCTACGGAATCCATCCCGAGCGTCCCGCCCACCTGCTCGCGGACCGCTCCAGAAATCACGATACCGCCCGGCTCCGCGTAGCTCTGCAAACGGGCCGCGATATTCACGCCGTCACCGTAGATATCGTGGTCCTCGACGATTACGTCTGCAATGTTCACGCCCATACGAAACGCAATGCGACGATCGGGCGGCTCCTCAGATTCCAGCTTGGTCACCGCACGCTGCATATCGATCGCAGATAGCATAGCGGCGTGGGTGCTTTCGAACATTGCGAGGAAGCCGTCGCCGGTGTTCTTAACGATCTTCCCCTGACGGCCCGTAATTATGGGCTCCATGATAGAAAACCTTAAATTCATTAGACGAGAATGGGTGTTTTCCTCATCCAATTCCATCAGCCGAGTATAGCCCACCACATCCGCCGCAAGTACCGATGCGAGCCGATGACGAGAACCTGCGGAATGCGTATCCGGTCCCATACACAATTACTCAGGCTACAGGTTTTTAGAAATAAATAGCACAATCTTCATCTTGAAGCGTTGGCCAGCGGCACTCCTTGAGATCACCTACGGCCTGCCCGGGGCTTGCCTGAAACATACATTGTAATCCGCGCCGCTTTCGCGTTTGTTGTCGCATTCCTGAGGGCGGACCTGAAGATGGCCGAGAGCTTGGAAAATCAAGCGCTGGGCTCACTGGATCGCTCACATGCGGCCCTGTCAATAAAAATCTACTCGGAAACCGGTACGGATCGAAATCGCAATGTATTCAAACCTGGAATCGCACCTTGAACCTGCTTCTATTTCTTCACGCGCTCAAGGGCGGGCCCATGACACTTCCGCGATTGGTGACCGTCGGTCCATCTACCGGTGTTCTCAAAGGCTCTTGTTTGCCGTCCGACACCGGCACGCCAATATCGGCCCCTTGTGGTCGCCCCGTTGCCGGATGCGACGAATGGGGCGACCACAAGGGTCGCCCCACAGCAGTCGATCTCGGCAGACGCCATTTGTGCGGACCCTCCGCCGTTATGACTTGGTGCTCCAATCCGTTCAGATTGGCTGAAGCGCTCGACTAGCCATCCAGCTCCTTGTAGTGCCGGAATATCCCCTGCTCATTAAAAGCGATCCGCCGCTCTGAGGTGAGATAGGCGGCGATGCGCGGGCGTCCAGCCACGCTGTCGTGCAGCGCAACGACGCGAGGGATCTTCTTCTCCAGACGCGTCATCGCCTTCGGAAACGCATAGCGAAGGCCCTCGATGACCTGGAAAAGCGACAGGTCGGCATACGTGATCCTGCGGCCGAGCAGATAGGTGGCACCGCTGCACTTGAGCACGTGCTCGAAGTAACGCATGAACTTCGGCGCCCTGTTCTGCAGGAAATCGGCTGTGCGCCGTTTCGCTTCGCGACGCTGGTCCTCGTAATAGAGCCCGCTCGCGATCGGGTGATGGGTGTCATGGGCCTCGACCACGAGGTCGGCGATCGTGAGTTGCAACTGATGCGCCCACAATCGCCCTGCATCGTTGCGCGGCGCAAGCCCATGACGCATGCCAAGGAACAGAAGAATGTTCGCCGTCTGGCCAATGATGAGTTCGCCGCTCTTGAGGAACGGCGGAGCGAATGGAGGGTGCTTGATGCGCTTGCCATTAAGCATCGTCATCATCGCGGGCACGCCGCCGTTTCTGTTCGGCTTGCGCGCGACATCAATATAGGATTCGCCAAGTTCTTCGAGCGCCAGGCGGACGAACTCTCCGCGTCCCTGTATTGTAGGCCAATAATACAGCTCATACCTCATGGTGATCAGCCCGCTGCTCTCCGTCGCTATAGGCTTCTTTTTGGCAGTGCCGAGACCAGCACACCGATATGTGCAGTCTCTTTCAACACCTGTCATCAATTTTCAGGCACGCCCGCGGCAAACATTCCTTCATAGATGCGTTTTCGTTGCGTCAAATATGTCAGGTCGTTTGATAATGGATTATCACGGTATCGGCGGATCGTGAAGCTAGGGTCCAAAGCGAGTCCCGCCTTCGTCGCCTCCAATGCTTCGGAGGTCTTACCCTGCCACGCCAGGGCGGATGCCAGAAAAAAGTGTGCGAGCGGCAGAGTGCGGTTGGCCTCAATCGCTCGACGCAACCAAGTAACCGCCTCCTCGTCATGACGAAGCGACAGCTTGGCGACGCCGGCGGCCACACACCAAGCGTTCAGCCATGTGTCACGCGGGCTCAAGCGAACGGCCCGGGCGATATGATCCTCGGTCTCTTGCGGCCGACCCGCGAGGTACTTTGCAATGCCGATATTCGCGTGGGCAAAGGCAAGGTTCCGGTCGAGAGCAAGCGCGCGCTCATATTCGGAAATCGCTTGCGAAACGCGGTTGGTCCACATGTAGACGAGCGCCAATGATGCGTGCGCCTTGGCTTCATTGGGCGCGAGCGCAAGTGCCTTCATGGCCATCGATTCGGTGGCGGCCAGGCAACCGGCACGATCATCTGCCATATAGGCCACGATCATCGACGAGTTCGCGTCGGCCAATCCCATCAATGCGGTGACGTTACTTTGGTCGAGCACCAATGCTCGTTCAAACAATCGCTGTGCTTCCCTCAAATTATCTGGATTGAGGCCTCGGTACATCGCGGCCCAGCCCTGGAATGTGAGGTCCAACGAATGCATATCCGGCAAAAGTGCCGCGCGCTTCGATTCGGCGGAAAAAAGCTCTACGTCGAGAGCGCGCGCCAGATGGGTGACAATCTCGTCTTGGATCTCAAAGATGTTGCCGCGATCATGGTCGAACCGGTCGGCCCAGAGATGCGCCCCCATGGCCGCGTGAATCAGCTGCACAGTCACGCGCAGTCGAGCGCCCGCACACTGAATGCTGCCTTGAATCAAATAACGAACACCGAGTTCCTGGCCAATCTGCTTTGCATTGACGGTCTTATTTTTGTAGGTGAATGCAGTATTGCGAGCGATGACAAAGCTTTCCGGGATGCGTGAGAGGTCAGTCGTCAGCGTTTCGACTATGCCGTCTACGAAATGGTCTTGCCCTGGCTCGCTGCTGAGATTCACAAACGGCAAGACCACCATTGAAAGCCGCGGCGCTGCCACTGCTGGTGCGACTCGCCGAGTCAAAGCGCCGGACCCGGCGAATACAAGCCGGTACGCGCGGACCGACTGCGCGATATTCTTGAGCTGCCGTTCGCCGATGTCCTCTAACGTAATATCAAGCTGGCCGCGTGCGTACTCCTGAACGCGAGCTGAAACACAAATGCCACCAGGCTCCGCAAGATTCTCCAGACGCACCGCCACATTCACGCCGTCACCGAAGATGTCGTTATCGTCGAGAATGACGTCGCCGACGTTAATCCCAATACGGAACTCGATGCGTTCGTCTTGTGGTGTTTCAGCGTTGCGCTCAGCCATGCCGCGCTGGATGTCAAGGGCACAGCGTAAAGCGTCCACCACGCTGCCGAACTCAGACAGCATTCCGTCGCCGGTGTTTTTCACGATCCGGCCCCGGTGTTCATTGACTTTGGGGTCGACGAGAACGCGCAGATGTTCCTTCAATCGGACGTGCGTTCCCTCTTCGTCCATGCCGGTCAACCGGCTGTACCCAGCCACATCGGCGGCAAGCACGGCCGTGAGCCGCCTCTTTAAGCGCTCGCTGCCCAATACGCACCCCTAGCATTGGCCATGGTCGGCGTCAGAGGCTCTTCTTGCCAGCGCCGACACCAGCACGCCGATATCTGCCAGCTTATCGCATCCGAGCATCAGTTCGGCAATCCGCTCAGCCTGCACGTCGCCGCAGGTGCGGCGCGCGAGCTTGCGGAACTTATCGACGACATCGGTTTCGCTGGCGAACTTCTGCTCGCTGCCGCGCGGCGCCTCCACGGTCTCGCTCTCCAGCGTGCCGTCGGTAAAGTGCATCTCGACACGCACCATGTGTCGCAGCTTGGCGCCGCGTGCCGTGATGGCGGGATCGTGTACCACCTCGACCCTGGCGGCGAGCGTCATGCGTCGCGGGTCGGCAACTGCGGCTTCACTGAACTGGCCGACAAAAACGTCGCCTTCGGCCAACAGCGTCGCGACGCAGAACGGCAGGTTCATTTGTGCCGACGTGAGGCCTTGCGGCCGGTACGGCCAGCCGACGTGATCGACGGTCGCCTGCGAGCCATGGACCGCAATTTTGGCAACGTCGTCCGCCCGGAACGGACGCCGCGCCGCGATCATCCGGATGGCGTCAAGCGTCGTGTGGTTGCTGGCGACGCAGGAATAGAATTTGAGCGCGACGCCCAGCGTTTCGAACCGCTCGCCGAGTCCGGCGGTCAGCTCGGCCAGATTGAAGCGATCGTGCGAGCGCGAAAAGGTGGTGCAGAAGCCCCCATAGGGGCTCTCGAACACGTTCGCGATGCCGGTAAATCCCGCTTCGGCCAGCAACGCGCCATAAAGCCCGCTCTGCGCCGCGCGGCCTGCGTGCATGCGCTTGACCATGGCGCCGTATTGCGCCGCCATCAGGCCGGCGGCCTGAGTGCCGGCAACGCCGAGTGCGTGCACCGCCTGGTCGACCGAAAGCCTCAGTCCAGCCGCGGCACTCGCCGCCGCCGCAAATACCCCGATGGTCGCGCCGGAGTGCCAGCCCTGGCCGATATGCTCCGGCCCCATGCACAAGCCGACCCGTGGCCCAACCTCGTAGCCGGCCACCGCCGCACGCAGAAAATCCCGTCCCGTCATGCCGGGGCGCAGCTCCGCGACCGCGATCAGCGCCGGCAAAGCGACGGCTCCGACATGGAGCACGCCTGCGCGATGGACGTCATCGAGTTCAAAGCTCTGCACCAGCGTGCCGTTGACGAGCGCCGCGTGGGGAGCAGACAGCCGCCGGTCGGTCCCCCACACGGCGCAGGCCTTGCTCTGGTCGAGCCCGCAGAGCGTCGTCATCAGGATCCGGCTCCACGGCAATTCATTGCCGTAGAGCGCGCAGCCAAGCGAATCGAGGATCAGCAGCTTGATGCGCGCAACCACTTCGGTGGGAACACGCTCGAAGGTGAGGCCGGCGACGAAGGCCGCAACGCCCTTGGTATAAGGATTGTCGCCGCCAGATCCGTGATTCATGCGGAATACTGTCGGTCGCGGGCAAGATATCCGGCGGTGTCAACGACGGCTTCGCGATCCCGGAACGACGCCATGTCGTCGATCATGGCGGCGGCGCTGCCGTCCCGTGCGATCGTCGCCAATACGCGCTGCATCGCCTTGATGGCGGCGCGTTGGGTGTCGCTCGGAATGATAACCACGTGATAACCGAGTTCCTGCAGGCGCGAGGCCGGCAGCAGCGGCGTCTTGCCGCCATGAAACATGTTGATGAGCTTGTAGCCGGGCAGACGCTTCGCGATCTCGGCGATCTGATGCTCGGTGGTTGGCGCCTCGACGAAGATCATGTCGGCGCCGGCTTCGATATACGTGCCGGCACGATCCAGAGCGGCATCATAGCCCTCAACCGCGATCGCGTCGGTGCGACCGATGACGACGAAATCGGGATCATGCAGCGCGTCGCGCACCGCATGCAGCCGCTGCACCATCTCGGCGGCCGACACCAGCGCCTTGTCCTCGTAGTGGCCGCATTTCTTCGGGAAGGCTTGGTCCTCCAGATGAAATGCCGCAACGCCGGCGCGCTCGAAGGCGCGCGCTGCACGCTGGGCGGTGAGCGCATTGCCGTAGCCGGTGTCCGCATCGGCGATCACTGGAACGCCCACGGCCTCGACGATCCCGGCGAGCCGCTGGACGATTTCATCCGGCGTGATCAGGCCCATGTCGGGTACCCCGGTCGAACGTGCGATGGCGCCGCCACTCGCATAAACCGCCGGAAAGCCCGCCTGCTCGACCAGGCGCGCCGACAAGCCATCAAACGCGCCCGGGGCGACGACGATTTGGCCGCCGCCCAGCATGGATTTGAATTTCGTGGTGGAGCGCACTGCATTGGCCTCCCCTGTTCGTCCGGACTGAACGGCCCCTCATTGCCCTGCCGCGTTCCGCCACACCGTCCCGCCCTTCATCACAAACACCACCCGCTGCAGCGCCGTGATGTCGGTCAGCGGATCCCCTTCGACGGCGATGAGGTCCGCCTCCATGCCGGGGACAAGCGCGCCGACGCGGTCGCCGAGGCCGAGTGCCTCGGCATTGAGCGAAGTTACGGCCATGATCGCGTCCATTGTGGCCTGCCCACCCTCGCGCACACGATAGATCGTCTCTCGGGCATTCTGGCCGTGGGCACCGGCCACCGCATCGGTGCCCATGATGATCTTCAGGCCCTTGTGGCGGATCGCCATCTTGAACATGGCAAGCTTTAACGGGATGCCGTCCTCGGTGAACTTGAAACCGGGTTCGTCATAATTGCCGATGCCGAGATAGCGCGCGCGGTTCTCGATGTAGTTCTGCGACACCAGGCCGATATTCGGTTCGAAATAGGTGCCGCGCGCCGCCATCAGGTCGGCTTCTGCGTCCTTGATTTGCGACCCGTGCGCCACCGCGGTGCAGCCGGCGAGCGCTGCGGCGCGGACCGCGGACGCCGCATGGGCATGCACCCAGATGCGCTTGCCCACTATCTGCGCTTCACTGCAGGCGGCTGCGATCTGCTCATCGCTCAGCGTCTGGCCGCCGCCCTCACGGATGCTCTTCGAAGCAAAGATCTTGATGACATCGGCGCCGTCGGTGACGGATTTGTGCACGAACTGCCGCACCTCGTCAGGCGTCAGCGCGGTATTCGTGAGTTGATGGACAGAGGTAAGGAGCCGCGGGCCTGGAATGCGTCCCTGCGCAATGGCGTCGCGCAATGGCACATCGATCGGCTGGCCGATGCTCTGCACCGTCGTGAACCCGGCCATCAGCGTGGCATAGGCGTTGGCCGCGGCCGCCAGCGCCGCGTCGGCTGGCGTCTCGCCGGCATTGGATGCGCGGCCGTCCTTGCCGAAGTGGGCGCCGATATGAACATGGGTGTCGACCAATCCTGGAAGCACCGTCAGTCGCGACAGGTCATAGGTCAAAATCTCCGGCTGGCTATCGCCCAGTTTAACGATCCGCGTGCCGTCGATGGTGATGACGGCATTGCGCTGCACGCCGCCTTTGCCATCGAGAACGGTGCCGGCTCGAATAGTGATGAGCTGCTGTGCCGCCGCAGTTGCTTTCCAGCCTAGATACATTCCCGAGAACCCAGAGAGCGCAATAGCGACGAGGGCCATGACGGCGAATCGGGCGCGCATAGATCATCTCCTTGCAGCGAGGCTTGCAATTACCCAGAATTCCGCAGGCTAACGGCACGAATGCTGGGCAGCAAGTTCATTGCGGGAAGGAAACGCTTGGCTATGCCATCAATGCCGTCGAAAATATCTGGCCGGATGCCCCGGATTCGTAGCAGCATAGACCATCTTCAGCGATCGCGCCCCATCCGCTCACGGCATCTTAGCCCCCCAATAACTTCCGTTCCAAGCGAATGCGAGTGACGGAAGAGTTGGGCCACCAAGGGGACTTTGGCATGGACGCCGGGCGCGTGAACCGACAGCGCGATAGCTACGGCTCGATAGCGGCCCGCCATAAAAGTCTCGCTCAGGGGTGAGAAGTGCCACAGCCCGACGCACTCAACATGGGCTAGAGCGCGATGGTTTATGCTCGATCCGTCGTCGCGCTCAACATTATTGGTGGAGTGTGATCTTTTCCGAAAACCGGCACCCACTTGTCGGGCCCATGCTCCAGTTTGCCTCAGTTCGCAGATGCGCTGCAAAGAAATGGAACCTCTCACGCGACATGCCGCCGCAGTAACGCCGCCCGGCCCGCGAGAATAAGCACTGGGCATCAACACCCGCGCAAACCCTGGCGCTTCATGTACAAGGACAATTTGGGGAACTGGATTTTTCCTGCGCTCGGCACTGGCATGTTGGGCCTTTACGTAATCGCCCATTTGCCACCCGACGTCTAGTCCGAACTTTCCCCAGCTTTGAGCTAAGCGGTTGTTTTTATTGGGGGCGGGCTAATTATGTAGTCATAACATTTTTCGAATAGCCCTTGACTCGCTGAATTCGGTTTGATTCAAGCTACGCATGTACGTTGCTGTCG
>DATGCX010000346.1:0-5345 GCA_035311445.1 Xanthobacteraceae bacterium | reverse complement strand
GGTCGGCCCGCAGGGCGCCAGAGGCCGAAGCAAGGGCGACGCTCCGGAGATCGACGGTGCGGTTCATGTGACATCGCGCCGGCCCTTGCGGGTGGGCGAACTTGCCACCGTGAAGATGGAACACGCCGACGCGTACGATCTGCATGGGACGGTGGTGGGGTATTGAGCAGTAGGGCGGATTAGTGCAGCGTTAATCCGCCCGACGGCTGCGCGATTGGCTACGTCGCGGCGGGTTACGCCTTCGGCTAACCCGCTCTACGAGACGGCGATGTGATCGGGCGCCAATCCAGCCCTGCTGCGCTCGACGACAGCCGCGTATGCCGACTCAAGATCGCGGGTGAATTGCTTGGAATCGAACAGAGGCGATGACCGACATCCTGCAACCCGTGCCTTGAGGGTGGCAAGCAGTTGCCGATCGGACGCGTAGCGAAGCGCAAGAGCATGATAGTCGTCGAGCGACGTGGTGACGAGATCGGTGAGCCCGGCCGCTGCCAAGATGCTCGCCGATACGCGCGATGCAAAGGTATCGCCCGCCAATCCGATCAAGGGCACGCCGGCCCACAACGCGTCGCTTGCTGTCGTGTGCGATCCATAGGGAAAGCAATCGAGCGCCAGATCCGCATGGGCGAGCCGGGCCAGATGTCGGTCGTTCGGAGCGCGCGGAGCAAAGACGAGGCGCTCTCCTGACACCCCGCGGGACTCGGCCTCGCGCCGCAGCGCCTCTCGCATCTCATCGGACAAGCCGAGCAGCCAAAACACCGACGGTTCGACCTCCCGGACCAATTGCATCCATCTGTCAAAAACATCCGGGGTGATCTTGTAGGCTTGGTTAAATGAGCAGAACACCAGGGCGTCGCGGGGAAGCTCATGCTGCGCACGGGTGCCCGGATCGCCAGCAGCCTCTCGCGCACCGTTGGGCTGATAGCTAAAGGGCATCCTGATGATCTTCTCGTCGTAAAGTTGCTCCTCGCCGGGCCTGATGAGCACTTTGTCCGCCACGATGTAGTCGCACCAGGGGGCGCCCAGCGTTCCCGGATAACCCAGCCATTGGACCTGGACCGGCGCCGGCCGGAACCGCAAAATCTGGCTTCGCGTGCCTCCGGTCCATCCGGTGCCGTCGACAACGACATCGCATGAATCGGCGGCAATTCGTTGCGCGGCCTCTATGTCCGGGAGCTGGAGCAAAGAGATCAAGCTATCGAAGGCGCCCTCGACGCGCCGTCGAAAATCGTCCCGCGTGGGGGCCGAATAATCGTAGCCGAACACTTCGAAGCGAGCCCGATCGTGATTCTCGAACACCGGCAATGTGAGCAGCGAAAACGCATGCTCGCGGAGATCTCCGGAAACATATCCGACGCGTATGCGATTCCGCGCCGGACCCGGTCGTGCGGCCTCCCTGCGATGGGAGGGAGGGGGTGGGTGGCCGAAACGTCGCGAACAATTCCGCGCTACCTCTAATTGCTGTAATGCCGTCATCGTCCCCATCATGGCGCTGGCGAATGGCGAGATGGCATCGAGCTCCTCTTGCGAAAAACGACGATTGCGGCATTGGGCGTCCGTCTCCGCCGTGATTGTCCAGGCGCAGACCTGACGCATCATCGAATACGAAGACAGTGCATCTGCCAGAGATTTTCGTGCCCGTGAGACCTGCAGGTAGACTTGCGCGGCCACAGCATATTGTTCCGCCCTGCCCAGCACGCTCGCAGCGATCATAGCAAGCTCGCAAGCCTCGGGCGCGGCATTGGGGCCGATCACTCCAATCGCCTTCAGGGCGCCATGGGCGGCGCTGCACGCCTCATCCTGACGCCCTATATTCATCAGCACGTTGCCGAAATTCGCAAGTGCGACGGGGTTTGCCGGTTCAAGCGCAATCGCGGTGCGATAGCAGCTTTCCGCTTCGACGTAGTTTCCGAGATCGCCGAGAACATTGCCGAGGACGCACATCGCCTGCACATGCCGCGGTGCCAGTGCGAGCGCCTGCCGCAACGCGACCTCGGCCGCATCGAGACGCCGCAACGATCTCAGCACGCTCCCGAGCGCCGCAAGTGTCTCGACCGAATGGGGCCGAATCTCCAGCGATCTGCGCAAGCTCTCAGCCGCCGCCTCATACTGCTTCAAATGACGCTGGCATAGGGCAAGATTCTCGTGGAATTGGGCATCCTGCGGCTGCCGGGCAACGGCCTTGCGCAACGAGCCAAGCGCCTCCTCGAAACGCTGCTGAGCGCACAATGCGATACCGAGCATCTCGTGCAGAATCGCCGAACTGCTTGCGGTCTTGATGGCGGCCCGCGCCCGCGCCTCCATGTCGGCAAAGCGGCCCGCGGCGTGGAGTGCCATCAGTTCTCGGATCGCGTGGGCGGGACTGGGCGAATTCATCGCGGCGTCGTAAGCGCTGGAGCAGGTCCGGTTTTGCCCGTGCTGAGCTGCGCCAGCCATGCCGCCCATTCATTTGCCCGCGCCGGCCAGAGATAGTTGTCGTGGATGAATTTGATCCGCTCGCGTCGCTGCGCCTCCGCGGCGGCCGGATTGCTTCTCATCAGGCGAAGCGCCTCAATCGCCATGTCGGCGAACTGACCGGCAAGGACAATTTCATCCGATTGCCAATCGATCATCGATGCGAGACCGCCACTGGTTTCCGGCAGCGCGCCGAGGCGGGTGGCGAAGACGGCTGCGCCCAAAGCCATCGCTTCGAGCACCGCGATGCAAGACGTCTCCGCGAACGTAGACGGGTATGCCAGCGCCGCGCCGCCCGCGAGCTCCTCGGCGAGCCGGGATTGACCGACTGAGCCGACATATTCCACGCCATCCGTTGCACGGCATCGGTCGTACAGATCTCGATATTCATCCTTCTCCGGGGGGATCTGGTACACGCCCATGCTGGAAAACACACGCAACCTCGTGCCCGCAACTGCCGAGCGTATCGCTGGAAATGCCTTTAGCAACACGTCGAGCCCACGAAACGGCGTGCTAGTGTAGAAGAGCACCGGCGGCCCGCCAGTGGTGAACCAGGGAGCCCTCTCGCTGCCGGCCGCGAATGCGGGAGACACCGCATTGCGCAGCACGCGGCCCTTTTCACGCGGTATCCAGAAGAATTTCTCATAGCGCTCGCGCTGCCAGTTGCTGACGAATGCAAAGGCGGTCCAGCATTTGCGTTCATTGAGCCGGCTCAATTCACGAATCGCCGGCTGGGCATATGCATGCTGCGTCCACAACACCATAGGAACGGTGACGCGATAATCCCGCCGCAACGATCGGCCGATCGCAGCGCTCAAAGCGACGACTGCATCGAATGCATTGAGATGCCCGGGCGACAGAATATCGTGTACATTTCTGAGATCGACGTTGCAGCTCTCAGTAGGCGCCGGCGTGCCGTTGTAGACCGTGATGGCATGACCAAGTCGCGCCAGTTCAACCGCAAGATAACACAGCGCCGATTCCGTCCCGCCCATCGGCCGCTTGAAGGGCGCGTCCAGCCCGTAGGACCAGCCTCCACAGTCGACAAAGGCTATTCGCATCGGATGTGAGGCCTTCGGGCCCGAATGGCGTCCGGTCCCCGTCGAATGGCGTCATGCACGGGTGTTGGTCATTCGTCCATATCAGACCGTAAGGCGCTCTGTCACCCCGTGCGATCGGTCTGGCACACGCCCCGCCAAGACGTTAAGCATGACGGCTCGATCGATATTTTGTCCGGTCATGATGAGTCCGACGCGGCGCCCCTGCATCCGGGCGCGCTCCTTGATGAGCGCCGCGAGCGGTGCCGCGCCAGCGCCCTCTGTCAGCGTGTGGGTATCGCTGAAATAGATGCCGATCGCCTCGACCAGTTCGGATTCCGAAATCTCGACGATACGCTCGGCACCGCCGCGGATGACCGCAAGCGCCGTTGCATCCGGCACGCGGACCGCCAAGCCATCCGCAAAGGTGTGCGCCGTATCAGTCGTGACGACATGACCCGCCGCGAACGAACGCGCGTATGCATTGGCGTTATGCGCCACTACGCCGACGACTCGGGTGGCAAGCCCAAGCGCGTCACGCATTCCGATGACCCCGCAAATGCCAGACCCGAGACCGATCGGGACATAGACGGTATCGAGATTGCCGACTGCAGCGAAAAATTCGTGCGCATAGGTGGCGACGCCGACGACGAGATCGCGGTGAAACGGAGGCGTAAAAACGTAACCGCGCTGACGTGCAATCGCAGCGGCGTGCTCTTTGGCTTCGTCGAAGTCCCGGCCGATCTCGATGAGCTCGGCGCCGAAGGCTCGCATGGCCGCGTTCTTTTCGGCCGAGTTGCCGCGCGGCACCACGATGACGACCGCAATCCCGGCGCGGCGGGCCGCAAAGGCGAGCGACTGCCCATGGTTGCCGCGCGTGGCCGACACGATGCCCCTCACTTTGGAATGCCGGCGCCTGAGTCGATCCACATAGACCAGACCGCCGCGCACCTTGAATGCGCCGATCGGCGTGTGATTTTCATGCTTGACGAACGCCTCCGCGCCGGTGCGGCCGGCGAGTTGCGGCCACGCATATTGCGGTGTCGGCGGCACGGCGGCGCGAACGACAGGCAGTGCGGATTCAACCTCGGCAAGGGTGAAGAGGGGTGCGGCCATTGAATGAGCACCTTTCAACGCGGCAGTGCATGCCGCAGCATCTTGAGTCGCAGGCACCTTACGTATGCGATTTGCCTTCGCAAGCGATTTACTTTGTTTTCGACCTTCAGATACAAGAACGAGGTGCGAGACAATGATGGTGACTTGAGTTGCCGATCAAAACGCAAGCCGGTATTTCCAAACGCGCGCGCGCCGCGGTAGCTGCCCAGGCTGAAGCCTTGGCGCAGGCGGTGGCGGCCGGCAACCATGGCAACCTGAGCGAAGCCGAACGCCTTACCCGGGAAGTTCTTGCGAAGAATCCGCAGCACCTGGAGGCACTGCAGCTTCTGGGCGCCTTGCTGATGGGGCAAAAACGACCGCGCGAGGCAGTTGTGCCGCTGGAGCAAGCTGCGCGTCACAGCACCAATCCCGAACTCGAGACTCATCTGGCAATAACCCTACGCGAGATCGGGCGCACCGACGAAGCTTTGGTATGGCTCTACCGTGCCATCGAGCGTCAGCCGGTCTATGCGCGCGCATTCCACGAACTGGGAAATTTGCTGCGCGCGATGCGCAACTACGCCGAGGCGGAAACCGTGCTCAAACGCGGCCTGGAAGCGGTGCCCGCGGTGGCGGAACTGTCGCTTGCGCTGGGAGGCGTTTGCCTTGATCGCGCCGACTCGGCCGGTGCAAAGGTGGCGTTCGCGCGCGCGCTTTCGATCATGCCGGGCAATGCGGACGCCCTGGTCGGCTTCGGCA
>DATGCX010000345.1:0-5267 GCA_035311445.1 Xanthobacteraceae bacterium | reverse complement strand
CGTGCCGCTCAGGCCCCAGATCAGTTTCCAACGCTCGGCATACTTAGCCATCAGCTTGGAGCGCACCCCGGTCGGATTGCGCAGCTTCGAAATCTCGTCGATGACCAGCAGGTCGAACAGCGGGTGATCGGACTGGAACCTGAGCAATTCGTCGATCAGCCAGCCGGTGATATCGAGGCCGGCGATGGTCACGTCGCGTTGCTCGGCGCAGGCCAGTGTCGAGGAACGTTGCTTCGGCGGGCCTGTCAGCACGGCATGGCGCAGGCCGGCGACATGCGCCCAGGTTGCGATCTCCTCGGGCCACGTCACCCGCGCCACCCGTTTCGGCGCGATGACGAGCGCGTGGCGGATGACGCCATCGCGCTTGAGTTCGGCAATCGCGGTCAGCGCCGCTACAGTCTTGCCGTAACCGGGGCGAGCGGTGCAAATTGCCGAATCATGCTCGTAGAGGTGCGTCGCGATGCGCTCCTGATAGTGCCGCAGATCAGATGACTGTCTCATGGGCAAAAGGATTCTCGAAAGTGCGATTGAACGTGAGCTGGTTCGTCGTGTCGTTGCGTTGGGCGGACTGTGTGAAAAAGTTGTCGTTCTCGGTAAGCGCGGGTTCTTCGATCGCTTGGTCATCTTTCCAGGTGCGCGCATCATTTTCGTCGAGTGCAAGCGCCCGCGAGGTGGTGTGATCTCGCCGCATCAACGGCGCTACCACGCCGCATTCGCGGCGCGGGGAGCAACGGTCGCAGTGGTCAGGACCGCAGACGATATCAACCAACTGCTTGACCGACCTGTAATTTGTGATATCACAAATCAAATGAGCGGGTCAAGATCGCATAAGATCAAACGCGGACGGCCAAGAACGACTGGCATCGGCGTTCCAGTCATAGTGCGTATGCACGCAACGCAACTGCGAATCATCGACCGCTGGCGCAAAGGCAAGGTTTCGCGCCCAGAAGCCATCCGCCAGCTCGTCGGCTTGGCGCTGAAACCGGAAATACGACAGTGAACAAGATAGCGAAACACATAGAGCTGCATTGCGGCGACTGCCGTGAGATCATGCGCGACCTGTCCGAGAACAGCATGGACGCGTGCGTGACCGACCCTCCTTACCATCTGACCACGGAGAAAAAAGGTGGGACTGGAGTTGCATCGCTCAACCTGAATTCTCCCGGCGGCCGGGCACGAATCAGCACCGGTTTCATGGGAAAGGCGTGGGATGGGGGCGACATCGCCTTCCGCGCTGAAACCTGGGCCGAAGTGCTACGCGTGCTCAAGCCCGGCGCACATCTATGCTGCTTCGGCGGCACGCGGACGTTTCACCGACTTGCTGCTGCGATCGAAGATGCGGGATTCGAGCTGCGCGACACCCTGATGTGGGTTTACGGCCAAGGCTTTCCGAAGTCGCTCGACGTGTCGAAAGCGATCGACAAAGAGGCAGGAGCGAGAAGGAAGGTTACTGGGCCTAGCCCTCGCCATGGAGGCGGAACCAATAATGTTTATGCGCAGGACAATTGGACACGGGAGAATATCAACAAACCAACCTATCTAACCGCCCCAGCCACCGACACCGCCCGCCAGTGGGATGGCTGGGGCACCGCGCTCAAGCCGGCATGGGAGCCGATCATCCTCGCCCGCAAGCCGCTGTCGGAAAGCACGGTTGCAAAAAACGTGCTGAAGTGGGGCACCGGCGCGCTCAACATCGATGCAACACGTATTGCAACTGACGAGGACCCATCAGCTGCACGTCGCGTTACGGCGCGCAAGACTGGAAATGCACCGGGTCATTCTCGTGAATACACTCATACGATCAACGATCGATCATCACCGGAAGCATATGCACGAGAGCGCCCCGGTGAAGCGCTTGGGAGATGGCCCGCCAACGTCGTCCACGACGGCAGTGATGAAGTGGTGGGGATGTTCCCGCAGCAGAAATCGCCAAGGACGTACACGCAATCGGCGCCAGCCAAAAGCGGGCATCATTGCGGCCCCGTTCCAAAAGGCGAGATCGCTTTAGGTTTCGGTGACGAAGACTCTGCCGCCCGCTTCTTCTACTGCGCCAAGGCGTCGAAGGCCGACCGCGCTGGGTCGAAGCACCCGACCGTCAAACCGATCACGCTGCTACGCTGGCTGGCGCGACTGATCACGCCTCCTGAAGGCGTCATCTTGGATCCCTTCGCAGGCACTGGCACTACTGCCGCCGCAGCGCTGGCCGAAGGCTTCGAGGCGGTGCTGTGCGAGAATGAGCCGGAATACCAGCGCGATATCATGAAACGATTCGAAACAGGAGACTTGCCGATGCCATCGCGACACTCAACCGTAGCCGGTGGCAGCAGCGCCGCCCGTCTCGTCAACTGCCCAGGCTCGACGGCCATGCTGGCAAAACTGCCGTTAGTGGTCGATCGCGATTCGTCCTACGCGATCGAGGGCACTGCTCTGCACACCGTAATGGAACGGCTGGTCGCCGGCAAAGTGAAAATGACCAAGCTGCCGCCGATCGTCGACACTCATGCCGGACCGGTCGAGATCACCCTGGAACTCGCGCACGACGCCTTGGAACCGGCAATGGTCTACTGGAGCGATTTCAAATCCAAGGTCGATAGCTGGCTGCTCGAAACCCAGGTCGAGTTTCCCGGGCTCAAAGGCGCCTTCGGCACCGCGGACCTCATCGGCCGCGCCGAGAAGGCCAACATCACCTATGTGACCGACTGGAAATTCGGCGCCGGCGAGGGCGTCCGTGCCGTCTATCCGGACCCGGACAACCCGGACTACGAGATCGTCAACGAGCAGTTGATGTTCTACGCCGCTGCCGCGCGTCACACCAAACCCAAACTGTTTCCGCCGGGTTGCCGCGTCATCCTGACCATCGTGCAGCCGCGCGCCCGCGATCATGAACCGATCACCAGTGCCGAGGTCAGTCTGGCCGATCTCGATGCTTTTGCGCAGGAGCTGCGCGCCGCTGTCGCGATGACTGCAGTGGCCGATGCGCCGATCAAGCGCGGACGCTGGTGCCGGTTCCAGCCGTGCCAAACGATCTGCCCGCTGCACACCGGTCCGCTGTTCGATCTCGAAACCATCACGACGGACAAGAACGATCCGGTCTACCAAGCCGTGCTGCTCGATATTCTCGATGCTGCGCCGACTGTCGAAAATCTGATCCGCGAAGCGCGTACCCAAGCGCATCTGATTCTCAGCAATGGCGGCGAAGTGCCGGGCTGGAAACTGGTGGCAAAGCGCGGCACCCGGCAATGGACAGTGGACGCCAAGGTGTTGGCCAGGAAACTCAAGCTGCCGAAATCGAAACTCTACGACACCACATTGAAATCCCCGGCCGGCGTCGAAAAGATGCTGCCGAAGGGCAAGAAGCTGCCAGATGGATTGGCGACGATGGTTTCCCCGGGAACAACGATCGCGCCGGTATCCGACAAGCGTCTGGCGGTCACCGCAGACCCGAATGCGCTGGCGAAAATTCTCGTTGAAGCGCTCGGTGAGAACGACTAGCCTCGCTGTCACGGCTGATTGGCCGTTTGCCTTAACCGAAACCGAAACCGAAACCTGGAGCCGATCCCATGAACGACAACACACTCATCCCCACCAACGGCAACGGCAACCTTCCCGATTCCGAACTTCGCAGGCAGGAGCTGCTCGGTGGCCTTGCCAACATCAGCCATTCGATCGACGAGGCCGGCGGCGTCGCCTCGGGGCTGCCTTTCATTGGAATCAGCAGCGAAGGAATCTGGTGTTACGGCCAGGACCGCACCGATGTGCAACCGGGCTCGCACTGGGCCGTCGACGTCCGCAGCCTGAAACACGGCTTCATTGCGTGGCCGCCGGCCACTGTGAAGGAACGCAAACCGCTTGGTGAGCGAATGGTTCCGGCCAGCATGCCGTTGCCGCGACAAACCGAGCTGCCCGATGTCGGCGCGCCCTACCAGTTGCAGTTCTCGTTCGAGCTGTTGTGCATGGACGGCGAAGATGCTGGTGTCATGGCGCTCTACAAGAACGGCTCTTACGGCGCCAAGGTCATCGTACAGACCCTGGTCGAAGAGATCCGCAAACAGGCCAAGCGCGATCAGACGAAGCTGTGCCCTGTGGTCAAACTCGAAATCCGCAGTTACGTCCACAAGGAATGGAAGAAAACGATCTACAATCCGGTGCTCGAGATCACGCGGTGGATCACGTTCGAAGATTACGACAGTTCCGCAGAGCCGCAGCAGCCGGCAGCCGTGGCGCCGCCGCAACCGGCACCACAGCCGCAACCGGTCCGACGGCGACAGGCTGCCGCACCGCAGCCGGAACCGCCGCCGCCACCCCCGCCGCCGCAACCGACACCGCTGCCAACCGGGCGGCGCCGGCCGGTCCGCAGCCAGCCGACCGCCTGATCACCCCAAAGAACGAAGCGCCGCCGGCCCTTGACTGGCGGCATTTCAATGCTTGTGGTGGCACATGCAAGCCGGACGCTACGACCCGGAAAACCTTGTCTTTTTCGACTTTGAAACGCGGTCGCCAGTGCCGATCCGGCACGGCTCCTACCGCTATGCGGTCGAGGCCGACGCGGTGCTCCTGGCCTACGCGATCGGGCTCGGCCCGGTGCAGCTGGCCGATCGCGGCGGCGTTGCGCTGCGCTATGCCGATCTGCCGGACGATCTGCGGCAGGCTTTCGAAGATGGCAAGGTGTTCTGCGCCTGGAACACCGGCTTCGACCGCTGCATCTGGAACTACGCGCTCGACGATAGCCCCTTCCTGGCCCCTGGGCAGGTCATAGACGCGCGTTCGACGGCACTGGCCCATAACCTACCAGACGACCTGGAAAACGCATCCACGAGGCTGGGAGGCCCGGGAAAGCGCAAGGAGGGGAAAGCCCTGATCGCCCGCTTCTGCGGCGCCCAGGCGGTGATGGCTGCCGCCGACCCGGAGGCATGGCGACGGTTTGGCGAGTATGCCAAGCAGGACGTCGAGGAGTTGCGGCGGGTGTTCCGGCTGATGTTGCCGGCGCTGACCGACTACGACTGGGGTGTCTATCAGGCCAACGAGGCCGTCAATGACAACGGCGCCGGGGTCGATCTTGCCTTCTGCCGGGAGGCGGCGCGGCTCGCCCACGAGGACACTGCGCGCACCAATGCCCGGCTCGCGGAATTGACCGATGGCGCCATCACCTCGATCCACCAGCATCTGCGCATTGCGCAATGGGTTCATGACCGGCTGCCGAGCGCCGAGGCCCGGCTGATCATGTCAATCGTCTACAAGGAGGAATCCGACAGCGAGGACGACGAGGA
>DATGCX010000344.1:0-2526 GCA_035311445.1 Xanthobacteraceae bacterium | reverse complement strand
AGATATGTCCGACCTACAGCAACCGCGTCACATCTCGACTCCACCCACTCCCTCCGTTCCCGGCGTCCGGGCGGTACGGAAGCTGTTAGGGGAGAAGCGGTCGGGGTCACCAAGTTGGCCATGCCTTTATAGGGTCACCCGCTTAATGCACCGATCGGCGCGGTTGGCCGGCGTGAAGCATCCGCCTTAATCCGCCGGAGGTCCCGGTCGCTATTACCGGATGCCCGAATGAGAAATAAACTTTCTGCCGGCGAAAAGTCCCTCCCCGGCCCCCCAAAAAAGACCGGTACCTGCGCCGACCCCGCCCCCGGTATGTCGCTCTGCCCCGGACTGGTTTCGCATGGCGTGAACGTCTCTTAATTTTCCGGCGCGGCCATGGCCGGGCACGCCGCCGCTCCACGAAAGTCCGGAGGCTGCGATGCGGGTGCACCTCGATATTCACGCGCAGCGCCGCTCTATCCCGGCACTTCCGCAGTCAGAGGGATTCCGGACGCGCCGGCGATGTGGTCCACACGGCAGCTCATGACCCATGTATGGTCCGGCCGTGCGTCGCAAGAGGTTTTCATCGACCTGTCGGCTTTGCGGTCTTGCATCAATGTATCCGGCCTCTGATTGGAGCGTTGTGCTCCGGGCCACCATGGATATCGGCGCGCTTGCGTTCTCATTAGCTGACAGGCCTCGAACGGGCCAAACGGGTCACCAGGGTTCGCATGCGCCGGGAAGACCGGTCCTCCATTTCGTTTCATCCTCTCGCAGACCTCGGCAGGAAAACGGGACTATGTCATCGCTCTCTCCTGATCGGTGCAGTTCCTTTGTTCGTGCCGTGAGGCCGTTCCTTTGTCCCGGCCTGCACATCGTGCGGGGCATCGCGCGCAGGGGCGGTCAAGGCTGGCCGTCGCGCTTGGCTTTCACAACATCTGCGTCTCCAGGCCACGCCTTGATGGCCCCGAGCACGGTGCCACGCTCAAGCAGACCGGGGCATCATCGCGTTTGTCTTGGCACATTCGAAGTTACGTCCCTTGTTGAGAACCGCCCAGGCGATACGGGCGAGCTTGTTGGCGAGCGCGATCGCCAGCACGTTGTGGTGCAGTCGCCTCTTGGCGGTTTCGATCCACGGCTTGAGCCCGTTGCGCTCCCAACTCTGTGGCCGGATCAATACCACCCAGGCCGCCTGCACGAACAAGACCCGCAGGTAGCGATTGCCGCGCTTTGATATTTTCCCAAGGATGGTGCGGTCTCCGGTTGAGATCTGCCGCGGCACCAGTCCAAGCCAGGCGGCGAAGTCGCGGCCCTTGGAGAACACATCGCCGGTGCCGATCGCCGCCACCATGGCGCTTGAGATGATCGGCCCGATGCCGGGTACTGTCATCAGACGCTCGCACGCCGGATCTTCCTCCACCAGGCTCGTGATGTCGGCGGACAAGCCTTCGACGCGCTCGTCAAGCCGGCGCCAGTCGCTTGCCAGATCCTCGATCATGCGCATCATGCGCGGCGACAGCACATCAGAGCGTTTGGCAAGGATGCCCGGCAATTCGGTGCGCAGAAAGCGCACCCCCTGGCGCACCGCAACTCCACGCTCCAACAGGAAGGCACGAATTTGGTTGATGATGCCGGTGCGCTGCCTGACCAGCCGTTCGCGCACCCGGTGCAGCGCCTGCAAGTCGAGCTGATCGGCCGTCTTGGTGGCGACGAATTTCATCGTCGGGCGCTGCACCGCCTCAGCAATCGCCTCCGCATCGCGGAAATCGTTTTTCTGCCCTTTGGAGTATGCGCGTACGTATTTCGCAGGCATCAGTCGCGCATCGTGACCGTGCGCCTGCAGCTTGCGGCTCAGGTGATGCGCGCCGACACAGGCTTCCATGCCGATCAGGCACGGCGGCATGTTGCCGAGCCGCGCTTCGATCTGACTGCGTGACCACTTCTGCCGCAGCACGATCGCGCCGCGTCGATCAAGGCCGACGACGTGGAACGAATTCTTGCCAATATCGATGCCCATCGTGGCAATGGTCGGATTGGATTTGTTGGACATGGCTGTGCTCCTTTGATTGCCAGCCCCTCCCAGCATCATGCACGGGAGGGCCAAGAGCACGGCCGGACCATTCCATTAGCTGATTAAACGCGCGGTGGCCGCCGGTGATCTCCCGATTTTAAATTTGGCTGCCGGCGGAGCGACCCGCCTATGGCGCCTCCGCTTTCCCTCAGATAGCCGTCGCAATGCTGCGGAGCGGCAGATTTCAGCCTGGGGCCAATTCCGGAGCTTCTCAGCTTTCGAGCGCGTTGGCAGTGGTGTATATTAATTAGCCAGCTGCCAAAGGGGTGTGCCGAAACCACCGGGGCGAAATGGTAGTAAGGGTACCGTCGGCCGGCATTTACTCACATATTTCCGGTTTCACCATCGCGCAACTTTCACCGGTCGGCGTGCTGCACGCAGTCAACGCGCGAGCGTGCCGTCCTTGCACCAATTGAGGATGTCATGAAACTAATTGGGATTTCGTCCTGCCTTCGCCGAAAAGGTGACGCATCAAA
>DATGCX010000343.1:0-3215 GCA_035311445.1 Xanthobacteraceae bacterium | reverse complement strand
CGACAGCGCCGCATCGTAGTCGCCGGCGTCGAATATGGCGCCTGCCGGCGCTCTGTAAGGGAAGGCATCGACAGGAATGAAATTGCGACGGCGCAGTTCCGCGGGATCCATGGCGAGCCCGCGCGCCGCGATGTCCATGATACGTTCGAGCGCAAAATAGAACTGCGGTCCCCCGTATCCGCGATTGAGACCGACTGGTGTGCAGTTCGTGACAACGAGCTCGTTGTCGATGGAAATGTTCTGCACCTTGTAGCAGCCGTTTGAGGCGGCGTGCATGCGATAGAGGGAGGCGGGCTCGGGCGGCCGCACGTGGGCGCCCATGTTCGCGGTGTTTCTGAACTTCAATCCAGTGAGCTCGCCGTCCTTCGTGAACGCCGCCGCGACCGTTCCCACGCGATCGCTCGAGGCGGACGCGGCCGCGAGGTGCTCGGCGCGATCTTCGATCCACTTGACGGGCACGCCCGTCTTGCGGCTGACCGCGGCGAGTAGGACGATGTAGGAAAGAACGGCCTGTTTGATACCGAAACTTCCGCCGCTGCTCGGCGGCGTGATGAGGCGAAGTCGGTGGCCGGGCACGCGCAATGCGCTCGCCATGAGCGGCTGGACCACGAACGGCCCCTGGAAGTTCGACCACACCGTGTAACGGTCGGGGGCCCGTTCGAATTGCGCAATGACGCCGAACGTCTCCATCGGTGTGGAGGCATAGCGCGGATACGAGTACGAGAACTCGAACACTCGATCAGCCCCGGCAAATGCAGCATCCGGCTTGCCGTAGCTGAAGCTGCGCCGGCTTATGATGTTCGAACCGACTCTCTCGTGGATCACCGGGGCGTCGCGCGCGGTGGCGCTTTGCAGGTCGGACGCTGCCGGAAGCACTTCATATTCGACGCCGATCAGGTCACACGCGTCTTCCGCGATGTAACGCGTGTCCGCAATCACCACGGCAACGGGCTCGCCGACGTATCGCACCCGGTCGATTGCGATGGGATAGTAGGCAAGCGGAGCCTTCACGACGCTTGGCACCGGTCCAATCAGATCGCTGACGTCCTTGCCGGTGACGATGCCCCGAACCCCCGGCAGCTCCCGCGCTCGCGCGAGATCGATCCGTCCGATCCGCGCGTGCGGATGGGGTGAACGCAAGATCGCTGCGAAGCGGATTCCCGGAATTGGCGAGAGGTCGTCGATAAAGCGCGCCTGCCCGGTCAGGAGCGCCTGATCTTCCTTGCGCTCAACGGGCGAGCCAACCCATCGCTGCGACACGGTCCCGATTGCTTCCAGCAAAACGCGGTCCACCTTGGAAAAGCGTTAACCTCGCCCCTTTTGCCCGTTTCGTCTCGTTGCATGATCTATAGGACCAGCCGGGTCGTCGCGACAAGATTGACAACGAGCAAAATCATTTGGCGTTATAGAGGCGTACCGGGCCGCAGGCGACCGTCGAGGCCCCAAGATCAACATCAGTTGGACCCTTGAGCCGCGGATGGTGTACGACAGCGCCATGCGAGCGGTTGATTGCAGGAAGAATTGTTAAGCCGGGTGTTGCGTGTTCGCTTACCCCCCATGCGCACGACTCACGAGGCCGATAGCTCCCGTTGAGACTGATCGTGACGGTTGATCCCTCGCTTCAGCTTGCAATCGATGCCCTCTCTTTTCCAGGCATCGTGATCGGCCATCGCTTGATCTCACCTGGCGATGAAAGTGCGTTATTGCCGGAGGAGGCTCCTGCCTTCGCCTCGAGTGTCGTCAAGGTGCGGCGGGCGAGCGGCGCGGCTCGCATTGTCGCACGCCAACTCCTCAAGCAATTGGGGCAACCCGAATGCGCACTACCGAGAACTTCCGGGGGAGCGCCAGCCTGGCCTGCAGGAGTCGTCGGCTCGCTCGCCCACGATTCTCGTGTTGCGGTTGCAGCAGTCGGATTGAGTCGTGATGTGGGCGCGGTGGGGATAGACGTCGAGCCGGCCGAATCGTTGCCTCCTGAACTGCTGGACTTAGTCGCAACGCCGCAAGAGCGGTTGAGAATAGGCGATGATCCTTACCAGGGACGACTGCTTTTCGTCGCCAAGGAGGCCGTGTACAAGGCAGTATACCCACTCGACCAAACGTTTCTTGACCATCACGACGTGCAGATTCGTTTTGCCGAGCGCAAAGCTGTCGTGCGCAATGGTCGGATCGTCGAATTGCGATTTTGCATCGCTGCACATCTGGTGGCGCTGGCCTTCCTCCCCGGCCTTGGTGAGGGCCGCGCCTAAACGTTCGATACGTGGTATCTCGTCCGCGCGTATACTATAACTCGCAGCAGGGCGGCGCCGCGGAAACGGGCGACACGGCCCGAAGAAGCGTGAGGGAGGAATCGTGATGTCGCAGATTCGGCTTGCAGCCATGGCGGTCGCGTTGAGCGCCGTCGGGTTCGCAACAACAGGGCTGGCGCAGCAGGCACAACGGCCGCAAATCGAGACCACCAAGGTCGATGGCACCGACAATGTCTACATCTTCCGCAACGGCAATCATCAATCGATGTTCATCGTCACCAAGGACGGCGTGATCGCGACTGATCCGATCGCTTACGGCCGGCCGACCGGCGGTCAAGACTATATCGCCGAGATCAAGAAGGTGACCGATAAGCCAATCAAGTTCCTGATCTACAGCCACCACCACTATGATCACATCGCCGGCGGCAAGCCGTTCAAGGACGCCGGCGCCACCATCATTGCGCACAGGCGGGCCAAGGAGCGGCTTGCCGTGCTCAAGGATCCGAACACTGCGCTCCCCGATCAGGTCGTCAGCGACGCCGGCCGCACAATCAAGCTCGGCGGTACTACGCTCGAGCTGAAATATTTCGGCCTTAATCATTCCGATTCGAACCTGGTAATGTGGTTGCCGAAGGAGAAGATTGTCTTCGTTGTCGACACGATACCAGTCGGATCGTTTCCCGGGCGCGGCTTCATCGACATCTATCCGCTCGAAACGGAGGAGTTCATCAAGAAGGTCCTCGCGTTGGACTGGGAGAGGCTGATCCCTGGACATCCCGGCCAGCCGGGTGGTCGACTCGGCACCAAGAAGGATGCGCAAGACATCCTCACGCTGATGCAGGAGGCCTCCGCCGAGATGAAGAAGATGGGGCAAGACGGCAAATGCTGGGAGCCGGCCGAGAAGGATTTTAAGTTGCCGAAATACGCAAATTGGCCGGGCTATGAGAGCGGCCTGCCACTCGTGGCCCG
>DATGCX010000342.1:0-20376 GCA_035311445.1 Xanthobacteraceae bacterium | reverse complement strand
GCCTCCTCAAGATCGGCGGCGTTCCAAGTGGCCACTGCGCGCGCCACGGCCTCACGATCCTCCGCTACGCCGAGCACGCTGAGTGCCGCCGCGCGATGATTGGGAAAATTGCAGTGGAGATAGGACCAGCGCCCGTCGCGGCTCGGATAGAAGCCCATGATGGTGTTTCGCTCGGATGAAACATCCATGCCGGCGAGCGCAAGGTAGTGGCCGCTGCGCAACGCCGCCGTGGCCTGGCGAAGATCGACTGTCACTCGCTGACGCCGCCCGGCACGAACCTCCCACAGCTCCGTGGCCGCGAGCCCGCTTGCAGCGAGAGTAGCCGCACCGGCCGCACCGATGCGGAACGGCGTCGGCAGCACAGGATCGGCACCACCGGTGAACACGACATCCGCTGCCTGCGTATCACCCCAACCTGCGATCGTCAGAATCGTGCGAAGCGCTTCATTCGGCGTGGTCATGATCTTGTAACCCGCGAGCCCGTGGAGACCCCGGTCATTGTGCATGGGGCCGCCGCGCACATCCATCCCGCGAAGTCCCTTAATTGCGCGGTTACGGACCGACAGCGGCGCCGCTTGCTTCTTGTTTCGATTTTAGAGGGAGGAGCCAGGGTGCGAACCGGTTAACCTCCCACAGTTCGACTCTTTTGCCGGCTCAGAAAATCGCCAATGGATTGAGCGGCGATCCTGTTCCTTTTTCGATGCGCAGCGGCGCAGCCGTGAACAGAAATTCGTAACGATTTAGCCGCCTCGCCTGCTCGACCGCCCGCTCGAAATCGAGATTATCGAAAATGTCTACGCCCATCGCGACCAGCGCCAACCGATGCAACGGATTTGGGACAGATGCCGGCAGACCTGAGGGCACGACGTCGTTTGGCCCGTCGCCTCCAATGAAGGAAACGCCCCGCTCTTTCAGGAAGTACGCAACGTCGGCGTGATAGCCGGCGAACCCGATTTCCCTTGGCCAGGCGCCGAGCGCGGCGCGCCGCTTCCAACGCCCTGTATAAAGAAGGATGACGTCGCCTTCCGACACCGTCACGTGCTCCAACTTTTCCAGGGCCTCGAGGTCTTCCCGATGGACCGGCGTTCCCGGCTCCAGCCATCCTTGAGCAGTGGCCCTTCCCGGCAGGAGTGTCGCATCGAACAGAATGGCGCGTGTGACAATGCCATCTTTCAAAGCGTTGATACTCCCTTTCGGGCAACCGCCTGCGGCCGTGATGTCTTCCATCGCCACCCCGTTGTAGCCTTTGCCGTCCACCATCATGTGACAGTCCAAGGAGTCGAGATGACTGTGAACGATGCCATGATATGTACCCGTGTACTGATATCTATCGGAGGTGCCGGTCGGCAGCACCGGATTTAGGGTGCGCTCCAGGATATTGGGTGCATCCGCGGCATGTTCCTGCATGACATCGTGCGCGAGCGAGACCGGCAGGCCTTCTGTGGCTAAAGCCAAGGCCTGTTTCCGCTTCGCCGGAGTGATCAGGTTGGCCGCGCCGATTTCGTCTTCATTTCCCCATCGTCCCCAGTTCGAGAGTTCTTTCATCGCGCGGTGGAAGTCCGCTTCATTTGCCATGCTCGGGCGCGCACTGTTCTGACTCTGTGCCTGCGGGATGGAAGCCGCCACCGCTCCCAACGCGATCAAGCCAATCACCAGGATTCTCATGTTTCCTCCTCTGAGTACACCGGAGGCTAAAACCAGCGTTGCCCGATAGGCGGGTTCCGGGGGCCAAAGGCGTATCGGGCGTCGAAAGATTATGTCATCGAAAATTGACCTGGAGAAGAGACGTCGCGAATAAACAGTCACGTCGGAATGTATGGTTCGCCGCAGCGACGCAAGCGAAAAACGAGAGTTGGCATTCGGTGTGCGCCAATGTATTCGGGCTTTAGTGGAGCCAGCAAGCGTAGCCCGGATTGAGCTGCGGCGAAATCCGGGATTGTCCTCCCCGCACGGCGAGCCGTTCCCGGGTTCGCAAAAGCTCGACTCGGTCGGGAGCCAACCCCACACGAATTTGGGGCGAGTTCCACCCCTGCGGAACGAAACGCGTCAGTGGGGCGTTAGGAACCGATGCCTTGACAGTTTCAGGCGAAATCGGGAGCAAAAAAAATGAAATTGTTCCTGCAGGGGTTTATCGCTGCTCTGGTCATTCTGGCCATTGGCGCGGTCGCGATTGCGTATTCGGGCGCATATAATGTCGCCGCGAGCGTCCCAGAAACGGGAATCCTGCAGTGGTTTCTGTCCACGACCATGCAGCATTCCGTGAAAAGTCATGCGCAGGGGATAGCCGCTCAACCTCCTCCGCTCAGTGATCAGCAAGCACGCGACGGACTACGTATTTACCGGGAAACGTGTGTTTACTGCCATGGGGCGCCCGAGCAGGATCCTGGCGATATCGGCATGGGTCTCAATCCGAAAGCCCCATATCTGCCGGAAACCGTTCCGGGTTGGAGCACAAATGAGCTGTTCTGGATCATCAAGAACGGGGTCAGGATGACCGGCATGGCGTCGTACGGCGCCTCGCGCAGCGACGATGAAATCTGGACGCTTATTGCCTTTCTGCAAAGACTTCCGAAGCTCTCCCCGGAGCAATACAAGCAGATGGAGCAAGAGGTTGCGGAAGCCAAGTGACGCGGCACTCACGGCTACAGTAGAATTCGGTCGATTTGACCCATTCGATCGTCATGCGCGGGATTGACCCGCGCATCCATTATCTCCTCAGAATTTATGCGAAATGGACGGACCTGCTGGTCAAGATCCTATGCGTCATATTGGGCGCGGAGGGCACCAACGCCATATTTGCCCTCGTCCTCGCCGGCACAGTGCTTTTTGCCGGGGTGGCGGTCGCGCCCGCACGGCTGCGCGGGCGTATCCGGCCTGCGAGCAAACCCAGCCAATCCCGCGAGGTAGCAGAGGTAGCAAAGGCGCCGATGGCGCGGGCACCGCGGACGGCGTAACCGCTGCGAACCTGGCGTACCGCGGTAGTTTGCCCCTCGTGTACCGAGGTCAGTTCAGGCGAAGCGTCGTGTCGATGGGCGCGATCCGGTACCGGCTGGTAAGTTCGCGGGTCAGACCTTCGCGTTCGAGGTCATCGATGACCGCGACCAGCCGGCGCTTGAGGGTCAGGTCGCCTTTCCACAGTCCGAACGCAACCGGATAACGTCCGAGCGACTCCGGAAGCCACGCGACTTGCATGCCCAATGTCCCGGCAATCTGGCGCGCCATAAGTGCCTCGCTCAGAGCGGCATCGATGCGTCCCGACCGCAGCGCGTCGATCAGGGCCTCGGCGCTGGCAACGATCTCGATGCGCGCTTTCTGCGCCTGCAGGGCGCGGCTGAGCCCTATGCGATCGAGGCCGGCCAGGCCGGCGTAGAAGCCGACCTTCACGCCCTGCAACTCGTTCGGGAGCTGCGCCGCAACCAGCGCCCATCCGGTCTGCAAGTGCGGTGGGGTGGTGTCGAGAAAGGACCGCGTCAAGTCGGACACCACCACGCCGCCTGCCAGCATCTGACATTGCGCCCGTGTGATGTTCCAGTTGCGCGGATTGAAGTCACGTCCCATCGCCGCGTTGGCATTGACGACGATCCTGACGTCGAGCCGTTTGGCTATCGCCTGGGCGAAATCGATATCGAATCCCGGCGCGTCCGGCTTGCCGGTGACCAGCGGCGGATAGAGCGTCGGCACGCAGATTCGCAGGATTCCTGCCTGCCTCACCAGGGCAAGCGAGGTATCGGGCGGCAACAGGTAGACGGCGCCGAACAGCGTCGCTATCGCGCCGACCGTGATCAGGTCCCCCACCCAGCGCGGCCGTTCGCTCATCGTCACGACCTGCGGAAATTGAACAGCGCCACAATGAAGAAGCCGACGGCCATCGCGACGATGACGATTGGGCCGAGCATGGGCGAAAACTGGTGGAAATGGATGAAGGTTCCGCGCAACGCATCGACCGCATAAGTGAGCGGATTGATCTCGACCAGGACCACCAGCCATTCGGGATAGACGACCAGCGCCTGCGCGCGCGTCAAAGCCGGATCGAGCGGGAAAACCGAGCTCGAGGTGAAATAGAGCGGCAGAATCACGGCGTTCGAAAATACACCAAATCCCTCGAAGCTGCGGATGTGGTTGGCGATGATCACCCCGAAACAAGTCATCGCGAATGACAAGAGGAACATCAGTCCAAGGCCGTGGAGGACGTCCTCCCATGCGAGGCTCACATCGGCAAAGCGGGCGAGCGCCAGCACGAGCGACCCGTGCACCATGGCCACCGTCGCGCCGCCCAGCACCTTGCCGAAAAGGATGAGGGAGCGCGGCATCGGCGATACCAGAATCTCGCGCAGGAAGCCGAACTCGCGGTCCCAGATGACCGAAACCGCGGACTGGACCGACGTGTAAAGAATGTTCAGCACGATGACGGCCGGAAAAATGAACTGGAGATAGGTGTAGGGAATGACGAAGCGGGTTTCGCCATAGACTTCGCCCCGGAAATAGGGATTAAGACCGATGCCGAGCAGAATGACCCACAGGATCGGCCGGCTCAGACCTCCGACAAGTTGCCCGCGATCGCGCAGCGCACGCTTCACCTCGCGCAGCCAGATCGCATAAAGCGCGCCCAACTGTCCCACCGCCCTCTCTCCTGCCTCTACCTATTTCGTGTGCTCTCCGCCGCGCCGGCCGAAGGCGTGCGTCCGCTCCCGCTTTCCCGCCGGCTGGTCGCGCAGCTCGCGCCCGGTGAGCGACAGGAACACGCTTTCAAGACTTGGGCTGTCGATCGACAGCCGGCGCACCCTGCCGCCGAACTGCTTGAGGAAAGTCCCGGCCACAGCATCATCGTCGGCCTCGATCACGATGGCGCCGTCACTGCCCGTGATGGCGGCCGGGTAGGCCGCCCGGATCTCATCCGCGGCTGCCGCATCGTCTGGGATGACTCGGATGAGTTCGCGTCCATGTGCTGCCTTTAAGGCAGCGGGCGTGTCGATTGCGAGGATGCGGCCGCGGTCGATGACGCAAATCTGATCGCACCCTTCGACCTCCTCGATGTAGTGGGTCGTGACGATAATTGTCAGCGCGCGTTCCCGCCGAAGCTGCATCAGGTAGGCCCAGATGCGCTCGCGCGACTGCGCATCGAGGCCCGAGGTGGGTTCGTCGAGAATAAGCACCGCGGAATCGTGGATCAGTGCCCGCGCGATTTCGACGCGCCGCTTCATGCCGGCCGACAACGATCGCACCAAGGCGTGACGCCAGTTCTCCAGTTCGACGAGTGCGAGTAGTTCGTCGATGCGCTTACGCCGGACAGCGGCCGGCACCTGATAGACCAGTCCGTGAAAATTGAGATTCTCGAACACCGTCAGCCGGTCATCGACGCTTGGCTCCTGAAACACCACTCCGAGCTGCCGGCGCGCCTTCCGGGGCTGGCGGACGACATCGAATCCGGCCAGCGTGACGGTTCCGGAATCCGGAGCCAGGATCGTACAGAGGATGTGGATCAGCGTGGTTTTGCCGGCTCCGTTCGGTCCGAGCAGCGCGAACAGCTCGTTCGGCTTTATCGCCAGGCTGACGCCATCGAGCGCGACGGTACGGCCATAGCGTTTCGACAGGCCCTCCACGCGGACAATCGTGTCCGAAATGTCTCCGGCCGCGGGTCGTACGCTGTCCGTGCCATGCATGACGTTGATCCTCGTTTCGACGCTAGCTCAGTTGATCAATCCCAGCCGTCGCCAGTCATGCAGCAGCAGACGGTCAAGGCCCATGTCCGAACGGACTGGAAGGTAGCGGCCGAGTTGATTGGTGATCTGCTGCCGCAGGCGCTCCTGCCGGGCAGCATACGCGGTCCGATAGCCGTCGAGGACATTGGCGTCGATCAACAGTTCGATCTCGTGGCCGCTCTCTGAATCGATGAGGCGGACTTCGCCGGTGCCCAGCTGCACGGGATCAAGCTCCTGCGGCGCCGCGATATGCACGGCGACGATTTCCTGGTGCAGCCAACCCAGCACCTTGAGGTCCGTTTCGGAATCGTCGATCCACCAGTCGCTCAATACGATCACCAGTCCGCGCTGCGCGAGTCGCGGCAGGGCCGCGCCCAATGCACCTCCGAAACCGGCGCCCGCGCTGCGCTGCCCAGCGAGCCAATCGAAAATCACCGGAGCCCGACGCATGCCGCGAACGCGGGGCGACCACGCCAACCGGCTTCCTGCATAGACCCCAACCTCGACCACGTCGCCGCCTGCGAGGCCCACAAACGCAAGCGCCGAAGCAAGCGCGCGCGCGAAATCGAACTTGGTGGGCGTCCCAAAAGCCATCGACGCAGTGCCGTCCACAATAATAGCGACAGGCAATTGTCGGTAGACCGCATGTTGCCGGACGAAATAGCTGCCGGTGCGCAGGTAGAGGTGCGGATCAAGGTGACGGACGTCGTCACCGGGCTCATATTGGCGATAATCCATGAACTCCATGCCGGATCCCTTACCGCGCGATCGCCGTTCGCCGACACCAATCGTCGGATGCGCACGCCTCGCCACCAATCGGGAGCGCTTCAGCGCGGTCAGCAGCCCCGGAGACGGGATCATGCGGCCTCCCGGACCGTTTCCTCAAACACTCGGCAAAGCATGGCCTCGGCATCAATCTCGTCCGCCTCGCCGGCGTAGTTGAGCTGGAAGCGGTGACGCAGCGTCGGCAGAAGGACGGCGCGCAGATCGTCGAAGCTGACATTGTACCGGTGTTGCAGCAACGCGTGGCCCTTGGCGGCGAGCACCAGGCATTGCGCCCCGCGCGGACTGATCCCGAAGCGGACATATCGCTTCACATCGGCGGGGGTTTCCCCACCATCGATCTGCGTACGCTGGACGAAGCGCGCGACCGCGCGACGGACATGGCTTGCAATCGGTACCGAGCGCACGAGCACCTGTCCACAGATGATATCGTCGGCCGAGAGCACTTGCATAGGGGCGACCTCCGTTGCGCTGGTGGTGAGCTCGAGGATGCAGTCAAGCTCGTCCTCGCTTGGGAACACCATGACGCTATTGAACAGGAACCGGTCGATCTGTGCTTCTGGCAGCTGGAAGGTGCCTTCCATTTCGATGGGGTTCTGTGTCGCCAGCACAAAGAACGGACGCGGCAGCTGCATACTCCGGCCCGCAGCCGTGACGGTGCGCTCCTGCATCGCCTCCAGCAAGGCGGATTGGGTCTTGGGCGTTGCCCGATTGATTTCGTCGGCCAGCAGCAGTTGCGTGAAGATCGGCCCGGCCTGATATTGCGCCCGCGTCCGGCCCTGCTCGTCGGGAACGAGCGCGAGCCCGCCGGTGATATCCGCCGGCATCAAATCGGGCGTGAACTGGATGCGTGTGAAGCTCAGGCCGGCGACCGTGCCGAGTGTTCGCACCAGAAGCGTCTTGCCCACGCCAGGAGCGCCTTCCAGCAGGACGTGGCCCTCGCAGATCAACGCGATCATCAGCTGGTCGATGACGTCGCGGTGACCCACGACCGCTTTTGCGATCTCGGCGCGCGCACGCGAGAGTGCATCGAGCAACTGCTGCAACGCGGCGGCATCCGTCGCAACGCCCGATGGCGTTTTTGCGATTGTGTCGGTGGTCGCCGTTCTGGTTATCGACATGATCACCCAGCCCTTGTTACGCCGCGGTTCGCCGCGCGCGGGCTGAACACCCCCGATGCATAACGGAGAGTGAGGTCGGCCAGAAACAGGACGAATGCCGCAAGGACCCAAACCTGCCACAAGGCGCGCGCGACCCATCGTGGTTGGCTGCCGGCAAAGATCTGCTCCTCGGATTCGAGCACGCGGCCGCCGGTCGCGACGGCGAGCGCAATGAGGCGATCCGGGTCGGCGCGCGTGAACTCGTAGACTGCCGGATAGGACACCAGAAGCGGCACCTCCGCGGCGGTCTGATCAGCGACAGCGCGCAGATTGAATTCACCCGACTGATCGAGTGTGAATCTTGCGCCGTATCGCCCCGGCGACGCTTGGAAAAACGCGACCGGCACTTCGACCCCGGAACCCGCCAACGATGCCGTGATCTCAAGACCTTCGCGCGGCACACCCTCCTGGCTCAGTGCCTCGACGTCGACCTCGACTTCGTCGCCATGTCGCTCGACGCGCGGCAAGAAACCTTCGCCCGCCCCAGGAAAGACGTGGCGCAGCATTTGCGACCACAGGAGCGGATATTCGGGCATCCCCTGCCAGTCCCTGGTCCAGGCCCCCGCGCCGTGCGTTGTCAATGCCACCACGCGGCCATTGCCATAGCGCCATGAGGCGAGCAGCGGCACAGGGTCCTGCTTTTCGTCAGGGACCACAAGGTGCAGATCGGCCAACGGTTTGCGGGTCGTGAGCACATAGCCGGCAAGCGGCGGCAACTTGTCCGGCAGGCCGGCAAAGAATTCCGCGTTGCGCTCCACCCAGGAAGGCGTCGCCGACCGCTCTTCGACGGGCTTTCCGGACAACAGGAGCGCCTCCTGGGACAGGATGCTCGGGAGCGCCTTGAAGTCCTGCGTCGCGTGGAAGGCGCCCTTGCCGATGCGGGCGATTCCCTCCAGGCTGACCGGGTCCGCGCCTTCCCCGATGGCGACCGTGGACACTGAGATCCCCTGATCGGAAATCGCCTTCAGTATTCCGGGAAAGTCGCCGGGCTGCGTCAGGCCGTCCGACATGACGACGATGTGCTTGGCCGGGGCGTCGATGCCTTGGAGCTGATGAAGCGCCTCCACCAGTCCCGGATAGATGGCCGTGCCACCGCCCGGCTCCAGCGTCTGTAACGCTTGCGCCACCGCGGTTGAGTCCTTTGCGGGCCCCAGTGGCAGCAGCACCTTCGCCTCGGAATCGAAAACCACGATCGCAATCAGGCTTTCTGGATGCAGCAGGCTGATCGCGCTGACGGTCGCCTGCTTGGCGATGTCAAGGCGCGTGGCGCCGCCCTCGTTACGCTGCATGCTGCCGGAGCGGTCGAGCACGAACGCGAGCGCAACCCTCGGCGCATCGCGCGGCACCCGGCTGGACAGGGGCGATACGCGCTCAAGCGGCGTTTCGTAATACCCGCCAGGGCCAAAACTATTCTCGCCGCCGAGGAGCAGCAGGCCGCGGCCGTGCTCAGCCACAGCCTTCTCGATCAGGTCCTGTTGAAGCGTGGCAAGGTCGATCGCCGGCACATTCATCAGGACAATGGCCGAATAGGCGAGCCAGTCCTTGAGGTAGAAGGGCGCACGCTTGGGCTCGACGATCCTGGTCTTGATGTCTTGCACCGCCAAAGCGTTGGCGAACACCTCCGCCCAAGCCGGTTGCGCCGCGACGATCAGGACTTGCGGCGCCGGCGCAACGTCGATGATGATTCCATTGCGATTGTTTTGCGCGAATGGATCGCCGGATGCACTGATCTCGGCTTCGTAGCGGGCCCGGCCCGGGGTGGCGGCCGGGATGATGGTCTCAATCCGGCTGCGTCCGCCGGCGAGATTGAGCGGTCTCTCGGCGATGACATCACCGTCCTTGAGAACGCGGGCCGTCGCCTGACACGGACCGTGGCTGTAGATCACCGCCTGGAGCGGAAAGGTATCGCCAGCGTAGACCCGCTCCGGCGCGACGACCTTCTCCACCAGGACCTCGCCGGCAGCAAGCCGGGTCTGCGGTAACACGTCGACGCTGACACCGCTCCGGACGATAGCCGGCAGAATCCGAGCCGCATTGCCGCGTGTCTCATTGCCGTCAAATGCGACCACGATGTGCCCGGGCTCATCGGCCGGTAGCATCGCTGCGGCAACCGCAAGGGCATTTTCGAGGTCGGCTGCGGTCGGGGTCGCCGGCGGCTCGGTGGCACGATCGCGATCGGACGCGGACCCGAGATCGGCCGTAATATGGCTGTTCGCGCCTATCGCCACGACGCCCAGGCGGGCATCTCCTCCCCTTGCCCGATCGCGATCAGCGGCAGCAGCGATCCGGTTGAAGAGTCCTGCCTCGCCGCCGACGGCGAGATTCGGCCCTGCGATAATCGCGATGTTATAGCTTCGATCCAGCATCGGCAGCGGCATGCCGGCAATGGCTGAGGCTACAAGCAACAGCGCGCCCAGCCGCGCCGCGAGAAGCAGACGTCGGCGTGTCGACAAGGGATTGTCGCGCGCAAGCGCGGTCCACCGCAAGAACCGTTCCGATCCGCGTCCGGCAAGCCACGCTTCGACCAGCAGACATGCTAACAGCGCCATGAGCAGCCACCACCGCAGCGGTGGACCATCGGCGCTGGGCGCAGTAACCGGAACGGCGCCGTCGGGCGGCGGCACGGCCTCACTCCCGCCGGCGTTCACAGCCACGAGCCTTGTCAGGCCATCCCGCTCAAGCCGGTAAATGCCGGCGCGATCCGGAATGAACTGCGCGTCATACCCCCGCGGCAAGAAGCCGGCCAGGCGCGGCACCGCCGGAAGGACCGCTGCTGGCACTGCAGGAGTTCCGGTTGTATCGGCCAGGTCCGGGCGCGCGGTGATACGGACGGCTTTCGCCCCCAGCAGCCGGGGATCGAGGACGCAACTCGTCCCAACAGCGCAAGCCGGTTCGATGGTTTGGCCGAGGTCCGGTGCGATCCAGTGGAGCAGATTCGACACGAATATCGGGAAGCTCGGCTGATCAGGCCAATTGGAGCTGCCGAGATCGAACCCAACCCGCAACTCCCGGCCGGAAAGCGTGGTGCGTGCCTGGATAAGCGGTGTTCCATCCGCTTCGATGACCGTTTCGGCGTCCTGCAGGTGCGGAAATCCGTAAGCGGTCCCAACGGTGACAGCGTTCCACGAGATCGATTGGGACAGCGGGTGGTCGGACTGCCACAAGATCGGCTGCGTGATCACGTGCATCTGACCGGCAGTCTCGCTGGAGACGCGCCCGGTCCCGAGCCACAGGATGTTTGTTGCCGGACGCCGTGCGATCTCAACACCGTTCGCCACGACGAGATCGAATGCGCTGACATCGGGCGGCAGCGTGTCGGCGGCGAACAGCTCGATCTCCGCCGCCGATTTGAGAGCCCGGATGAGCGGTTCGCTTACGGCGCCAAGTTGCAGAATCTTGAGCACGCGGGGTTTAGGACGGACGATATAGTGGATGGCATTGTCGTGTCGCCCGGCATCTTCGGAGAGCCGCAGCGTAACGGCGCTTGGGACCCGCAGGTCGAGATCCAGCGCGAACATCGCCGCAGTAGGGCCGCCGGACGCGGCGACTGCCCCGGTTGGCGGCGCGACATCGACACGGCCCCATTCGAGAAACCCGTCGCTGCCATCGGGCTGCACCAGTGCCGTGACGGTGGCCGAGCCCCCTCCCTTCCCTCCCCCGCTTGCGGGGGAGGGAAGGGAGGGGGAGGCAAACGCAACGCTGCCCTCGGCCCGCCATTTGCCTGCCGGCGCATCGACCGCGCGCAAACCGGCTCGCAGGGTGGTTCCTCCAGCTGTACCGCCCACAATCTGTGTCTCGACGATCACGCTTGGGAATGCTGCGGAAAATCGAGCAGACTCGGCCCTGTTGGTAATGAGCGTGAGCCGCGTCGGCTCGCCGTCCTTGAGCAGGCTCGACAACAGACGGATCGCCGCAGCCCAATCGGCCGCGCCATCGCCCGCTCGAAGCCCTTCAAGGCGCAGCCCCGCGGGGTCCGCCAACCGGGCCGCTAAGATCTGCGGTCGCGAGCCTGCCAGGACGACTGACAAGCGTGCGCCCGTTTCTCGAATCGGGCCCTTCGCCATCGCCGCGAGATGACCGACCGCAGTGTCGAAGCGAGTTGGAGCAATATCGGTGCCTCGCATGTCACCCGAAATGTCCAGCACCACGATCTCGTGGGCGAATCGGGTGCCGAATACCGGCCGCGCCAGCGCCAGCGCGGTGAGCGCCACAATGAGAAGCTGGAGCAGCAGCAGGACGTTGGGCGACGGCAACCTAACGCGATGCGCCGGCCGCGTCCCACTATCAATAAGCCGCCACAGCTGGATGCTGGGAATCTCGAAGGTGCGGCGCCGCTGGACGTGGAGGATCAGCACCAGAATGCCAAAAGCAGCCAGCAACAGCCAGGCGGGCGCGCTCAGACTCATGGGCCGCGACCCTCAGCTGAGCGGAGGAAGTAGCGCCCGATAACCCTGCGCCCCTCTGCGCCGGGCGCTGTGCGCTCGATCGGCTCCTCTTGGACGCGCCGCCATTCGCCGCGTTCTGCTGCCGTCGGCGGCGCGACGCCGGACAGCACGACGTCGGGTGGAAGCTCGATGCGGATGCGACGCCCCCCATTGGCGCCCTGATCGGGCAGCAACATCTCAACGCCGGGCGTGAGTTCGGTCGATGTGGTGGCGCCGCCATTCCCGAGAGGACGCGTGCCGTCGCCGGCGCGATCACCGTCTCCACGTCCGGCGTCCTGAGCGGCGCCGAGCGCTTGGCTGGCGGCTCTGGCACGCCGTTGCTGTTCCGCGAACGCGCGTTCTTTCTCGATCCGCGGGTCAACGGGATCGTAGTCGTCAAGGTCCTTGAGAAGATCATCCCAGGTAGCTGATTGCCGATCCGGTGTCGCCTTCTCAGGCAATGTTCGGCCGCCGGTGTTCTTGCGCTCGGATGGATGCGTAGGCGGGCGCGCTTGACCTCGCTCCGCAGCGGCGATATCGCCGCCGCCCCCATCCGGATTGGACGGCGCCGGGGCTCCCGCCTGGCGAGCGCCGGCGATCTCGTCCAGCGTTGCCTGGAATTGTTGCAGCACGTCGCGCTGTACCAGTCCGCGATCTGTAGCGCTGATCATCTGGCCATAGGCTTGGCGGGTGTGGGCGAGGAACCGGTCAAGTGCATTTGTGAGCACGCGCCGGTCGACGCCTGGATCTGCAACTTCCGAAGCCAGACGCTCCACCGCTCGGGCGATGGTGCGTAGATACGGATCGGACCGTTGCGCCGCATCCTTGTCGAGAAGCTCGGCGATGCGTCGCAGATTGGCGGCGGCCACCGCCGCCTGTTGGCTGGTGAAGCCGACAGCATCACGCTCCGCGGCGGTCGGCCCGCGTGAGACGGAGAGCCCGAACGCATCGGGTGAAACCAGTCGTAGAAGCACTGCAGCGGCCATCAATATCGGTAGCGCCCACGCGACCCGCGGCAGGTCAAGCCTGACGATCTGGCGCGGATCGATGCTGGCCGCGTGCCGTTCCGCATCCGCCAGCAACGCGGCTTGGACCGGACCTAATGCAGGCGGTTGCAGGCGTGCATCGACTTCCAGCGCAGTGCTCAGCCGTTCCTGAAGCGCGAGCGCGCGATCGGCGGTCCGCGCAAACGTCGCGATATCGGGGGTACAAAGGAACACCACAATACTCGCAAGCGCGAGCGTACACATGAAGACCGCCCCGCTCAGCGCAAGATCAGAGACAAAATATTCGGGTAGCTCGGCAAGCGATGTGACGGTTGCCGCCGCATCGCGATAGATGCCCAACACTTCGAGGCCACACAGCACCACGAGTGCAGCCACCAGGCTAAAAGCCGCCCCCTGCAGCATCCACTTGACACGTGAGCGTGCCCGCGCTGCCTTGAGGCACCGGCGCAACGCAGGGAGTGCGGTGTCGCCATTTCCTGGCACAGGCACGGCACCGGCCGACGCGACCGTCATGGGTGCCTCGGTCCCATTGCAGTGATGCCAGGCATCAAGTGACGGCGCACGCGGACATCCTTGAGCCTCTCGCACATCTATCGTTTCGCAGCAGATTGGCGCCTGGCGGCGAGCATATGCTCGACCAGCAATTGATTGATTGTACCGTCGGAACGCAGTGAATCGATTGCCTGCCCCAGCGTAGTCGCCAGATAGGCATCGTTCGAGCGCAAGGCGATCCCGAAATCCGTTTCCGCAAGCTCAAACGGGGGTGGAATCACATGAATACCTTTGCTGTCCGGCTCGCCGCTGGTGGCGCGGTAGAGTGCGGGCTCCCACACGAAAGCCGCCGCAACCGTGCGGTCGAGCAGCCGATCGAGCAGCAGCTTGTTATTGAAATAGGGCAGCCGCTGCCAGCGGCTCTTCTCCGGTAGCGATTGAAGATACACAATCAGCTGATTGTCTACCACGCTGAGCATGCGCGTGCCGATTGGTCGAGTCACCGGGATATCGGCGAGCTTGCGGATTTCCGGCGACGTCGCGGCAAGGACCATCCGGGTGCTAAGGTAGGGACGCGTAATGATCAACCACGACGGATAACCCTGAGCGAGGGTAAAGCCCATGAAGCCATCACACCGCTCAGCAAACTCGATATAGATCTCCTCGAACGACAGCGGCAGGCGATAGTCGAGCGGCTCTGTCGGATGCCATGTCTTGACTTCGATCACGTTGGGCGTGAGCAGCAGCCGGGACGCGATTTGCTCGCCTACGGCCTTTTCAAATGAAGCCATCATGCCGGCGCTGTTGATGCACAGCGCCATCTGGTTTCCTCCGGTCCGACCTCTTTCGCGATAAACGTCACGCGGCGGCATGTCTTCGAACTGAGCGAATGCGAGCTTGGCGTTTGCAAAGAGCATCGCGGCGAGCATCGCCATCGCAATCGCGGCCATCACGGTTCGTCGCCGCGACATGCCGCGCGTCGATTTGACGATGTGCGTCATCCTGGTTCCTCATCCGCCTTCACGAGGCGATCTCCCGCCGAGGAGAGGTGGATCGAGAGCGTCTCGACCCACCTGCCTGAAGCGCGCTACTTATTGCGGCAGCGCGAATACATACACGGCATTGCCGCCCGTGACGGTATCCGCCTCAGGGGTCACGCGCAGCGCCGCGACATTGGACCCGCCGCCGGCCGCGATGGCGATGTATTGACGGCCCCCAACCGAATAGGTGACCGTGAAGCCCAAGGCCTGCGAAGCGAGCCTGGTCTGCCACAGCACCTTGCCGTCTTCGGCGTCGTGTGCCCGCAGGTACCGGTCCATCCCGCCATTGAACAGGAGGCCCCCGGCGGTCGCCAGGACGGGCGAGAAGTTCGACACACGCTGCTCATAGCTCCATAATGTCTTGCCGGTTTCGACGGAGATCGCGTCGATGCGGCCCGCCTTGTCCTTGCCGGACGCGAACTTGGCCACGTTGTTGACGTTGTAGACGAATTGCGGCGCGGCATCGCGATCGGCCCGTGGCGTGGTGTCGTAGCAGAGATTCTGCAGCGGCATGAACATGACGTTGGTTTTGGGATTGTAGGCCCCGCTCGGCCAGTCCCGCCCGCCCGTAAAGGTCGGGCACATGTGGTAGGTCTTGCCGACCTCCTTGAGCACGACGTTCTCGTTGACGGTGACGAACCCCTTGCCGTCGATCTTATCGACAAGGTTCTGCTCCACCGTCGACTTCGCCCATAGGAATTCGCCGTTGGCGGCATCGAAGCTCCACGCGATGCCCGTCTTGCAGGGGACCCCGGTCAAGGTCTTGCGCGGCCCGCGGCGGGCATCCGGGTTGATCGACATCATGCCGGTTGCGCCGACGTCGGGATTGACCGGGGTGTTGATGATCATCATCTCAAAGGTGCATTCCTGATCCCAATTGTCGCGCGGCAGGACCTGGTGCTTCCACACAATTTCACCGGTCTTGGGCTTGACCGCAAAGCGCGTATCGGTGCCCGCCATGGTGGCGCCCGGCATGTTGCGTTGTGTTTCCGAGGCCGGGCCAACGGCGGAAGTTCCATAAAACACGAGGTCAAGCTCGGGATCGTAGGTGAGCTGTCCCCACACCCCGGTCATCCATCGCGATTCGAATGGCGAACCAGCCCAGGTCTCGTCGCCCGGCTGACCCGGACGCGGAATGAAGGTGTTGCGCCACAGTTCCTCGCCGGTCTTGGTATCGTGAGCCGTGACGTAGCAGCCGAAGCCTGCATATTGGCAGGTGCTGCCGGCCACGACCATGTTGTTGACGACAATCGGACCGGTGGAGTTGCTGACGAACAGATCGCCGCCGCGGTTTGTTTGCCAAGCCAGCTTTCCGGTTCGCGCTTCGAGGGCGACAACGAAATTGTCCCAGGTTACGAAATAGACGTTGTCGCCGTAGAGCGCGACGCTGCGCTTGCGCTGCCCCAGCATGCCGTGAAATGCCGATGCTTCAGGCAGTGGGTGCCGGTACTCCCACAGCAGATCACCATTGGTGGCGTCGATCGCCTGGACCACATCGTTCGAATTGCCCAGATACATCACGCCGTTGTAGACGATCGGCGTGGATTCGTTGATGCCGGGCTCCATGACACGCGCCCACACCAGCTGCAGGTTCTTGACATTGGTCTTGTTGATCTGCTCGAGCGTGCTGTAGCCCCAGCCCTGATAATTGCCGCGCAGCATCAGCCAGTCCTCGGGCTTGGGGTTGCGCAGGGTCTGGTCGGTGACTGCAACGAAGTTTGGTACGACGCGCGGAGCGGCTGTCGGCGTCGGCTGCGCCGGATTGTTCTGCGCCCCCGGCGGAAGCGCGCGCGACGGATTCTGCGCGTGCCCCGTCACCCCCATGGCGCATAACAGCGCAACACCGAACATGCACTGCTTGATCGCGTGTGTCATCGTTTCCTCCCTTGGTCTGAACCACTGATTGGTTTTGTCGCATTCAGGCAAACTGATTTCCGGGTTTGGTAATCTCCCTCTTGCAATGTCGAGTTCTCAAGCCCGCGGCTTGTGCGTCGGCATTCACGCCGTGCAAGTTCGGCTGGCTATCCCCGCGGTGAAAACCCAGGCACGGCGTTGGGTGTCATCGATGGCATCTGCCAGCAGGACTCGTGTCGCCTCCCTCCAGATTCGTCGCGTGCGCGAGCCGGAACCGCAATCGTGCCCTATTGTCGGATAGAGCACAAGGCGACGCGAAAAATGCAAAACCGGGGGAGGTCAGGCTGCGGGTAGACACGTGGCGGCTGTCGACGGACGATCGATTGCGGGCCGGAGCCAGTCCGCTTAGGGTGAGCGGCGATGGCTTGACCGAAGCCCGATCACGCGGAGGGAATGTTGTCAAAGAAATCGTTTGTACGGCTTGTTGCCGTGGCAACATGCGTTGTCTGCGCGCTGGCGGCGAGCACGCCGCTGCATGCGGCGGAAAACGTGACGTCGGTTTGGGAGGGCGTCTATACCAAGGCGCAGGCGGAGCGAGGTAAGGCGCGTTATTTTACTTCTTGCGCCGTTTGTCACGGCCCTCAGTTGCAGGGCGACAGCGACAGTCCCGAGCTTGCGGGAAATTCCTTTGTGAAGCGCTGGGGCGAACAATCGCTCGGCACCTTGTTCGCATTTACATCGACGCAAATGCCGATCGGTCGGCCGGGCAGCCTCGGAGTGCAGGGCTATGCCGACGTCATCGCCCACATCCTCGCGACCAACGGGTTTCCAGATGGTCAGCGCGAGCTGCCCCCCAACGGGCAACTGCTCGATCACATCATCATCGAAGGGAAAAAGTGAGGAAGTGACGGAACTGGCGAGTATGAGAAGCGCCCTCGCAACCGCGCCCCGATGGCATATCTGTTGGCGATGCGCCCCGAGGAACTCCTCACCCCTACCACGGCCGGACTATGTTGCCGACCGGGGGGATTTCATATCGACCCGGTTCGCCCGGTGGCGCGCGCCTTGATCACCCATGGCCACTCTGATCATGCGCGGCCCGGCCACGGCGCCGTTCTGGCCACGTCCGAAACCATCGATCTTATGCACCTACGTTATGGCGAAAACCTCGCCGGCTCGGTTCAGTCGATCCAATACGGGGAGCCGCTGCGGCTTGATGGCGTCACGGTGAGCTTCCATCCGGCCGGCCATGTGCTCGGCTCGGCACAAATTCTCGTGCAGGCCGACGGCCTGCGCATGGTGGCATCCGGCGACTACAAGGATGTTGCCGATCCGACCTGCCGACCGTTCGAGACCGTCGGCTGCGATGCCTTCATCACCGAGGCGACATTCGGCCTTCCGGTTTTTCGTCACGGCGATCCGCAAGCAGAGATCGAAAAACTCTTGCGCTCGGTGGCACTGTTTCCTGAGCGCGCGCATCTGGTCGGCGCTTATTCGCTCGGTAAGACGCAGCGCGTGATGGCGCTGTTGCGCGCCGCCGGTTACGACCGGCCGATCTATCTGCACGGGGCAGTCGAGGCGATCACTCGCTATTATGCGCGCCGCATCGATCTCGGCGAGCTTCGGTTGGCCCGAGACGCGAACCGGGGCGAACTCGCCGGCGCCATTGCGATCTGTCCCCCATCCGCATTAAACGACCGCTGGTCGCGCCGCTTTCCAGAGCCGGTTACGGCCTTTGCGTCCGGCTGGATGCGCATACGGGCCCGCGCCCGCCAGCGCGGCGTCGAGCTGCCGCTGGTGATTTCGGATCACTCGGATTGGCACGGCTTGACCGCCACCGTCGTGGCGACCGGCGCTTCGGAGATCTGGGTCACGCACGGCGCCGAGGAGGCGCTGGTGCATTGGTGTCGAACGCGTGGCCTCGCGGCGCGGCCGCTGCACATGATCGGGTATGGCGAGGAGGATACCGACTCCGGTCTCGAAAGCCCCGAGCCATGAACCGGTTCGCGGCGCTGCTCGATCGTCTCGCCTATGAGCACGGCCGCAACGCCAAGCTGCGGCTGCTCACCGACTATTTCCGCACCACCGCCGATCCGGACCGCGGCTACGCGCTGGCCGCGATCACGGGTGCACTGTCGTTTCGCCATGCCAAGCCCGGCCTGATCCGCACTCTGATTGCGGAGCGCACGGACCCGACCCTGTTCGCGATGTCCTACGATTATGTGGGCGACCTGTCCGAAACGGTTGCGCTGATGTGGCCGGTCAGGGATCAGAGGTCAGCTATCAGTGATCAGGCGGCTGCATCCCCTCCCCCGCTTGCGGAGGAGGGGATGGGAGGGGGCCAACTCCGCGGCAAAGACTCGCGGCAAAAGCCCCCTCCCCAACCCTCCCCCGTAGGCGGGGGAGGGGAAATTGGCGACGGCCAGCCGCAGGAAACCGAAGCGATTATTTCGACGCGCGGCCTTAGCCATCAGCCAACCCACAGTCCAACCCTTTCCGAGGTGGTCACTACGCTCGCGTCACTGGGCAAGGCCGAGCTGCCGGCGCAGTTGGCCCAATGGCTCGACAGCCTCGACGAGATCGCCCGGTGGGCCTTGCTGAAGCTTGTCACGGGTGCGCTGCGCATCGGCGTGTCGGCGCGGCTTGCCAAGACCGCGGTTGCGGCGCTCGGCAATCGCGATGTCGACGAGATCGAAATCGTCTGGCCGAACCTCAAGCCGCCGTATGGGGATTTGTTCGCCTGGGTGGAAGGGCGCGCCGCCAAGCCCGAAAGCGGTGACCCGGCGCCGTTCCGCCCACCCATGCTGTCCCATGCTATCGAAGAGGCCGATTTCGCCGCGCTTGATCCGGTGGAATTTCTGGCGGAGTGGAAATGGGATGGCATAAGGGTCCAGGCCGTCTCCGGCCGGCATCCGGATGGTCGCGCCGTGGCACGTCTGTTCTCGCGCACCGGTGAAGATATCTCTGCGAGCTTCCCGGACCTGGCGGACGCATTCTCATTCGAAGGCGCGCTCGACGGTGAGCTGCTGATCATGCGCGATGGCCGTGTGCAGTCGTTCAACGTGCTGCAGCAGCGGCTCAATCGCAAGACCGTCACGCCCAAGCTCATGGCGGATTTCCCCGCCCATTTGCGCGCTTACGATCTGCTTGTGGACGGCGAGGTTGACATGCGTGAGCAAACGTTCGCGGCGCGGCGCATCCGGCTGGAAGCCGTTGTCATGCGCCTCGACCACGCACGCATCGACGTGTCGCCGCTGGTGCGGTTCACCACGTGGGCCGAACTCGCGGCAGCGCGGGCCGATCCCGCAGCCGCAGGTGCCGGCGACGATGCGGAAGCCGTCGAAGGCGTGATGATCAAGCGGCGCGACGCGCCCTACCTGCCGGGGCGGCCGAAGGGGCTGTGGTGGAAATGGAAGCGCGATCCGTTCCTGGTCGACGCGGTGCTGATGTATGCGCAGCGTGGTCACGGCAAACGCTCCTCGTTCTATTCCGACTACACGTTCGGCGTCTGGAGCGCGGGCGAGAACGGCGACGAGCTGGTGCCGGTCGGCAAGGCTTATTTCGGGTTCACCGACGCGGAGCTGATCGAGATCGATCGCTTCGTGCGTCGCAACACCGTCGAGCGGTTCGGACCGGTTCGCGAGGTCACGCATGAGCGCGAGCAGGGCCTGGTATTCGAAGTGGCGTTCGAAGGCCTGCAGCGGTCGACGCGCCACAAGTCCGGCTTGGCCATGCGCTTCCCGCGCATCAATCGCCTGCGCTGGGACAAGCCGCCGCGCGACGCCGACCGGATCGAGACGCTGGAGGCGATTTTGCGCACGATCGAAGGGCGATTTACCAACGGGTCGTTGCCCGCGAAAGCTGACAGTGACACTGTCGCGTAAACTCCGGCGGGAGGACGGGAAGACAATGTCCGA
>DATGCX010000341.1:0-3106 GCA_035311445.1 Xanthobacteraceae bacterium | reverse complement strand
CAACTGGATCTTTCATTTCGGCCAGCCGCCGCGCTATGCGAAGGACGTCAAGGTCATCCAGCTCGACATTGCGCCCGAGGAGATCGGCCATAACAAGGCGACGGAAGTGGCGCTGGTCGGTGACGGCAAGGCAATCGTCGGACAGCTCAATCAAGCGCTCGCCAGCCGCCAGTGGTTCTATCCAAAGGACACGCCGTGGAGGCAGATGATTACGAAGAAGGCGGATGAGAACTCAGCTCAGATCCGGCCGCAGATCCACGACGACGAGGCGCCGGCCAATTATTTCCGGGCCTTGCGCGATGTCGCCGCCTGGATGCCAAAGAACGCGATCCTCAGCGCCGAGGGCGCCGGCACGATGGATATCGGCCTCACCCAATTACCGAGCTTCAACGCACGTTCCTGCCTCAACGCTGGCACCTACGGGACGATGGGGGTCGGCCTCGGCCAGGCCATCGCCGCCTGCGTCGTGCATCCCGACCAGCCGGTCATCCACCTCTCGGGCGACTCGGCGATCGGCTTCTCGGGCATGGAGATGGAGACGTTGGTTCGCTACAACCTCCCTGCCAAGATCATCGTCTTGAACAATGGCGGCATCGGTCCTGGTATGCCGGAGATCCCGGAAAACCCGATGTTTAACTTGAAGCCCAACGCGCTGATTTACGGCGCCCGTTATGACAGGGTGATGGAGGCCTTCGGCGGCAAGGGCTTCTTTGTCGAGGACCCGAAGGACCTGCGCGGCACCCTTGACGAGGCGATGGACTTCCGCGGCCCCGCCCTCGTCAACGTCGTGATCTCGCAGGGCTCCGCCCGCAAGCCCCAGCAGTTCCGCTGGCATTGATTTAATGACAGAAGCTAGCTCTCTCCTCTAGTAACTGCGCTCGCAGTTAGGCCGCGCAGCGGGCTATCCCGCAGTGCGTTCGTGCGTTGGGGCACAACTTGGACGACCCCGTCTGTCCCCTATTCCGCCCCCTGAGTGCACGCCGCAGCTATCTAGATGACCTTGGCTTTGCCGAGTTGGTCGATCTGGTCTGAGTCAAGACCAAGCCATTCGCTTAAAACTTCATTTGTGTGTTGTCCAAGCAGCGGTGACGGCTTGACGTCCGGCGTGCGCCCGCCGAAACGCACCGGCCAGCCCGGCATCTTGAACGATCCGGCGATCGGGTGCTCCATCGTCTGCATAATGCCGCGCCGTTCGAAATCCGCCTCCTCGGTCAGCTCCATGGTATCGAAGATGGCCCCGGCTGGCACGCCGGCGCCACCGAGCACGCGCATTGCCTGGCGTTTATCGTGCTGGCTCGTCCAGGCGGCGATCATCGCGTCGACTTCGGGCTCGTGCTTAAGGCGCGCCGCTGCAGTGTCGAAGCGCGGATCGCCGATGAGATCCTTACGTCCGATCACTTCGAGCAACCGCTGCCAATGCACCGGATTGGTGCGGCTGGTATAGACGTATAGGTAATCGTTCGGCCCGCCCGGCTTGCACGGATAGATGCCGCTCGGCACCGCGAAGCCGGAGATCACCTTGGAGCCATTGCGCTTGGCCGCCGTGCCGTAGGTCGCCTGATTGGATAGCGCCACGCGGATGTATTGCAGCATGGCGTCCTGCATAGCGATTTCGATGCGCTCGCCCTGTCCGGTGTCGCGGCGCCTGTAGAGGGCCGCCAAAATGCTGATGGCAAGCAACATGCCAGTCCCGGTATCGCCAAGGGTCGCACCGGGCTTTAGCGGCGGCCCGTCGGGCTCGCCGGTAATGCTCATGACGCCGCCGGTTGCTTGCGCGATCATGTCGAAGGCAAGGTTGTTCTCGTAGGGTCCGCCGGTGCCGAAGCCCTTCACCTGCGCGTAGACGATGCTCGGATTAACGGCGTGCACCACGTCGTAGCCGAGCCCCAGCCGCTCGATGGCGCCGGGCGCGAAATTTTCCACCATGACATCGGCGCGTTTCGCCATGTTCTTGACGAGATCGAGCCCACGCTCGGATTTGAGGTTGACGGTGATGGATTTCTTATTGGCGTTGAACAACAGGAAATACCAAGAGTCCAGGTTCTGGTTGGGGCCGGACTGCCGGCCCAACAAGGAGCGGCCCGCTTCGCCGCCCTGCGGGTTTTCCACCTTGACGACATCCGCACCGAGCCAGGCGAGTGCCTCAGTACAGGATGGGCCGGCCTCGAATTGGGTCAGGTCTAGAACACGGACACCGGCAAGGTAGCCCGGTAGCGCGCCGCTGGTAGCCATTTTCTCGTTCCTCCCGAAGTGTGTTCAACGGCATTGTTACGCTAACGGCATCTGCATTAAAATCCACCCGATATTACGTGGTGCGGGCTTCGGGAGTACCGCGACCTGTTTCGGCACACTCTCTCAATGATCGAGTGCGTGGCCGCTGACCTGACGATCGTCGCGACTTCCGTTATTGAAACAAAGCAGACCTTCTAACCCACCCAACTGATGTCCGCTTTTGGGGGTAAAGCGGACATTGAGGCCAAGCTGCTCACGAAGGACGAGGCGCGAAGGATGCCGGAGCTAGGTTAGGTCGCAAGCTGGCGTCAATAAGAATGACGCCTTTTAGTTAGCGGATATGATCCCGGCGATGACTGATATGTATTATTCACCATGCAGAATCCGCCAATCCCACTCACGGTATCCATGCATTGTTGGAATGTCGTGAACCCGCAATTGATGCCGCCAAAACCGGTACCGTAATGCACGCACCAGGGATAGTTTTGGGCCTCTGCGTTCTTGCCCATGCTGACGAGACCGACGCAAATTGACAACACCGCTAGCAATAGCCTCATCGTAGTCTCCTTGGGGGCCCCTCGGTTATAACCCCTGACTCTCCTATCTTATTCCCAGCTCACCGGGACGAGCCGCGGCGGATCGCGGTGAATATCGCGAAGCTGCAGGATCTCTGCTGCGAAGTAGTTAGAGTTATATTGTCGTACCGCGTTCCTACTCCCGAGTGACGGTGTGTCGAAGCAAACCGATGATTCCTGGGGTGATGTTGATGCCGCATAAGCTGCCCCCGCACGTTGAGCGAAATCACGTCAAGGGCACAGGATCGGTCAGGGGCCGCGCATTCGGCTGCCAGATGATCCACGGTCCGAAGCATTTC
>DATGCX010000340.1:0-2798 GCA_035311445.1 Xanthobacteraceae bacterium | reverse complement strand
AGCCAGATCAGTGTTGCAGTGATGGCCGACACAATCAGGGCCGCTGCCGCGACATAAAGCCGCAGGGGCGATCGCCCGAGTATCTGTCTGCGATCAGCCATGGTGCCATTCATCCAGTGTCCGTAGTCGCGGACACATTCGCCTTAAGCGTCAGATTGGAAGAGTCCCCCGCTCAAGCCTATCGAGATAATTGCAGGGGGCTTCAGCCGCGCGGTGACCGGAGTTGTGCTCGAGCATTTCGCATCGCCTGGCGCAGCCGAAGACGCGACTCGCCACACTGCGCGCATCCGGAGACGCGGCTTGGCTTTCGCCTGGTTCCTCGATACGCCTCGCCGCGCCCCGCCGCGGCTGCCGGGCGCGGCAGGTTGTCCGGGTCTCAGCGTTCGTCAGGACTTGGGCGCATTCGGAAGCTTGGAAACAGCTTCCTTGCAATTCGCGCTCAGCTGCGCCTGATTGCTCTTGAGGCACTGTTGCAGTTGCTGGCCAGTCTTACCCGAGCACAGGTGCTGAGCGTCGGCTTTGCACAACCGCGCGACGGCCTGGGCTTCCCGTCCTGCTTCTTGAGCTTGTGCATATCCACTCGCGACGCAAGTAGCGATTAAGGCAAGTTGTAGAAGTTTCACGACGCTCGTTCTCCTGTTCAATGTTGAGGCGCAGCGGCACACTTCGATCACACGTGACATCCACATTGGGCTAATCGTCGACCGGCAGTGGCAGGCACGTGCGGGCATCAAGAACTGCGATAAAACGTACTCGAAAGGGGCGATAGATTCTTGGCATTCGACGACAGCGGCTTGTGCGGACATGACAGCCGCTGCGCCTGGTGCGCAGCGGCATCCGCTGCCGTTCGACCGAACATCCAACCGCGTATCGCGGCGATCCGGCGCATCGTCCGACCGCAATCAGGTCAGACGTGCTGTGCGGATCCGCTACGCACGGACGCGGGAATTCCCCCAACAGTCGACGACTGCATCGTGCAGGGCTTCTAAAAGAAGGTCGAGCTGGGCGAGGTCGATGATCAAAGGGGGAGTTATTCGAATGACGCTCAGGTCGAAAGCTGCAGCCATGGCCCAGACGCGATGTTTGAACAAGGCGGACATCATGAGAGCGCCGCCGAGGGGATCGGCGAATTTCAGGGCCGCCGCGAGGCCGAGCTGACGCACCTCCACAATCTGCGCAGGGAAGCGAGAGGCGAGAGACTCCAAACCCGCGGCGAGGTGCTGTGCAGCGTGGCCGACCACCGTGAGGAACGCTGGGTCCTTGGTGATGCGTAACACCTCGCAACCCACGACGCAGCCGAGCTCACTCCCGGCGAAGGAACTGATCATGCTCAAGGGGTGTGAATTCATCCATGAGGCGGCATGCGAATTCATCACGCAGTAAGCCAGAGGGTAGAGGCCGCCGCTGGCGCCCTTCGCCATCACCAGGATGTCCGGTACCACGTTCCAGTGATCGATTGCCCACACTCTACCCGTGCGTCCCAGGCCGGTTTGCGCCTCATCCACGATCAGCATGGTTCCGGTCGACGTGCACAGCTCGCGCACGCCGAGGTGGTAGCCTGAGGATGGCATCGGTAAGCCCAGCTCAGCCGGAATCGGTTCGATGATGACTGCCGCAACGTCCTTTGGCCGCACGGCCGCCTCGATCGCACCCAAGTCGTCCCAGCCTACCTGTACCACAGCAGCGCGGGCAGAAGGCGTGAGCATCGCACCACCGCTAAGCTCACCCGCAAGGCCCATCACTCCATGGCGTCCCCCGCGAATCGATACGATCTTCTCCCTCCCGGTTGCGATGCGGGCCGCCTTGATGGCTGCCTCGTTTGCTTCGCTTCCGCCATTGGCGAAGTGAACGACACTCAAGGCCGGCGAAACGCTGCCGAGGAGTTCGTGCGCGAGCGCTGCGCGGGCCGCAGAGGGTAGAAATTGACCGCCGATATCCCAGCGATCCGTACTCTCTCTGAGCTTGGCGAGCAGCCGTGGGTGCCGATGCCCGAGATTGAAGGTCGTGCCATCGCAGGCTGCATCGAGGTAGGCACCACGATCCACGTCATGGAGAAGGCAACCCTCGCGATGGTTGACGACGAGGTCAATCTCCATGTCGAGCAGCCAGTCGACCTCTCCCGCGTTCAGGTGCTTACGGGTCGTCTCGAGAATCGAGTGCCTCGGAAGTGTTAAGAGCGCGCTGCTGCGTCGCGGCAATTTCGTCTACCTCACCCGCGGTAGTCCCGACGGGTACCCTGGACAACGCTCGCGGTCCCATCGATACGGTAGCCGTCTGCAGTCGACCACGTCTTGTCATGTGATGCCGGTTTCTTGGCGCTGCGCGTCAGGTGGCTCAGTAACGCGGCGCAGGGCCTCGATGATCGCACTGCTGGCATCCGTCTTCAGAAAGAACCCCGCGCTACCGGTACTGAGCGCCGCAGTTCGCGTGGCTTCATCTTCATGTGCAGTGATGTAAATGACGGGCGTACGATCGCCCTCGGCCAGCAGTCGTTGGTGCAGGGCGATCCCCGACATTCCGCCCAGGTGAATGTCGAGCAACAGACATCCGAGAGAGGCACGCCCGGGGGCCGCGAGAAAATCCTCGGCGGACCGGAATGTCAGGGGGTGAAACCCCGCCCTACGCACTAACCGGCCCAATGCACTGCATTGGAGTACGTCGTCATCGATGATTGCAATGCAGATCGCGGCGGGTGCGCTCATAGGGGGAGCCTACAGCGGTCCGCTTAACGTGCGCTACTGGCCCTAGGTGAAGCGAATTAAGTAATCAGCGCAATCCGCCCGAAAGCGCAGGGTGCG
>DATGCX010000339.1:0-2614 GCA_035311445.1 Xanthobacteraceae bacterium | reverse complement strand
GGGAGCATATTTCGAGCGCGCGCTCACCGTTGCGCGTGCGCAGCAGGCGAAGTCCTGGGAGTTGCGTGCTGCGATGAGCATGGCGCGACTTTGGCACGATCAGGGCATGCGTGAGAAAGCTCGCGCTCTTCTTGCTCCGATCTATGGCTGGTTCACCGAAGGCTTCGACACGCTTGATCTAAAGCAGGCGAAAGTCTTGCTCGACGTATTGGTGTCATGACGGCGGGGTATGGAGCCGCCGAAAAGCGGTCATCGAGCTTCGTCGCGCCGTAAGCGGGTTGTGTACCAGCGGCTGACAGGGTTGCAAAATCATTTCGCCACCGGCTGTCTGACCCCTGCTCATTTGGGTAATCTGCAATGCGGCCCTGACTGAACGGGACGAATGCGACTCGATCAGATAAGACGCGTGCAAAGAGATCATCGGCGGCGATCCGCACCAATGGGGTTGGGAAAGTCTCGCCACCAATTGCGCCATGGTAGCCGGTCCGTTCCAGCCTGATGTCGTTTGGGTCGCCGCGATAGTATCCCAAGCGGAAATCAGGCAAGGCGCGGATCGTGGACACCAATAGCACCCCGCCCGCCGGGGCTGGGTGAGACCGACGGGCGGGACGTGGCCACGACGCCGCCGGGTGGGCCGTCGTGACCGAGACGACTGACCCGGCTCAGCCTTGCGTCGCGTTCCGATGCTGTTCGGAATTAAAGGCCAAAGGCACTGAATTCTACGGCGGAACAGCCCCTCTTATCGCGACTAAAAAACCGCCTCGCAGCACGAACCAACCTGGCCATTGGACTTCTCCCTCGTGCATGAGATGACCATAAGCTTAATGCCACGGTTGCGGACGCGATGTGATGCACGTCACAAAAAAGCTCTTTGTGCGAACATCGAGGCGCGCAGCTATAGTCCCTAACTATGGGCACATGTTGCAGCTCGAGTTCGTGTCGGGTGCTAACAGGGAAAAATACAGGGAATTTTGCGGAAACCGGCCCTCCACTTCAATTTCGATGCCCAGTCGGCGAGCGAAAATCAATAGGTTCCCTGAATTCCCTACGCAACGGAACAGGGAATTTACAAAGTCGTATCAGGGAATTTTCCTAACGGTAACAGGGAATAGGGCCCAGTGGGCTGAGTCGCGATCGGCATTTTGCGATCAACGCAAAAATTCGTCGGTATAAAGCCCGTCGAACGTTTTGAGCGCGTCCTTGGGGTCGAGCAACTTCGCTTCGAGGCTGACCTTCTGCGAATTGTCCAGCCCCACGACCGGTACCTTGATATCGTTCGCATGCGCCTTCGACACAACCTGCCATGCAGTAGCTAACACTGCCGGGTCCATTTTGTCGAAGCGCTTTCGTAACAACCCAAGCGCCTCGCCCGGCTTCTCCAGAATGAACCTGTTGGCCGCAGCGAGCGCGCGCACGATGCGCGCGCACTTCTCGCGGTTCTGCGTGCACGTGTCGGGTTTCGTGTAGAGCAGGCCATAGGCGAACGGCAGCAGATCGGGCGCATCACTCGCCGCGCTCGCAAGCATCACCGCGCTGCCCTGCACCACCGCCTGAGTTGTAAACGGCAGTGACGTGGCATAGCCGTCGACCCCCTTGTTCTCGAGCGCGGGCAGCATTGCCGGCGGGTCCATCGGCGCGATGCGGACGTCCTTCTCGACGTCGAGCCCGGCACGGTTCGCGACCAGCCGCTGCCATGCGTGCACGATGCTGCCGATGCCCTGGATGCCGATTGTTTTACCGCGTAATGCCTTGGCTCGCTCGGCGAGCGGCATGCCCGGAGTAATCTTCGCCGCCTCTGCGGCATCCTTGCGCAGCACCATTTCGACCAGGGGCTTGTCGAGCAGGTTGGCGATGGCCAACATGCGCTGCCCTTGCGCTGCCGCGCGCAGGAAAACTGGTCCGGTCCCGATCGTGAAATCCGCGCTGCCGGCGATCACCGCGTTGGGCGAGGCAACGCCGACCAGGAAGCGGTGGCTGACCTTGAGACCCTCATTCTTGTAGAAGCCGGCGTCCTCGGCGACGAAGGCGATGCTAAAGGTCAGCGTCTGGGCCGGCAACGCCATGATGATTTCGATCTCCCGGCTGTTGCCCGAGGTGGGGCCGAGCCCAACCGCGATGGCGAGGGAAAGCGCAGCGACCAGCCCAGGCCATTTGAACATTGCATGCTCCCGATCTATCGTTCTGTTCTAATGCGCAGCGTTAACAGGAAGCGCAACGCGCGACAATTGCGTCTGCTTGCGAGTGCACTGCACCGTATCTCGACCGTCGTCTCCAAGGGAATACGACAGCAGGAGCGACGATGATAACCGCCGGCGCAGGCCTCGCATCCTGGAGGAGACATGACCACGCTGGGAAAGCGCAGCACCATCGGCCGTTCCGATTTGTGGCATCGGATCGCCACGTCGTTGCGGGCGTGCGGCGATCAGATTCTCGTCCTTGTCGTTCTGGTCGCCATCTGGCAGGTGCTCAGCATGACGCTCGGCAGCTATTGGGTGGGCTCGCCATGGGGCGTGGCGACGCGCTTCGTTGCCGGCATCGGCGACGGCACGCTTCTGCACCAGGCGTCTTACACGGTGATCGAAGCCGCTGCCGGGTTCGTCCTCGGCGCACTTCC
>DATGCX010000338.1:0-3099 GCA_035311445.1 Xanthobacteraceae bacterium | reverse complement strand
TGACCGGGATCTGGTCGTTGGCGCGCGCCAATATCAGGGAGCCGGCGTCGGCGAAGCCGAACATCGCATTGCCGGCGCCGACCTGGCGGATCGCATCGACTGAGCCTTGGCCGCGCACGATTTTCACCTCGAGCCCGGCGTTCCTGTAGTATCCTTTGTCGACCGCCTCGAAGAAATAGGCGTGACGGCCGTTATAACCGAAGTCGGTAATCAACGTGACATTGTCGAGCGCCCTGGAGGGGCCGGGGCGCAGCAGCATCGTCGACGCGATCAGCGCGCCCGCCACAATGCGACGAATAGCTTTCCGCGATCCAAACATCCGACACCTCTTTCCCTGGCAACGTAATCTCCCACGGGAAGTAATCCAGTATACAATATCTGCCGGGAATTCAATATTTGAGACAGTCAGGCCTACGGCTCCGCAGAGGAACGTTCCACACACTGGGCTTCCGAATGTCGGAGCACAACGGAGAAATAGCGCATGCCTGACGATCCGTCATTGCGCCGCGAGAGTCGCGGCATTGCTGACCAGGACGGAAGGGCGCGTGATGCCGCGGGGCCGTTCAGAGGGCGCCATCACGTCGGCCAGAAGCCCGCAATCGGGCGCAATGACCTCGCCATCCATTACAACAAGATCGGGTAGCAGGCGCTCGTGAATGATGAGGCGTTCGCGGCTTGAGTCGAAGAGCGTCCATTCGCCCTCGACCGGCCGCAGCACGGTGATGTTGGCGCGTGCTCCGGGGCCGAGGTGTCCGATCGACGGGTCTGCCAGGACTTCGGCCGGGGTTGCCGTCACGGCGCGCACCACGTCGGTGAGACTCATGCCGAGACCCAGCAGTTTGTTCATGCCACCGAGGAGAGAGTAATCCAGGATGCTGAAGTCGTGGTAGGAGTTGAAATCGCCATGCACGTCCGAGCCGATGGTGTCCGGAAAGATTCCTTTTTCCATCATCTTGCGCGCAATCCTGAAGCTGAGGTTGACGCCGTGACCGAGATCGAACAGCGCGCCCGCGGCCTTGGCTTCGAACAGCCAGCCCGGCACATCCTCAGCCGTACTCATGATGCCGTCGGGCATGCGCGAATAGACGTGGGCGAGCACGTCGCCGGGCTTGAGATACTGAACCACCCCGCCCATGACCGCTGACGGTTTCGGCCGGTTCGCCTCATCGACCGGGAAAAGCTCACCCGTGTGCACATAAAGCGGAAGATTGGCGTCGCGTCCGGCTTCCGCCGCTTTTTCAAGCACGGTCGGTCCCCAGTGGGACAGGCCGCCGCTCTCCCAGTGGCATTTGATGCCGCGCACAGTTTGTGGATGCTCGGCGGCGATGCGCACCAGGCTGTCGACGTGCACCATGCCGGGATTGTGCAGGGTCGTGCCTTCCATGCCGCCCTGCAAAGCGCCAGCGACATTGATCGACACGAAAGCCCGCACATCGGTGCGGGCGGGGTCGGCGATAAAGGCTTTGAATCCACCAAATGTCCAGGCGCCCGAACTGCCCTGGTCGACGATGGTTGTGGCGCCCGATTGGACGCCCGCAGCGTCCGCCGGCACGCCGAAATTCGTCACCCACTCGTAGACGTGGACGTGCATGTCAATGAAGCCCGGCGTGACGATCGCCCCGCTAACATCGATCGTGCGTCTGGGCGCGAGTTCCTGAGCCGCAGTACCGATGGCGATGACACGACCGTTGCATATCGCCACGTCGGCGATTCCATCGCGATTGTGTGCCGGATCGATGAGGCGGCCACCCCGTAACAGCAGGTCTGCGCGCGGAGTTGCGAGATCACGCCAAGCAGCACTCACTTCGCTTCTCCATAACCAACGATGTAAGCGATTTCAGTTCTTCGGCGCCCAAGGCACAGCGATCCGCTCGATGAACACAATGCCGTAGTACAGCACGATGCTCATCACGGTCAACGACACGAGCGCCGCAAATGCCAGCGGCGTGCGCGACTGCGAGGTCGACACAAGAATGAGATAGCCGAGCCCTTCCTCCGACCCGACGAATTCGCCAATGACGGCACCGATCACCGCAAAAGTTATGGCGACTTTCAGCCCGACGAAGATGTAGGGCATCGCCGTTGGGAATCGAATCTTGATGAACGTTTGCATCGTGCTGGCGGAGAGCGAGCGGATCAGCTCCATGAGCGGGGCAGGCACCGCCGAAAGCCCGGTCGCGGTCGCGACGATGATCGGAAAAAAGCAGACCAGGAACACGACAGCGATCTTCGGCAACATGCCGAATCCGATCCAGAGCGCGAGCAGTGGAGCGATCGCGACTTTGGGAACCGACTGGAAGGTCAGCAGGATCGGGTAGATCGTATTTCGCAGGATCGCCGAATGGACAACCGCTACCGCGAGCGGGATGCTGATCGCAATCGACAGTGCGAAGCCCAGCAAAGTCTCATAGAGGGTGACGAGCGAATGGCGTACGAGCTCGTCTCGCCATTCCGCCAGCGCGATTGCGATCGCGCTCGGTGTCGGCAGGAGCCAGCCCGGGATATTGAACCCGCGCACCAGCAGTTCCCACAGCGCCACCAGAGCGAGGAACGTCAGCGTTGCGCCGAGGATCGCCCGGGCCGAAGCTTCGCTCGACTCCGCGGCTTCATCCGATGTCTCGGTCGTTTCGCGAATAAGCTGCGCCGTCATCGCCTGCCGTCTTCTTCACCGTGATAAATCACGGCCCGGATTTGATCGGAATAGGATTTGAATTGTGGAGAGAATTCCATATCGATCGTGCGTGGCCGCGGCAGCTCGATGTCCACGATCTTGGCAATCCGCCCGGGGCGCCGCGACATCGCCACCACGCGATCGGCTAAAAGAATCGCCTCAGTGATGTTGTGAGTGACAAAGATCACGGTCTTCTTGTCGGTATCCCAGATGCGCATGAGCTCGAACCCGAGTTCCTCGCGCGTCATGGCATCGAGAGCCGCGAAGGGTTCGTCCATTAGCAGGATCGAGGGGTTGTGAATGAGCGCGCGGCAGATCGAGACCCGCTGCTGCATGCCGCCCGACAGTTCACGCGGGAAACGCCGCTCGAACCCGGCAAGGCCGACGAGGTTGAGGAGGTGCATGGCACGCGCCCGCGCCTTCGTCTT
>DATGCX010000337.1:0-12411 GCA_035311445.1 Xanthobacteraceae bacterium | reverse complement strand
AATGGCTCTTCTCGCCACCCCGACCCAAATCCAGCAGCGCGCCTTCGACCTGCTCGGTGTCAAATTACAACTGTAGTCAGTCCTCGATCCGACAATCGAGGGAATACAAGGACTTGCGTTGCGGCTTAAGGAAAGTTCGGCTTAGGTCTCGAGAGTGTCGTCACTTGGACTCTCACCCCTACGAGCACGGGGACCCACCTGCGCATGGAGCAGTCGGGCTTCCGGCCGGATCAGCCGCAGTACTATCAGGGCGCCAAGTACGGATGGCAGCGGTTCTTCGCGGCCCTGGAGCAGCTATTGGCGCGGATAGATTGAAGTCTGCCAGCGCAATTCAAGCTAACGTACTTTCGGCCTCGCGGTTGGATCAGCGAACGCGAAGGGCTTTCCTTCATCTCTCCTGAACCGGCGTTGCTCGTGACGTGCAACCCAAAGCGGCCTTGGCTCTGATGCCGCCATCCAACCAAGCGAGGTCGATCAGCGCGGCCGACGCGGCACGATGGCGATTGGAGTAAACGTGTACACCGGCTCTCCTTTTTGATTGAAAGCTGTCCATTTGATTCGAGCGATTCCTTGGGACTTTGTTTTTGATGGTGTGAGTTCGATTACCTCTCCTTCGAGGTGGAGGGTATCGCCAGGCCGCACCGGGGCTAGCCATCGCAATTCATCGACGCCAAGGCCCAACAAAGGGTGCGGTCCGAATGGACGGACCTCCACGGCCAACCGCATTGTAATCGCCGCAGTGTGCCATCCCGAAGCGGCGAGGCCCTTCAATGGCGTCCGCTCTGCGGCGGCTTCATCGAGATGATAGGGTTGAGGATCGAATTCAGTCGCAAAGCGCTTGATGTCTTCGCGCGTAACAACTTTTGTCGAGCTTCTGAAGCGCATGCCCACAGCGAGGTCATCAAACCACTCAATCATCAATTTCTCTCCAACATTGCTAAGAGTTTTCGGCAATTCGTTCGCTCTTGAGCTGGCCCACTTACCATATTCCTCGTTTTAGCCCCACACTGAGCCTGGCTTTTTTTCTAGGTCCTCACTCCGCGAGGAGTTTGGCTCCTCCGTAGCTTGGTGCACCAACTCGCTTCCCACGACGGCTCGCAGCAATGCACGAAGCTCCGCAACCCCGCGCCGTGCCGAAGACCTCTTCGAACCTCACATGTGCGGCGGACCACTCTCTCTGCGCCGCCCTCGAAGCGTTTCTGACTGTACTCGCAGTTTTCGAATTGATATCAGGACGCGCCGAGTGGATCGTCCACTATCGCTGGGGCGAAATGAGCTTTGCGGGCGATCGCCAGACCGTCATGCGGCCGTGCTTGAAAGCGTAGAGGACTGGAACGATCTCAGCCACCGCCATCGCGGGCTCGACAGCATCGAGCACAACAAAGTCAGCGGCCTTGCCGACGGAGAGACCGTAGTCGGCAAGTCGTAAGATCTCGGCTGGCCGGCGCGTCACCATGTTGAAGCATTCACGCATCTCGGCCTTCGTGCCGACCTGGCAAACGTTGGCGTAAAGGTTCGCCATCCTGATGAGCGAGCAATCGCCGAAAGGCGTGAAAGGGTTCAACACGTTGTTGCTGGATAGCGAGCAGTTGACGCCGTGCCGGAGCAGCTTATGAGCCGGCACGACGCCTCGGGTTGAATTGTGATGATCGTGGGTGTGATGGCGTCCCATCAGATAGAGATCGGTCGATGGCAGCACCGTCAACGCGACACCTGCGTCGGCGAGGCGCTTTGCCATCGCTTCAAACGCGGCGATTGAAAGGCTCGTCGCCTGAGTCACATGGCCGATTGCAACCCGTCCGCCATACTTGTACTCCTCGGTTCGGCGGCAGACGTGGTCGAAGGTCATGTTGTCGGCGTTCGGCCCGAAGTCGAGGTGCATGTCGATGTCCACATCGAATTCTCTCGCCATCTCGAAGACACGATCGATCTGCCCGTGCGGATCGGAATCGGTGTAAGGTGCCGCACCGACCGCGTGGCAGCCGCGCTTGAGCGCCTCGACCATCAATTCGTCGGTGCCTGGATTATTGATGAGGCCCTCCTGCGGAAACACACATATCTGAAGATCGATGGCCCAGGCATAATCCCTTACGAGCGGCTGTACGCCGTCGAGGCTGCGCAATCCGACACCGGGATCGACCTCGAGGTGCGTGCGCATGTGAGTGGTCCCGTGCAAGATGGCTTTTTCGAGCGTGCGCGTCGCGCGCGACCACACGTCCTCTGGCGTGAAGGCGGCTTTTGCTTTCGCAGCTTCGCCGATCGCCCCTTCGAGATCGCCGCGCGTCGAGCTGCATCGATCGAGGATGCAGGATTTATCGAGATGAATATGGCTCTCAACAAAGCCCGGCGACGCGAGCCGCCCGGCCGCATCGATTATTGTCCCGCCAGTGGCTATGTTCGGCGCAATGGCGGCAATACTGCTGCCTGATATTGCGATGTCGGTAAGGCTATCGGCATGCTCAGGCAAGCGGACATTTTTGACCACGACATCCATGATCCATCTCCTTTTCAGGACCTCCGGCCAGGCGCGCCAATATAACCTGCGGCGGCGCCTTGAGCTCAGCAACCAACACAGGAGCGTGGGCCAGCGCCCGATGTCAGATCGGTTCACGCATGCAAAGGTCTTTGCCACGCGGAAAGCGCCGCAACCAAGAGCCAAGCCATTCGACCAGGCGAGGACATCCACCCTACCGCTACTGCACGCCAAGATAGCGGCTGAGCGATGTCGGATTTCCTACGATATCAAAGGCGCGGCATTCGTGGACCACCTTTCCGGTTTCGAGGACATAGACTCGATCGGCGATCGCCAGGGCCGAATAGAGATTCTGCTCGACCAGGAGGATCGAGAGACCTGCTTGCTTGAGTTGGCGCACGATGTCCTCGAGGTGCTGGACCATGACTGGAGCTAGTCCTTCGGACGGCTCATCCATCAGAATCAACTCCGGATCGATCATCAAGGCGCGGGCGAGGGCGAGCATCTGCCGTTCCCCTCCGGACAGCTGGCGAGCCAAATGATGCCGGCGCTCAGCAAGGCGGGGAAATAACGAGAAGATGTGCGCAACCGTCCAGCCCTCACGAACGCGGGGGCTCTTGAGCATCGTCATGTGCTCGGTGACCGTCAGCGATGCGAACAGGCGCCGCCCCTGCGGAACGATTGCGATGTGACGCGCGGCAATAGCATGCGGCCGCAGGCCGAGGAGGGTTTCGCCGCGCCATCGCACGTCGCCTGAACGCACCAGCGGCGGCGTAAGGCCCATGATGGATCGGATCAGTGTGGTCTTGCCCATGCCATTGCGGCCCAACAGGACGACGACCTCGCCCTTGGCGACCGTGAGGGAGGCGCCGCAGATTACGTGGGCTTCGCCGTAGAAGCTGTGCAGATCGCAAAGTTCAAGCATGGCGTGGCCTGCCGAGATAGACCTCCTGCACTCGCGCATCGCGCCGGATCGCATCGGGCGCGCCCTCGGCCAGGACGCGGCCCTCGTGCATGCAGATGACGCAGTCGACGAGGCCGAGCGCGAGGTCCATATCGTGCTCGATTAGAATAAGAGTGAGATCGCGCGGCAGTGCGCGAATGATGTCGCCCACCATGGTTCGTTCGGCCAGCGATAACCCGGCCGCAGGCTCATCAAGCAGCAGCAGGCACGGATTTCCGACCAATGCCAGCGCAAGCTCGAGCTGTCGCTGCTCGCCATAGGACAGTTGCTTGACCGGTGCGTCGGCGCGACCAAGCAGGCGTACTGCGCCAAGCGCATGCTCAATCCGTGCAACCTCCTCGGCATTGAGCCGCGGCGAGGCGAGGAGGGAGAATTTGCGTGGTGCGAGCGCACGTAGCGCGAGCGCGACGTTATCGATGACCGCGAGAGTCGGGAAAAGGTTGGTGATCTGAAACGTGCGCGCGATGCCGAGGGCAGCGCGCCGGTGCGGCGGCAGGCGGATGATGTCTCGCCCGCCGAAAACAATGCGCCCGTGCGTCGGCCTGATCACGCCTGTTGTCGCATTGAAGAGCGTCGTCTTGCCGGCCCCGTTCGGACCGATGATCGCCCGCCGCTCGCCCCGTGGCACTGCGAAAGTAACGCCGTCGACAGCCCGCAGCGCGCCGAAGGCGACCACCACCTCCTCGAAGCGAAGAATTGCGTCAGCCACGTACAGGCCGGCGCTTTACGTCTTCTTGATGCCTTGGAAGCTGCGCGAATAGGGCGGCTGCTTCATGTAGGTCTCGGGATCATATTTCCAGAATTGCGATACGGCCGGATAAACCTCGATCGGTGCATTCCAGTACTTGCCGTCGGGGCGTTTGACGACCTTCCGGATGTAGACGTCGTAGACCGGGTTGCCATAGGGGTCGAGCCGCACCGGCTTGCCAAGCGGGGAATCCGGAAGGTCGGTGTTGAGGACCGCGTCGATGAAAGCATCGCGGTCTTCGACCCTGCCGCCGAGCTTTTCGATCGCCCTCGACACCCACATCGCACCCGAATACATCGAGAAGCCGAACAGGGACGGGATCTTGTCATATCGCGCGGTGTAGTCCTTGACGAATTTCTGCGTCACCGGATTGTCGGCGCCTTCGGCGAAATGGGCCGACGAGATGACGCCTTCGCACTCGGGCCCAAGGGTGCGGATCACCGCTTGGTCGGTCAGATTCATGGCGCCGAGCATCGGGATTCGGCCTTTCAGGCCGAAGCTTGCATATTGCTGGAGCAGGCGCGTTGCGTCGGCGCCGTTCTGCATGGCGAACACCGCGTCAATATTCATGCCTGCGAGCTGGCCGAGATAGGGACTAAAGTCGGAGGTGTTCAAGGGATTCCACAGCTGCGCTACCACCTGACCGCCACCCTCGGTGAATACCTGGGCAAAGCCGCCGCATTGCTCATGGCCGAACGAGTAATCTTGGCTGATCGTCGCAATCCGTTTGAAGCCGTTCTTCAGTGCCCAATCGCCGAACGGATGCGTGAAGGCGCTCGCCGAATAGCCGGCGACGCGCACGACATTGCGGATGCGCTGACGCTGGGTGAGGTCGTCGGCCGCGATGATGGGAATGAAATACGGCGTCCCGGTGCCCTTGACGTAATTTGCCACTGCGAGGCCGGTATTGGCGAGCAAGTTTCCGATGAGGAAATGGACGTTCGCTTGCTCGACCAAGCGGCGCGCCTTCTGCAACGCGACATCAGGGTTCGAAGCGTCGTCCTCGATCACCAGTTCCACCTTCCGGCCCGAGATTTCGCTTTTGATCTGATCGAACCAAAATTGCGTGCCCTCGACCATTTCGCGACCGCCCGAGGCGACCACCCCAGTGAGCGGCGCCAAGACGCCGACTTTGATCGGCGCCGCCTGCGCGGACGCCGGGCGGCCGAGCGCGGCGACCGAAAGCGTCAGCCCCGTGGTTTTAAGAAACTGCCTGCGGTCCATGGCTATCTTCCTTTCGTCTACGTTGCCCTAGAGAGCGTTCCGGTCAATTGCAACCGTCGCTATCGCTGAGTCTGGTGGTGTCATCGCCCGGCTTGACCGGGCGACCTACTAATCCCGGCCGTGCCGGGGCTACTGGGTCGCCCGCCTTCGCGGTCGACGACACGGACGCATGATTCCATTTGACCGAAACCCGATCTAAGCGTCGTTTTCGCCACGCACGTTGCGCCCGAATGATCGTTCCGACGATCCCATCAGGAGCGAAAATCATCACGATGACGAAGACAATCCCAAGCACTGTCGGCCAACGCTCGGTGTAGGCACTCACGGTATTCTGCAGCAGGATGATAGTTGCAGCCCCAACAAAGGCGCCGAACAATGTACCGATGCCGCCGACGATCGCCATCAGCAGCGCCTCCACGGATTGGGCGAGCGAAACCGTCGATGGGCTCACAAAATTGTTGAAGAACGCGTACATTGCACCCGCGATGCCGGCAAAGAAGCCCGAAACCGTGAAGCCGATGAAGAGGTGCAGCGTTACATCATAGCCAAGACTTTGCATCCTGGTCTCACTGTCGCGGATCCCACGCAGTGTCAGACCAAAGGGAGAGTGGGCGAAGCGCCACATCGCCAACGATAGCGGGGCGACTACCGCAAGCACGGCCCAATAGAAATTGCGATGCGGCACAAGGATCGCCGGGCGGATGTTACCGCGCAGCCCGTTCTCGCCGCCGGTCACATCGGTCCATCGCAAGCAGATACCCCAGACGATCATTCCGAGCGCGAGCGTCAGCAACAGGAAATAGACGCCCGATGTTCGCACCGCGAGCAGCGCGAAGACGGCTGCGACTGCCGTGGCGGCCGCGACGCCGAGAGTGATCGCGACAAGTGGCGAGGCGCCCGCCTGCTCGATCGCGTAGACGACCACGTAGGTCGCTATGCCGAATATCGCTCCATGGGCGAGCGAGGTCCGACCAGCGAAGCCAGCCAGCAGATCGACCGACATTGCGAGAATACCGAAGATCAGAACTTCGGTCGCAAGCCCTGTTTGATAGGGCGACAAAGCGAGAGGTAGCGCCGCCGCCACGACGAAAGCCGCAATGGTCAGGCCGGCCCGCACGGCTCCGACTTGCGAGAGGAGTCCGGCCGCCGGCAGTGCTCTCAGCCTGCGGGTCGTGGTCATTTACGCCGCTTGTCCGAACAGGCCGAGGGGACGGAACGCGAGCAGCACCGCCATCGGGCCAAAAATCACGAAATAGGCCAGCTCAGGAAACATTACTTGGCCAAAGGTATTGAGCAGGCCGACCAGCAGGCTGCCTGTCGCCACGCCCATCAGGCTTCCGCGCCCGCCAATGATGACGACCGCGAGGCTAAACACGAGGATCTCCGAGTCTGCCGAAGGGTAGAGGGACAGAAAAGCGCCTCCCAGAAGGCCCCCGAAGCCTGCAAGCGCCGAGCCCAGCAGAAATGTTATGAGGAAGATTCGCTTGATGTTGATGCCCGAGGCTTCGACCATTTCGACGTCATCGACGCCGGCCCGGATCAGCGCGCCGATGCGGGTGTGCTGCAGGACGAGCCATAGCGCGCCGAAAATCAGGCAGCCTGCGAGCAGAACAAAGAGGCGATAGGTTGGATAAAACACCCCGAATACCTGGACGGCGCCGCGCAGCATTTCCGGGATCGGCACCGTAAACGTATCGCCGCCCCAGACCACCAGAGCCATGTCATTCATGACGAATGCGACGCCGAGCGTGAGCAGCACTTGCCGTAATTCGTGCCCCTGCACGAAGCGCAGCAAGCCTTCAGAAAGGATCCATCCGGCCGCCGCTGCCGAGGCAATGGCAGTCACGCCACCGAGCATGAAGCTCCCGGTCCGCACCGCAACTGTAAACCCGATGTAGCCGCCGAGCAGATAAAGGGCGCCGTGGGCGAGGTTGACGATCCGAAGCAGCCCAAAAATCAAGGTGAACCCGCTCGCGACTACAAAGAGGAGGGCCGCGAAGGTCAATCCATTGAGAATTTGCAGCACGCTCATGCGCGGTCCTGTTCACGCCGCAATGACGCCGATCAAAAACTCGCCATTCCCTTGCGCTACGCGATACCTCACATTACAGGAGCAAAAATCGGATCGAAAGCTGCCGAGGCATGAGTTGCTGGACGGTGTTACCGCAGCGGCTCGTCATCAAATATAAAGCCATCCTTCATGGCGTCCCTGGTCGCTGGGTCAGGACCTCGTCCCTCTGCGAAGGCGCGTTCTTCTATGCGTCGTCCGTGGATGATCCCAGGGAGACCATAGTTTCCCTCGACGCAACGCGGCTCGGTATAAAGTCTGTTGTCCAGGTCGCTTTGCCTGGTGAACTCTTCCTTGACGGTCCAGGCCCTGGTCCACACCGTCGGATCTTCGATTGTCACTTCGTATTCGAGCGTGCTTGGCCCAGTGCGGGTCCAGCGCTCAACCAGGTGCAAGTTTTCACGCGAACCCTGAAAATCGGCCTTCGGACTGAAGTTCGTCACGTGGCATCCGCGACACCGGCTGACCTCATGGTTCAATGAGAACGCCCGGATTGAGCAAGCCCTGCGGGTCGAGTGCTTTCTTCGCAGCCCGCAGCGCCTCGGCGAACAACGGCGGGCGCTGCCTGTCATACCACGGGCGATGATCGCGCCCGACCGCGTGGTGGTGCGTGACAGTCCCGCCATTGGCAATGACGGCGTCGAGCGCCGCGCTCTTGATTGCAAGCCACTGCGCGCCGAGCTTGCCCGGCTCGCCGAGCGCGTGGATCGTGAAATAGGGTGCGGGGCCATCGGGATAGACATGCGTGAAGCGGCAGGTGACCTCGCCCTTGCGGCCCGTCGTCTCAAGGATCGCGTTCTCCGTCGTGGCCTTGATCGTATCGTGGAATTTTTCAAAGCGCTCCCACGTGATCGAGGTCTCGAACGTATCGTTGATCACGCCGCGCATGATCAGCCGTTCCATCGCATAAGGCATGCGGATGAAGGCGTTGCGCCACGCGCCGGCGGCCCCCTCGCAGTGCGCCTCGGCGCCCCCCGCCTCGGGAGTGCCGCCGTGATCCGCGCAGCATTCGCGCGCGCGCTTCATCCACGGCGCGACATCGTGGTCGGCCGACTCGAAGGCCAGCACCATGATGGCGACCGAGCCATCTGCAGCGCCGGTGTTGTAGGCCTCGGCCGGATCGAGGATGCGGCAGTTCGAGGGATAGAGGGCGGCCTGCGAGATCGCCCGCACAGCGTGTGCGGCAGAAAAGAAATCCCTGAAACGCACGGCGCCGCCGTCGCGGAATTTCGGGCGATCCTGCAAGCGCATCCACGCCTGTGTGATGACGCCGAGAATTCCTTCCGAGCCGATCATCAGGCGGTCCGGGCTCGGACCCGCACCGGAGCCGGGCAGGCGGCGGCTTTCGATCACACCCCTCGGCGTGACGGTGCGCAGCGATTCAACAAAATCGTCGATGTGCGTATGGAGCGTCGCAAAGTGGCCGCCGCCACGCGTCGCAATCCAGCCCCCGAGCGTTGAATATTCGAAGCTCTGTGGAAAATGGCGCAGCGTCAGCCCATGCGGACGAAGCTGCGCTTCGAGCGCCGGACCGTAGGTGCCGCCCTCGATCAGCGCGGCGCGCGATGTCTTGTCGACCGCCTTCACCTTGCCCATTTGTTGCAGGTCGATCGTGATCGCACCCTTGTGGCCGTTGAGCTTCGGCTCGACGCCACCGCATACGCTTGATCCACCGCCGAACGGCGTCACGGTCGCGTCGGCGCCGCCGGCCCAGTCGAGCACAGCCTTCACGTCCGCCTCGTTGTGCGGGTATGCGACGACGTCCGGCGCGCTCGCATAATCGTGTGCAAGGCCGCGGGCGAGCTCGGGGTATGATTTGCCGTAGGTGTGGGCGACACGGTCGTAGTGTTCGCTGGTGCAGAACCGGAGTGAGGCGGGCGTCGTGACGCGCGGCGGTTCGAGCCTGATATCTTCGAGGCGCGGCGCGCTCGCGCTCTCCTTGAGCGCCATGCCGAAACGCGCTTCCGCACGCGCTATCACGAAGGCCTCCTCTTCCGCTGTGAGGCACTCGCCCTCGCGGCCCCAGCCGAAGTGTTTCAACCGCGCTGCTGACATCTCCAGTTCTACCGGCGCTTGCGAGGCGGGGATTCGGCTTCCTGGCTCAAGGGCGTGTCCGCGCTATGGATGGGAGACTCGTCAGCCCCGCCGCAGGCGCGGTCACAATCATCACTGGCAGGAGTAGATTAAGAGAACATCGAATCGTGTATGCTACCGTCGCGTGCCAACCTCCAGGGTTGCATGGCATTGAAATGAATGGCGCGGGCGGGTTTTCGCGACTCCTCTTCGGAAATGCCCCAGTTTGCATACAACTCCGCTCGTGACGGCTGAACTTCACCCAGTGCATCCGTGCAACGAGACATCAGCACCGCCTCTTGTCCGTCCCAAGCCCAGTCAAAGGTAAACCGGGTATGCGCCCTCGGAAGCACCGGCTCTTGAAGCTTCGCTTCCTTCCAGGTCTCGCCGCCGTCGGTGGATACATCGACCTTCTTGACCACACCGCCACCGGACCAAGCCAAGCCGGTAATCTCGACATATCCCGGGCCGGGCAACTTTAGTCCAGCTGAAGGCCGCGTAATCACGGATTTCGGCCCGAACTGAAAATGGTACCAGCGCGCTTTGCCGCCTATGTCGGGTCTCGCGACGGAGTGATTCATCGCTTCATTCCAGGCGTGATAGGGCTGATCCACCACCTTGATGTGGCGCAGGTACTTCACGCTGAAGGGCGCTTCCCAGCCGGGAACCAGCAGCCGGATCGGGTAACCCTGCTCGACCCGCAGCGGCTCGCCATTCTGGCCGTAGGCGACGATGACGTCTTCCATGGCTTTTGCCATCGGAAGCGTGTGAGAGAACTTGCCGGGGTCTGCCCCTTCTGAAACCAGCCAAGTCCCCTCCTTTTGTACGCCGACCTCGTTCAACAGCACGGAAAGCGGCACTCCGGTCCATTCGCTGCAACTGGTCATCCCGTGAACGTATTGGACCGGCAGCCCCATGTTCTGATTGCCCGCATGATGGATCTGTGGAGAGCTGTTGGCATGGCACTCCAGGAAATGAATCCGGGTTACGGAGGGCAGGCGCTTTAGATCCTCCATGCTGAAACTCAACGGACGGTCCACCATGCCGTGGATGGTGAGGCGATGCTGCTGCACATCGATGTCAGGGAAGTGGGATGCGTGGTATTGCACGAAGTGGAGCGAGGCCGGTGTGATGATGCCCGCATAATCCTGAAGCGGCGTGTAGTAAGTGATGTGATCTACGCTGAATCTCGCCCCTCGGCGCGAGAGCTCGCGGTGGTCGTGGGCCTCTTTGGCTTGCGCTTCAGGCTTCGCTTCAGCAGATTTGGCTGATTGGCCTCTTGCGGCCCATTCTGCGCCTACTCCTGCGCCGGCAGCCACCCCAGCGAGTGCGGCAGCGTGTTTCAGGAACCGCCTGCGGCCAGATCCATTGGAATCCATCATTGCCTCCCGTGATCCTGAATTGCGATTTTGCTTTTAGGGCTTTGGCTTGTTGAGCTTTGCCTTGGCCCAAACGTGAACCGACGTAGTAGTATTTCGTTTCAAACGCTTGTTCCTGGGCGTGTCGTCGCCCGCGAAAGCGGGCGATCCAGTAGTCCATAAATTACCCAGGTGTAACGTCTTCTTTTCCATTCGTCGCACTGTGGTTACGGGGTGCCCCGCTTTCGCGGGGCATGACACCGGCACAGATGAAACAGAGTCACCCAGGTAGTTTTCAGTGAAATCGGCAGCGTGTCAACCGCACGGCCGCCGATCAGAGGCCGGATATGTAGCGCGCCATCGCTTCCCGCTCGGCGGGCGAAAGCGCCTTCATAATGTTCATCATTTCGGCATTGTTGGTCCGCTCGCCTTCGGCATAGCGGCGCATCGCTTCGACCAGATATTCATACCTCTGGCCGGCCAGCCGCGGCGCCGGCAGGCCGCCGGCCAAGTTCTGCTGATGACAAGCCTGGCATACGGCCACTATAGCGGGTGGCGACGTGGACGCGGCACCGACCGGCCGCGCCGGCCAACCCTTTTTCGAGAAATAAGTCGCTGCGGACCCCAGCTCTGCTGGAGTGAGGGCCGTTGCCATCCACGTCATGACCTCGTTGTCGCGATCTCCGCTCGTGAAGTCATGCAGCTGCTTCAGGAGATAATTTTCCTGCAAACCCCAGATGATCGGAGTGGCTGTATTTCTGGGCACGCCGTTGTCGCCGTGGCATGTGTTGCAAACCAGCAACTTGGCGCCGAGGATCGCCTCCGCCTCAGCGGTATTTCCCGGCGTGGCCAGCGCGGGCCGCTCAATGGCGTGCTCAACGGCATTTGCCGGCGCGGCCAGCGCGACCACAACGCTGAGAACGCCGAACACAGTCGGAAAGTGATTATTGGTCATGCATTCTCCTCCCACTGTTTGAGCGCCCGCAGTCGCGTGACGCGAGCAACGCGCCAGAACCACCTGAAACATGCCGCAGTCGGGCGTGTGGCGCAAGAAGCTGTCGCGCGGTCCTGAGCACAGCCGACCCGCGTCTGGCCTCGACGCCGCGCCAAAGCCGGAGCAAGATGGGCTGCCTCAACGGGAGTTTTGCGTCATGGCTGTCAGCCTCAAGGTCAACGGTGCAGTGCACAGCGTGCCAGCCGAGCCGGACACGCCGCTGCTCTACGTGCTGCGCAATGATCTTGGCCTCAACGCCGCCAAGTTCGGCTGTGGGCTTGGCCAATGCGGTGCCTGCACTGTGCTTATCGATGGCGCCCCGGTGCGCTCCTGCATTACCCCAATCGGCACGCTTGGGCAGTCAGAGATCACCACGATCGAAGGCCTCGGTACACCCGAAGCAATGCATCCCATGCAAGAGGCGTTTTTGGAATGCGATGCATATCAATGCGGCTACTGCACGTCAGGCCAAATCATGTCGGCCGTGGCATTGCTCAAGGAGCCATGCG
>DATGCX010000336.1:0-2288 GCA_035311445.1 Xanthobacteraceae bacterium | reverse complement strand
GGCGGTCACCCAGACACAGGCTGCTGTCGTCAGCCCATGGACGTGATGACCTTTGCTATTTCGGACAATAACGCCTGCGCCCAGAAAACCGACACCGGTCACGATACCCTGGATAATACGACTCGCGTCGGCGCCGCTGACCGCGTGGATAGATAGAACGGCCAATGCTGACCCGAGGCAAACGAGGCCAAGTGTGCGCACGCCCGTTGCCTTGCCGTGAAGATCGCGATTAAGGCCCAGCAGGGCGCCGACCAGGGTCGCAGCGCCGAGCCGAAGGGCGATGTCGAGGGTGTCCAGGTCCATAGCGGCACAATCTAACGAGGGCGGGGGCTGGGCAAAAGGAGTGCTGTGCACTCCGTCGCAGAAATGGGCATGTGCTCGCGGCAATCAGCAGGTCATTCCATGTCTGCTAATGGGATGGTCCGGCCATGCTCCGGCCCCGCCAGCAGCGAAGCTGGCAAGGGGCGCCGAAGACGAGGAGCACGCTATGTCACCCAAGTTCAATGCTGGAATCTCCGTGATCGGTATCGATATCGGCAAGAAGTCGTTTCATGTCGTAGGTCTCGATCGGCGTGGCCAGATCGTGTTGCGGTAGAAGTGGTCGACGGCGGGGCGGTCACGGGGCCTGTCCATCATGGAGTGGGGTCGGCATTTCTGCCGGGCGCGTGAAACGGTCGCACGCTGCACGCGTCCGTCACCATCCGCCCGCTAATTTTGACTTCCGCTCAACAGGTTAGCCGAATATGAGCTGAGACGAATGTTTTCGCCAAAACGCGAGCGGTGCGGCGGGGTCGGCATACGCTCAGGTCGAATCCGATGCTCAGGCTTGGGCCATCGTACGGAAGGTGATCGAATAGCGCGGGGTCTCGACCGGCGGGATGCTATGCTCCCAGACATGGCGGGAGGCGCCGGTCATCACGTAGAGCGAGCGTGGCTGCGCGTTGAGCGTGAAACGTTCCCACTTGTTGCCGGCCTTGCGGCGGAAACGGAATTTGCAAGCCGAGCCGAGGGAGAGCCCGAATACCTGATCGAAGTGCTTTTTGTCGCGGTGCCAGCCGATGCCGGCGCCGACATCATACTCCGTGCAGAGCGCATGCTTGATGCTGCCCGAAGACAAGGCGGCCAAGCGTTCAACCCGTCGGGCCAGCGGCACCAGCCAGGCCGGCAGCTCCTCGGCCGCTTCCAGCCGTTGATGCGTGAAGTCGTAGCGCGAGCCGAAAAACACCACGCGCCGCTTGCCTTCGTAGATGCCGAACTGGAACGGCGCCAAGGGAAGGGCGCGGATAAGGCCGATGAGCGCTGCTTCTTCCTGCGCGCTGATGAAGTCAGGCCGGTAGTGCAGCCCCTCGGGCCGCGCGCTTTCATTGGCGAACATGCTTAGCTGGGAAGGCAAGGGGAGGAGCGCTCCTTCAGGCTGATCCGACCCGCGCAGCATAAAGCGCGCGCCTCAACGGCGTCGCGCGGGCAGGGGTCGCGCACATTACTCCAAGGCTGCCGCAGCGCGCATATATGTCTCTGGGTCCTGCCGCGCCCATGCCGCGAGGGGAGACAGAGTAAGCCATACCTGCCATGTGCAACCGTATCCGTGGCCTCAAAGAGTGGAGCGAAATCCCGCGCAGCCTCACGCGCTCGCTCATCAACTTCGAATACAATCCCAACGTCGCGCCGACCGAGCAGGTGCCGGCGTTCCTCGCCGAACGCGGCAAGCCGCTCGCAACCAGAATGGCGCGGTTCGGGATCAACCTTGCCAGCAGCGGCGGCAAGAGACGCCCACCCTCGCTCAACGCCCGCACCGACTCGCTGCGGCGCGGCTCATTCAAGACCATGCTCGCGAATAAGCGTTGCGTGATCCCGGCCGAGGGCTTCTACGAGTGGCGCGAAGAGCACGGCAAAAAGCAGCCCTATTTCTTCGCGCGCAAGGACGGCAAGCCCGTCATGTTCGCCGGCATCTGGGATTATTCGGACGTCAAAGGCGAAGCGGTTCCGTCCTTCGCGATCCTGACCGACGAGCCGAATGAGCTGGTCGCACCCTATCACGACCGCATGCCCGTGGTGCTCGGCGACGTGGAACGGTGGCTTAACCTCGACACCACGCTCGATGATGTCGACCCGCTCGGACCCGAGCGTTTCGCCTTGCGTGCAGTCAATCCGGCGGTCAATAAGGTCTCGGAAAAGAACATCGACGCGATCGAGCGCGCCGCCTGAACCCCTGAGATGCGCAGCAGTTTACCCTGGCAGGTCATGACGGCGGGCGCCGCCTCTGCTCAGGCGGCATCGCGTCGTAGATC
>DATGCX010000335.1:0-19486 GCA_035311445.1 Xanthobacteraceae bacterium | reverse complement strand
TCGGAAGCCCCCACAAAGTCATTCTGCGGAACTTTTGTGAAAGATGGAAGTCAGGCCTAACCCCGCCTCACCGCCATCAGCCTCTCTTTCGGCTGCTTGAACTCCTCCGCCCCTTTGGCGATGGCCTCTGCTTCGCTTGTGGCTTCAACGTCGCCCAGCCAAACGGCCTTGGCGCGGAGGATCAGGATGGACCAACGGAGGAGTGGTTTAGGTTCGCGTGCCAAATTCGTACCAGACCTGTGGAAGGCATCCAATGAAAAGGGCCACTCCCCTATGGCAAAAGGAGTGGCCCACTAGGAGCTACCGACGCCGCCGAGGGCGTCAATGGCGGGCGGATTTTGCGTCAGTGGTGGGCCGGGCGTCAAGGGCCCGTACAAAATCCGTACAATCGAATTCGGCTACTCGCAAATAGCGCCGCAACATCAACCGCTTGTGCCGTTTGCGTGCGTCATACATCATGACGGCTGTGGTGCTGATCGGCGTCATAGCAGATCGCCCGACCCTCACCATGCGCACCATCGCGGTGGCGGCACTTGCCGTGATGCTGATCGTACCGGAAGCCGTCATTCATCCGAGCTTCCAGATGTCGTTCGCAGCGACCCTGGCGCTGATTGCGGCCTATGAGCGGGGCATTCCCTGGATCGCGACCGCCCCGGACACACCGCTCGGCGCGCGGATCGCCTTATGGGGCGCGCGCGAAATCACGGTATTGGTGATTGCCTCGTTGGTCGCAGGCCTCGCCACCACGCCTTATGCGGCGTATCATTTTCATCGCATGGCGCCTTACGGCGTCATCGCCAACCTGCTTTCCATGCCAATCATTTCGGCGCTCTCGATGCCGGCCGGCCTGCTTGCGCTGGTGGCAATGCCGTTCGGCTTCGACGCGCCGCTGTGGCGTTTGATGGGGGTCGGCATCGACTGGATGGTGGCAGTCGCCATGTGGGTCGCCAATCTGCCCGGCGCTGTCGGCCACATCCCGGCTTTCGGGGTGGAAGCGGTGCTGCTCGCGACCGCCGCATTGATCGTCGTCTGCCTGCTGCGCAGCCCGCTGCGCTTTGTCGGCGCCGGGCTCGCGGTGGCGGGTTGTGGTGTCGCGTTGATGGCGGCGCGCCCGGACGTAATAGTGTCGGCCGGTGGCGATGTTGTCGCGGTGCGCGGCGTGGATGGTCGATTGAGCGCCGTAAAGTTCGGCAGCGATACCCTGTCGGTGCGCGAATGGCTCGCCGCCGACGGCGACGCCCGATTGCCGAATGATCACGCCGTGGCGTCGGGGTTTGCCTGCGACCCGGACGGCTGCGTTGCGCGGCTCCCCGATGGCACAGCGGTGGCGGTGAGCCGCACTGCCGCGGCGCTGGCCGACGACTGCACCCGGGCGGCCCTGGTCGTGACGCTGCGCGTTGCGCCGGCTGATTGCGCCGCCAAGGTGCTTGACCGCGCGACGCTGCGCAGCAGCGGCGCGATGGCGTTCACATACCGGGACGGGCAGTTTGAGGCGACGTCTGCGCGCCCCGAGGGTCTCAAGCGTCCCTGGACGCGTCGCCGCGAGATCGCCAACAATCCAGCGCCGCCCAGTACCGCAGCTTCAGGCCCCCCGCCGGCATCCCACGATGCTAGTCCACCTCAGCCGGATGTTGACGCGGAGCAGTGAGGGATGCCGCGCAATTCGCAGGGCGGGTTCTCTTAAACCCGCCCTGCGTACGAGATGGCGGGTTAAAAAGAGAACCCGCCCTGCGCAGCCGCCAAGGTCGTTCGCGTGATGACCGCTCAGTACCTTCTGAACAGACCCACGAGCTTGCCCTGGATCCGCACCCGGTTGGGTGGCAGGATCCGCACCTCATAGGAGGTATTGGCGGGTTCCAGCGCAATCGAGGCGCCGCGGCGGCGGAAGCGTTTGAGGGTCGCTTCCTCTTCATCGATCAGCGCCACCACGATATCGCCAGTATCGGCACCCTCGCTTTTCTTGATCACCGCAATGTCGCCGTCCAGGATGCCGGCCTCGATCATCGAGTCGCCGCGCACCTCCAGGGCGAAATGCTCGCCTGCTGAAAGCAGATCGGCCGGCATATTGATCACGCTGCTCTTGTTTTGGATCGCCTCGACCGGCGTGCCCGCGGCGATGCGTCCCATCACCGGAACGGCGACCGGCCGCGTGCTGTCCTCGTCCGGGGATGGTGACCGGACCCGCCCCAGGTTGCCCTCGATGACGCTGGGGACGAAGCCGCGCGACCGTCCGTTAGCGACACCGTGGCTCACCGATTCGGGCAGCTTGATCACCTCGATGGCGCGTGCCCGATTCGGCAGCCGGCGGATAAAGCCGCGCTCCTCCAACGCTGTAATCAGCCGGTGGATTCCCGATTTCGACCGCAGATCAAGCGCTTCCTTCATTTCGTCAAAGGATGGCGGCACGCCGGCCTCCTTCAATCGCTCGTGAATGAAACGGAGTAATTCATATTGTTTGCGTGTCAGCATCCTCAGCACTCCCCGGTATTTCCCCCATCGCCATAAGCAGCCAAAACAAATCATGAACGGACACTATCCGTTCGATATGTGTTCTGCAACCATTTAATTTGGAGTGAACAATCTGAGCGGACGTCAAAATTGAAGACTGATTATGGCGCACGGCGCCCTCGGTTCGGCTGCTGGCGCAAACGGCTCGCGAATGACAAGGCAGTCGGCACGGGCAAGCGGGGCCAGCATCGAGCTGTCCTGCCGCGGAAACGGGGTTGCCACGCGGGTGCCATCCGGCTTGGCCACGAGCGTCGCCCGCATGTAGTCGGCGCGTTCGTCGTTGGCGGGGAGCGCGCAGCCGAGCACGGCGTGCTCGACGGCTAAAGAGAGGTCCGCGCGCCCGGCGAGCCGTCGCAGCAGCGGCACCAGGAACAGCGCCGCACAGACAAAGAACGATACAGGATTACCGGGCAGTCCCAGCACCTGCATGTTGCCCAGTCGCCCATGCATCAGCGGCCGGCCGGGCCGTACTGCGACCTTCCAGAACGACAGCGCAATTCCTTCCGCTGCGAAGGCCCGCTGGATGAAATCATAATCCCCAACCGAGGCGCCGCCCGTGGTCACCAGCACGTCGACGCCCGCTTCCCTGGCGCGGCGGACCGCCGCGATGGTGGCGTCGAGGCGGTCCGGGGCAATGCCGAGATCAAGCGTGTCAGCGCCTTCGTGGTTGGCGATCGCCATCAAGGTGAGGCCGTTGGAAGAAACGATCTCGCCTGGGGCAGGGGGCGTGCCGGGCGCCACGAGCTCGTCCCCGGTAGCGAGCACCGCCATGCGCGGGCGACGATGGACCGGCACGGCGGCGTGGTTCATGGCGCCGGCCAGCGCGATGTCGCGCGCGGTGAGCCGGCGCCCCTTGGCGAGCAGGGTTGCGCCGGCTTTGAAATCGAGGCCTTCGGGCCGGACGTTGTGGCCTTTCGCTTCCGGCCGCCAGATGAGTACCGCGTCGCCGTCCCGGGTGGTGACCTCCTGGATCACCACCGTGTCAGCGCCCGCTGGCACCACGCCGCCGGTAAAGATGCGCGCCGCCTCGCCGGGGCCGACCTCGCGATCGAATGGTCGCCCCGCAGCGACCTCGCCGACCAGGGCGAGACGTGCCGGCACTGTAGCCACGTCGGCCGCGCGCACCGCATAGCCATCCATGGCGGAAACATCGGCCGGCGGCTGGGTGCGCAGCGCCGCGAGATCGTCTGCCAGCACGCGCCCGCAGGCCTCGACGAGCGCGGCCGGTTCGGCCGGCAGCGGCGCCGCATCCGCCAGCACCAGCGCGAGCGCGTCCGCGACCGAGAGCAGCGCCATGGCTAAGCCGCCGCGACTCCCTCCCCCCTTGTGGGGGAGGGTTGGGGTGGGGGGTCGAGGAGTTGTGGCAATGCCGTGTCGCCTCTCGCGACCCCCACCCCCGACCCCTCCCCACAAGGGGCAGGGGAGGGGGCCGCCCGACTCGATGTCTTGGACTGGCGAGTCTGCATCGAATCCTATGTTCCCTTCGCCTGGTAATGGCCTGATTTTCCGCCGCGCTTCTCGATCAGGCGGATTGCCTCGATAGTGACGCCGCGCTCGACGGCCTTGATCATGTCGTAGACCGTGAGGCACGCGACCGACACGGCCGTCAGCGCCTCCATCTCGACACCGGTCTGCCCCGTCACCTTGACGGTCGCGCGCACCGCAAGCCCGTCGCGTTCTGGCGCGATGTCAACCTCGACTTTGCTGATGGCGAGCGGGTGGCATAGCGGAATCAACTCATAGGTCTTTTTTGCCGCCATGATGCCGGCGATGCGGGCGGCGCCGAGCACGTCGCCCTTCTTGGCGTTGCCGGAAAGCACCAGGTCCAGGGTCGCGGCGCTCATGCGCACGAAACCTGAGGCGACGGCGACGCGTTCGCTCGCAGGCTTTTCCGACACGTCAACCATCCGGGCGGCACCGCCGCGATCGATATGGGTGAGATTCTTCGCCATGACTCAGCGGACTGCCGCGGCAGGCGCGTCGCCGGCCACGCGGCCGCGGCCCCCGATGAGTGCACGTGTCGCCGCCGCAACGTCGGTCTGCCGCATCAGGCTTTCGCCGACCAGGAACGTCGAAATGCCGACCGCTGCAAGCCGTCCAACATCCGCGGGTGCAAAGATGCCGCTCTCGCCCACCACCACGCGGTCGCGTGGTACCAGGGGGGCGAGACGCTCGGCGACCTCGAGCGAGGTGACAAACGTTTTCAGGTCGCGGTTGTTGATGCCAAGGAGCCGCGATTGCAGGCGCAACGCACGCTCGATCTCGCTCTCGTCGTGCACTTCGAGAAGCACGTCCATACCGAGCGCGAAGGCTTCAGCCTCGATCTCGCGAGCGGCGCCGTCATCGAGCGCCGCCATGATGATGAGAATGCAGTCGGCACCGAAAGCGCGCGCCTCGGCCACCTGATAGGGATCGTACATGAAGTCCTTGCGCAATACTGGCAGCCGTGTGGCCTCCCGGGCAACCACCAGATGTTCGGGTGCACCTTGAAATGACGGCCCATCGGTCAGGACCGACAGACAGGCGGCGCCGCCCGCCTCGTACGCCCGTGCTAGCGCCGGCGGATCGAAGTCAGCGCGGATCAGGCCCTTCGACGGGCTCGCCTTCTTGATCTCGGCGACCAGGGCATATTCGCCCGCGGCAACCCGTTGCTCGATCGCCGCCAGAAACCCGCGCGGCGGCGTCGCAGCCCTGGCGGCAGCCTCAACCGCGCTGCGCGGCCGTGCGCGCTTCGCCGCCGCGATCTCCTCGCGCTTGTAAGCCTCGATGCGGGTGAGAATGTCGGCCATGGGGCTTCGATAACGGCGTAAGCTGCTCAAGTCCATACCGGCCGCGAACCCATTACTGGGCCTAATCCATTTGCAGAGCCTGTCGGATAGCGATTTCTACTGGCGAATACCTGCCATCCTCGCGGTCAAGGCAGAACGGCTCGGCGGGATGGAGCGGGGGTTGCGCCAGGAAACGTGGCGTCCTGCCGCGATGCTTCTGGGCGGCGTGAACCAGGAACGGATGACACAGGTAGACGGTGCCGGCTTCGCCGGTTGCCAAGGCTTCCAGCCGATCGGCTCCCATCCGGTCAAGCACCATATGAGCCATGCCCGCCTCGCCGGCCGGCGCGAGAAATCTCGCCATGTCGAAATGCGATCCAACCCGTATTCTGGTCGGGGCATCAAGCTCGCCTGTGTCGGAGAACAAGAACAACATCAGCAGGGCGCGATCGCGAGAGGTGATGTTCACGCGCCAGGCGGAGAAATCCTTTTGTTCATTCGGATCACCGAACTCGTCCGGAAAACTGACGTCGACGTGCCAGCCCGTGTCGCCCGGATCATCGGCGCTGGGAAATCGTACCGGAAAGCTGCCGAGATTGTTGCGTGGACGCCAACGCCCTTTGCCGACGAGTCGGTCGAAAGCCGCGTGAAGCGCCGGCGTGTTAACCGCCTTCCGGAACGGCTCCTGGTTATAATAACCAAGTCGAACGACAGGTTTCGTCCACGTTGCCGAATCGTTGGGGTCGCATCCGGTGTCCTGCCACAGAATAGCGCAGGCCTCGTCGGCAAGCTCGCGAGGAAAGGCGCGGTCAATCCGGACAAATCCCTCCTCAATGAATTGCCGTACGTGCGCGTCGGTGAGAGCGCGCGGCAATTCATTTTCGTGGGCAGCCATGGATATCCTCGTCGCCTCAGGGCCCCTTGCCGGTTAGCGCCCGACAGGAGCTCTGTGCTATCTGTGCCGGAAGCCATTGTCGAAGGGATTTTCACATGACGAAGCTGCTTGAACACGCCGTCGAGACCGTCCGGAGCTTGCCGCCTGAGAGGCAGGATGACCTTGCACCCGCGCTCTTACAATTGGCCGGTGAAGATCAGCCAGCCATCCAATTGACGCCTGAAGAAGCAGCCTCGTTCGACGAATCGCTTGCGCAGGCAGAACGCGGTGAATTCGCGACGGACGAGCAGGTCCGCACCATCTGGTCGAAGCATGGCCTGTGAAGCTGCGCCACACCTTACGCGCTGCCGCTGAACTCGACGAAGTGTTGGCCTAAATCGCCGAGCGATCGTCATAGAGCGCGCGCCGCGTGTAGATGCGCATTCAAGAGATCATCAATCTTTTGTTGCAGCATCCCAATGCAGGCACCCTCACGAGCAAACATCGTTTGCGTCGCATCGTTACCCATCCCTATCCGTACCTGATTTTCTATCAGGTCACAGAGAACGAGATTGTGATTCACGGGGTGCCACGGCGCGCGTAAACCGTCATCAATGCCTGAGTGAGGTCCGCTTCATCTCATGCCTCGGGAGACAAGCGCGGGGATTTCCTCCTCGCGGGACGTCGAATCGTTTGATCAGCAACTGCCGCGAGGCCTGGCGCCACATAAGATTCGCCCCTGAAAATAGCGCGCACCGTATCGACCACCTCAGCGCCACTGCTCCCTTTCAGAATGTAGCCTCGCGCACCAGCCCGCAGCGCAGACGCGGCATCCACCGCGCTGTCGGAGGCGGTGAGCATAACGGCTCGTACAGTTGGACATACCCGCGCAATGTTGGCAGCTGCTTCAACGCCGCCGCCCGGCATATTCATATCGAGGAGCATGACGTCCGGGTGCAGTTCCTCGGCGACCTTGAGAGCGTCGGCCGCCGTCGCGCCTTCCCCCACGACTTCAATGCCATCCGCGCTTGCCAGAATTTTGATCGCACCCTCGCGAAAGATCGTATGGTCGTCAACGACCGCAATGCGGATCGCGATTGACTTCTCACCACCGGTCGCTTCAGCGGCGGCGGGGCGGGCGACGATCTTGTCGGCCATGGCATAGGGGTCGATGTCGAGATGTAACATCGCGATCACCGGCGTCGGCACCCGCCGCCGGTCGACCGTCCGCATTTCCAGGAGCCCAAAAGCTTGCAGCTTGCCCAAGGTTCGCAGCAAGTTCGGCTCGGCACGCCTGGTAAGCCGCGCCAACTCGGCAACGGACTGCGGCTTGGCGTCGCGAATTGTGCGCAGCAGGCTGCGATTTTCGGGGGTCAACAATCGAATGAGCGCTTCAGCCGATTCCACGCTCGGTTCGGCGGCAGCGGCGGGCGCCGCGATTTCGCCTCGCGCAACCTTCCGCATCTCGGCTTCAAGCTCGGTCATGCGCTGTATTTTCATGGGTCAATCCCTTCGCCTGCAGCTTGTGCTCACCGCTGCAACCCTAATTCCGCATCGTGTAGAGCACGCCGCACCTCGGTGAAAAAATCTGCAAGCAATTGGTCAGCGGTGGTGAAGGTATAGAGCCTTCCTGGATCGCTGCCGCTGCGATGCCAATGGTCGCCCTCGTGGCCGGCGCGGCGAACACGCGAACCCCGGGGTGGCGTCGCATGCGCGTCGTTGTCGAACTCAATGAGCCGGTCCCCCTCGGGATCGTGCAGCGCGAAGGCGTAGCGCAATCCCCAGGGTCGCTCTGGCGTCGGCTCCACGCGGCCAATCTCGAATTTGAGCCAATAGCCCATATCGAGATGATGCACCCGCCCATCGTACGCCAACAGAAATTCCAGCGTATGTTGGTCCGGTATGGTACATCCTTTCTATACTATCATCTCATGATACGATAATATAGACTTCAGCGGATTCAAGATTAGCCATACATTCCCGCTTCATGCCTGCAGCTTCCTATGCTGGCCAACGGCTGCAGCGGCTACCCGTTCGACAAGTGCAAACAGCCGGCCCAGGCTTCCCTCGGCTTCGCCGGAATTGACCGCGTGCTGGGCGAGTTTAATCCCGTCGGCACGCGTCCTCGCCTTGCCAGCCGCCACCAGGGCGGCGGCCGCGTTGAGCAAGGCAACGTCCCGACAGGGCTCTTGCCGCCTTCGAGCACCGCCTTGAGGGCGGCGGCATTGGTTTTCGGCGTCGACGCAGGGCGGTGCTTCGGCCTTCTTCGAGCTAGATCATCTTCTTAGCACCCAGGGGCGAGTACTTGTTTGACGTGCCGAACATGTCGGTTTCGCTCGTCCAATTCATTCGCGTGAAATCTTCCTTGGTCGGTGTCTCGCCCGGTTTCAGTTCCTTCCAGACAATCGAAAGTCCATGTTCGGTCATGGTTACGGTGCCGCTATTCCCAATGGTCCGGGGTGGAACCCATTTCGGTGCCGGCCGGGTCTCAATCCAGACGACGTGTCCGTCTTCGAAAAAGTAATAATAGTAACGGTTGCCATCCCACACGTCCCACCGGCCCCGGACCCATTCCGGCGTCGTTGCCGCAGAGGACGTGGTCGAGCCGTCCCCTATTTCCCAGAACCAGCGAGGCCCGGTATTCAGGAAGCTAGGCGACATGACCGCGCCGGGATTTCCTTTGCGCTTACTCAATCCTTTCGCGGACTGAAAGAAGTCTTCCCCGTCCCAGAACTCGATGTGGGCGTTGCCAAGAATCACGACGCCCTTCTTATTCTTGATGTCTTCGAGACTGCGTATCTGGTCGGTCGGACCATACCTGTAGGTGAGATAAGCTCGAAACTCATCGACCGCCAAAATGTAATTCTTGCCGTCATCGAGCGTCAGGTTGTCGCGATCCCGGGAGCCTGATTTCGGGATGGGAGCTTTGGTCGCGTTGAACGACAGGCTCGCCTGCATGCAGCATGAAGTGCTCTTGTGCAAGAGCTTCTTCGGCTCTTCTCCTCTGGCGGCTCTGGCCTCGTTTTCCCTTTTGATCTTCTCGTTTTCACCGTCCTCCCAATCGTTCTGATCCTTCAGCCATTTCTTGACGTCTGGTGGAAGGGACTGATTGTCCTTATAGGCTTTGTCCATTGCCTCGAAGTTCAGAGGAATCTTAGTGTAAGCCACCGCGCCCTCCCAAACACCGACATGCCCCCGATGGCTTCCGGCTTGATGGGCAAGCTGCCACAGCTTTGCGTTTCGGACAAATCCGTGGCCTTGCGGCAACCCATCCACGGAGTCATCGCGAAGTGATTGTGCACCCCCCGATAGTAGCGGGTTTGCTTGAATGCACTCACTTCGTGAAATTCACCGTGCTAGCAGCTCGCGTACCGCGCGTGCGGCGTGGTCGATCGCAAGATGCGCGTACGCATCCCCGCCGGCATCGGAGTTCGCGATGGCAACGCGCCCGACGGGCTGGCGGGCACGCTGGAGCGTCTCCTCGTAGTCGTCGCCATCGAACAGCGAGTTCGCCGCGTAGCCATAGCCGTGGGACCAACGGTTGACAGTGATGGCCAGAATGTCGCGTGCGCCGGAAAATCCTCCTGCACGGAGCATACGGTCGAGCTCGTCGCGGATTTTTTCCTCGAAATCCGCAAACGTCATATGGAGAAGCTTATTCCGGCCCAACCGAAACTGCGTACGCGCATCGAGCCCCGAATTGGGAGCGCCCGGCACATGCACCATGTGCAGCACCATCGGCTCGGCTGGATCGCGCGGATGCCGGTAACCGCCGAGGCTGACCGGAAAATCAAGCGACACGCGATTATGAAACGACATCGGCGCCACGATATCGGAAACCCCGAGCCTCGCCCACGCCTGCCAATCGCGCACCAAGACATTGGTGTAGACGAGCGGCGTCTTGACGTTCTGCGCCAGCGCCTCGCGCTGTGCCTGCGGCAATTCCGGCATGAGGTGCGGAATGATCGAGTGAAAGCAGGCAAGCATGACGTGCTTCGCCTCGACCCGGTGGGGCACGCCATTGCGGAGGTAGCCGACGAACACATCGTCACCGGAGTCGCGGACGCTGACGCAGGTCGCGTTGACGCGGATGCGCGTATTTTGATCCGCGCGATCTAGCGCTGCGTAGTCGAACGGCGCCAGAACGATATCGTCCATGGTGTTGCCAGGAGCGGCAGCAGGTAGCAGCGATCGCACCAGCAGCCGCGCCAGCGACGCGTTGCCGTCGGGAAAGTGATAAATGTAGGGCTCGCTCCGCTCCGGATTGTCGACCACCGGGAGGGTAAGACCGGCAAATCCCGGATAACCGAAATCGCGCACGTCAGCGGCCGGAACGGCGTCGCAGCCGAGCCCGAAAAAATCGAGCGTGCGGCCCTGGAAACAATTCGCGACCTCGTCACCACAGCCGCAATAACGGATCAAGTAGTCGCGGTAGCTGGTGGTCCTTAACAATCTGAGCTTTTCGTCGACGGAGCGGTCGGCGAGCGGGTCGCGCGCAGCATCGTAAAGAGCAACGAGCTGTGCCTTGCCGGCATCGGAAATCGGCAGCGCGGCCACGAAGGCTTCCGGCGGCCGACCGTTGCGGGTGGCCGGCAAGCCATCCCCCTCCGGCAACGCGAGCGTATCGCCCCGCACCAGGGCATCCCGCCCGAACGCCTCGCGGGCGAAAAAGATGGCGCGGGAAAGGCCGAGAGAGCGATAAAGCTTGCGATCGAAGGCGGTCTCGAAGCGGCCTATGTCCACGCCGAGGTCGCGCAGCAGCCCCTTCGCCACCTCGCTGTAAAGCGTCTTTGGAGACTGCAGCGATTGGCTGCCGCCGTACCCTATGATGAGGCGTTGGCCGTGGGTGAACTCGTTGCGCTTGGCATGGCCGCCGAAGTCGTCGCAATTGTCGAGCACGAGAATGCGCGCATCGCCGGCAGCACGGCGATAGTACCATGCCGCCGCCAGCCCGCTGATGCCGGCGCCAACCACGACCAGGTCGTAGTTTTCCTCGATCGCAACATCCTCGGTGCGAAAATCCATGTGGTCACGCGCCAACGCATGCGCGATCTCAAAAGAGCCATCATGCTGGCCGCGCAGGCCGGTGAGCGCCGGCGGATAGTTCGCCGACGCGGCCGCCAGCTGTTCGGCCGACGTCAACCCGGAGGCGATGGTCAGGGCTACGCCATTGAGGAAGTCGCGGCGCGAAATGCGAAGCATGAAGACTGATAGCACGGGGCCGCGTTCGAAGGCGATTCGGCCGCGGCGCAGTCCTGTCGGACTTTGCAAATCGGCGGCTTCTCTCCAGTAAGTAGGCTCGGAACCGCCGACCGGCGCCGCTGGCTGGACGCTGCCAAAACAGACACGGTGCGAGTACGCCCCTGAGAACCACCTTTTCCCCGCAAACCGAACCGCGATACACTGGGCCAACCCGTAAAGGGGCAGTTGCGGGTCATGGTTTCGTGCAGTGACACACTGCAAGACAAAAGGAGGTCATCATGCGCGACCGTTTCTCAGACTCGATAATAGCTGTCGCTGCTGCTGCCATCGCTGCCGCTATTTCGTCGCCCGTGACCCCGACCTCAGCTCAGGCGCCTCCACCCTACACTCCTCCGCAGGCGGGGGAGGGTAGGGTGGGGGCGGCGCTGAAGACGCCGTGGGGCGAACCGGATCTACAGGGAATTTGGACTGACGAATTCGATACGGCGTTACAGCGCCCCCCGAGATATGCGAACCAGGAATTTCTCTCCGCGGCACAGCGGGAAGAATTAGACAAGGAGCGATCGGCGCTTTACGGCGAGGAGAGGCCCGCAGAGCGCGGGACCGAGTTCGACGTCGCCCGCGCGTACAATCACGCGGTGTTCCTGTCCAACAAGCACGTCGGGGCGCGCACGTCCCTGATTGTCGATCCGCCCAACGGCCGGATTCCGCAGCTGATGCCGCAGGCGCAGAAGATGGCTGCCGCCGACCGGGAATTCCGTCTCGCCCTGCTGCAAGCGACCGAGACGTGCAAGAGCAAGTCGGCGCGCTGCAGCGGTGGGAAATACGACCCAACGCCGTCGCCGCGACGCGCAGACCTTCCACCGCGCTACAACACTGTGCGTATGAACCGCTACGACCGTCCGGAGGACGGCGGACTGACCGAGCGCTGCCTGACGGGCGGGCTGCCCGAGTTTGGAACCGCATTCGGCGGGAGCTTCCGCCGCATCGTGCAGACGCCCGGCGGCATCACGATGTTCTATGACGTGGGTCAGGGGCAGGGCTGGCAGCGCAACATCGTCATGGACGGGAGCCCCCATTTGCCGGCCAGCATCCGCCAGTGGTTCGGCGACTCGCGCGGCCACTGGGAGGGCAATACGCTCGTGATCGACGTGACGAATTTCAGTCCGAAAGCCGATTACCGCGGCGCGCGCGAGAACCTGCACCTCGTCGAGCGCTGGACGCGGACCGGGCCGACCTCGCTCGAATACCTCGTCACTATCGAAGATCCGACGGTGTGGACGCGGCCCTGGACCGTCAAGCAGGAGTTCACCAAGCAAAGCGATCAGGAGAACAGAGTTTATTACGAGCCGCGCTGCCTCGAAGGAAACTATGGCCTCCCGGGGCTGTTGCGTGGTGCGCGCATCGAAGACAGCGCCTTTGCGGAGGGGCGGGGCCCCGATCCGGCAACCAAGGACAGCGCCACGGCTTTTGTCGGCTTTCCCGAAGAAGATCCCCTGCTCAACGACCGCTAATATTCGAGCTTTATTCGGTTGCGGCCTTGGCGTGAGAGCGCCGTCTTCGGCGGCAGATCACTATCGCTCCCGCGATGACGGTTCCGGGAATCCACACCCACAAGAACTCGCTCCAGAGGACATCCAGTGCGCGAGCGCTGAACGCCGAGAGCCCGATGGGTGAGACCTTGATCGGCCGGAACGGAAAAAAGTAGCGCGTATCATCGAATGGGGCGAAGAATGCGATGCCAAGCCCGCCATCGGTCATCGCATCGAGAATGCCGTGCGACGCCGTCACTGCGAAGAAGTAGGAAATCAGGAACAGCCTCGTCCACCCTTGCGGAAGTTTTGGGAACGCCAGGAACGTCACGATTAAACTTAAGACAAATGCGAAGGCGAGCGAATGTGACAGACCGCGATGTCCGAGCAGGTCCTCGTAACTGATGCCGAGGCGGAAACCAACGATGTCCGCGTCCGGCACGATCGAGCAAAGCACGGACAGAAACCAGAAGCGCGCAGGCATGCGGCCCGCAGCAAAGCTCTTCCCGAGCAGGGTGGCGACAAACCCGTGCGTGACAATCGTCGGCATGAAGATTAAATAACCGTGTCATTTGCATCCCCTCCCCCGCTTGCGGGGGAGGGTTAGGGAGGGGGCCAACGCCACGGCACTGACTCGTTGCAAGAGCCCCCTCCCCGACCCTCCCCCGCAAGCGGGGGAGGGGAAGTTTGCGGCACGTCCGGTCGCAAATCGAAGCCCTTATTCGGTGGCGGCGCCTTAGCGCTCACAAATCCATCGTAACCAGCGCAAACAACTCCTCGATCTTGACCCGCCGGTCCGTCAGCCCTTGCGCATGCACATAGTCCGCGATCGTCTCCAATACTTTGCGCGTTGCCTTCACGCCGTAAGCCATTGGATCGGTGGCGAGCGCGCGGCGCACCTCCTCGCCGATGACGCCGGTTTCGAAGTGGGAGGCCAGCGCCGTGGTGCCGGCGCGCAGGACCTCGGCGCGCGCTGCCGCGAACGCGGGAAAAAGATTCAGCGCGATCCACGGGTGCTTCTCCAGCAGCGTCCGGCGCACCACGACGGCATGGTTGATCGGGTAGATGCCGGTCTTCGCATAGTAGCGACGGCCCTCGGCGGCACGGTCGGCAAACAGCGGGCGCACGCGTGGGTCAAAGGAAAGATCGATGCGGCTGCGGTCGACCAGGTTGCGGTCGGTGAGGTAGAGGAGCGTCGCGTCGAGTTCGCCGCGCACCAGCATCTCGCCGATATTGGTGCTGGCCGGGATCTGGTGCACGGTGACGCCGGCCGGCGGCTCGAAGCCGGTAGCGCCGCCGTGGCTCTTGTCGGCGACGCGCTCCATGAAGAATTCCATGTCGCGCGGCCGCACCCCGAACTCGCTCTCCAGCACGCCGCGGCCCCAGATCGCGGCGGTCTGCTGATATTCCGGCACGCCCACGCGCTTGCCCTTGAGATCAGCGGGCGAAGCAATGCCGGCATCGGCGCGCACCAGGATGCGGGTGTGGAAGAATTCACGGGTGGTGAATACAGGCAGCGCTACCCACGGGGTCGGCCCGCGCGCGGTTGCGATCAGAAGCGACGACATCGACATTTCGGACACGTCGAACTCAGCAAAGCGCAGTTGCCGCCAGAACATTTCCGACGGATGGATCACGGTCGCGGTGAGCCTGATGCCCTCTGGCGCGACCCTGCCGTCGATCAGCGGTCGCGTGTTCGGGTTGTCGGAGAGCGCGATGCTTAGCGGCAGGCGGTGACGGGTCACGGGTTTACTCCGTTTGTGTGCCTGGATGTTCTCGTTTGGCTCGGCCTTCACCTCTCCCCGCTTGCGGGGAGAGCTCGGAACGAGCGCTCCTTGCGCTCATTCCGGGTGAGGGAGCCTATCCGCAAGTCCAGACATGCAAGTCTGAGCTGCTGGAAAGGCCCCCTCACCCCGACCCTCTCCCCGCAAGCGGGGAGAGGGAGCCACTCACTCCTCCTTCAGTCCGAGTCTGGCGACGATCGGCTCCCATTTCGCGTGCTCGGCTTTCATGTGCCTGGCGAGGTCGTCGGGCGAACCGCCGCGCGGCTGGGCGCCGAGGCGGGCGAGGGGCTCCGCCATGGTGGCCGACGCCAGTGCGTCGTTAGTCGCCTGGTTGAGCCGTGCGATGATCGCCGGCGGGGCGCCGAGCGGCGCCAGGATCGCTACCCAGGCGCCGGAGTTGATGGCCGGATAGCCGAGCTCCGGCATGGTCGGCACATTGGGCATTTCGGCAAGGCGCGTCGGGTTCGAGACCGCGAGCGCCTTGAGCCTGCCATCGCGGATGAATTGCACGGACGTGCCGACCGTGTCGAAGGTCATTTGTATTTGCCCCGCCACCACATCGGTCAGGGCCGGGCCGCCGCCCTTGTACGGCACGTGCACGATGTCGACGCCGGCAAGCTGCTTGAACAGCTCCGCCGTGAGATGCGGCAGCGTGCCGGCGCCGCCCGTCGAATAATTGAGCTTGCCGGGGTTCGCCTTGGCGTAGGCGACAAGCTCCGCCACGCTGCTGAAAGGCGCCGCCGGGTGCGCCACCAGCACCTGCGGGGTCTCGGCGACGAGCGCAATCGGTGCAAAGCTGTTCTCGTCATAGCCCGCCGACTTGTAAACCATCGGGCTCATGATCAGCCCGCTGGCCGCGCTCACCAGCAGTGTGTAGCCGTCCGGGTCGGCGGCCGCCGCCACCTTGGAGCCGAGCGTGTTGCCGGCGCCGGCGCGATTTTCCACGATCACGTTCTGGCCAAGAACGGGCGGCAACGCGTTGGCGAGCAGACGCGCCATCACATCGACGGGCCCGCCCGCAGGCGTGGGCACGATGATTTTGATTGGCCGATTCGGATAGGGTTGAGCGGTCGCCGGCGTCGGCGCGGCCTGCACAATGGCAAACGCAAGTGCCGCCATAACGGCCGGCAGGATAGTTCTGCGCATAATGGTCCTCCCTTCGGACCTATCATTAAAGCGGATTTCGCCCGGAAGGAATCAAGCGATTATCTGTCGCCCTGGGCAAGCGGGGACCTACAGCATGTTGAGAGTCGCACACGAGAGCTGGCGACGCCGTGCTGTTGCCGGGTCGACGTCCCGCAACGCTGATCCGCAAGTGCAGCACTTCGATCATTCTGGCGCTGTTGCGCACTCGCTCGGGCATCGCGGTCGCCACACCATCGCGCACCGGGCCGATCAGCAATTCACGCGAAAAGCCCGCCGACAGCATCACGGGCCTGATGGTGACCATCCCTGGGAGAACCGCGTTGTTGTAACCTTTTGATTTCTGTCAATGTGGTGTCACACGCTGTGATTTAGGTAACGCCGGGGGAGTGGTAGATAGGAGGTTACATGTTGAAAATGGTAGCTGTTGGAGCCACCGCGCTCTTTGTGACCGTATCTACACTTGCTTATGCGCAATCGCCCTCTGCTAGGGAGGTAGAGCGCTTGAACGAAGCCGATGTGGCCCATTTGACCGATGCTCGGGTTGGTGTCGTCAAGGCCGCGTTGCAGCTAACCGCCGATCAGGAGAAACTGTGGCCGCCTGTAGAAAACGCAATTCGCGCCAGGGCGAAGGACCGGCAAACCCGCCTCGCAAACGCACAAAAAGAAGCAGATGAACTGCGTGGCCGTAGTCGATTAGAGATCTTGCGCGACCGCAATCCCGTTGAATTCTTGAATCGACGCGCCGATGCGCTGGCTCAACGAGCAGCCGACCTTAAGAAGCTCGCCGAAGCGTGGCAGCCGCTCTATCAGACCTTCACCCCCGACCAGAAGCGGCGGATGGCCCACCTTGCGATCGTTACACTTCGTGAGTTGAGAAATGGGGGGGAACGCCGTCGTTTGCAGGCTGAGGAGGACGAGGACGAGAACTAGCAGCGTTGGCTCAACGAGCAGCCGACCTTAAGAAGCTCGCCGACGCGTGGCAACCGCTCTCAGACCTCTGAGTACCGTTCGCATAAATCTCGTTGGTGAGCCGCAGCCGTGAACGTTCCCGATTTGATCGCTCAATCGCTGCTAGTCACGCGCTCCGACGCCATTATCGCGGCTGACCCCAATGGCATCATTTGCTTTTGGAATCCCGGCGCGGAGCGCATTTTTGGCTATCTTCGCAGCGATGCGATTGGCCGCTCGCTCGATCTAATAGTTCCCGAACGATTGCGCCAGCGTCATTGGGAGGGATATCGGGCGACCATCGCGACTGGAAAAAGCCGTTACGGGGAGGGCGAGGTGCTTTCGGTTCCGGCCCTTCACAAAGATGGAACCACTGTTTCGGTCGAATTTACCATTATGCCGCTAAAGAATGAGTCGGGCGCAATGATTTGCATGGCTGCAATCATGCGCGATGTGAGCAAGCGCTTTGAAGAAATGCGTACGTTGAAGCGAAGACTAGCTGAGGTGACGAAAGCCAACCCCGGTCGACAATAAGCGTTCACGATCCACGTGTTCCGTTGACAAACTTTAGCGTCGCCCAATAGTCCGGCTGCGCTTTCGTCGCCTGATAAGCGGACCTGCCTCGGCTGTCGAACGAATCGCGCCATCGATATTACCACGGTGGATTGCCACCCGCTCACGACGGTCGGTGCCCGCGCCGCGAGACGACCACGAGTGCTGCCATGATGGCCGGCACGATTGTTCTGCGCATCGATATCCTCCCGTCTTGTCGCGGCGGCATGTTCCGCTGAAGTGACGCGCCTTTTTTACCTCTCCCCGCTTGTAGGGAGAGGTCGGAATTTGCGCGCTCTTCGCGCAAATTCCGGGTGAGGGGGCTTGTCCACCAGCTCAGACTCGCAGGTTTCATTTTGTGGGCAGGCCCCCTCACCCCGACCCTCTCCCCGCAAGCGGGGAGAGGGAGAAGAGCGTGCGGCGCGGCGACGAATTTTCCACGTCGGGTGCTGATTTTTCGCCCGACGCGGCTGATGATCGAGGTCGCGGCCGCGCTGCGTGCGGAGGGGTGGCTGGCCGGCTTCCTTGACCGCCCACATGATCAGGCACCCGGAATCCTTCAGCAGCGCTGGCAGGCGCTCGAAGACCTGATTGCGAACGGCGAGGACCGCCTCCTCATGGTGATGGATTATGCCGAGGCGCGCCGCGACGAGGTCAAGGCCATCGCCGAATGCCTGAGCCGACGCGAAGGGGTACGCACGATCCGCCTCGTTCTCCTCATGCGTACGGCGGGTGAGTGGTGGACCGCGCTGAGCGACGAGGTGCCCGAGATCGAGCGCCTGTTCCGCGGCGCTGCGGGCCGGGCGAACGCCGTCGAACTGCCGGCCGTTGCGGCGGGTCCGCAACGGCGCAGTCTCTTTGACGAAAGCCTCCACGCCTTTGCGCCGACGCTCGCGGCCCAGGGCTACGTCCTTCCGGCGGGCGCTCCGGTGCCAGAGCGGCTGGTGCGGACCGAAGCCGGCTATGCCCGCCCGCTTGCCGTGCAGATGGAGGCGATGCTGTGGCTCGCCTCGACCACGCCGGAAACCGGCAACACCGGTGTCGACGAGTTGTTGCGGCGCACCCTCGCCCTGGAGCGCGCGCACTGGGGAAAGCTCCTCGGCGCGCTCGATGACGATCGCCGCCGCGACCTCGCGCGCGGCGTCGCCCAGGTCACTGCCGTCCAGGGCATCACAGCGCGTCGCGCGACCGAGACTTTGCTGATGGCAGACCAGGCTTATGCAGGCATGCGAACCGCGCGCATGCAGGTCGATCGCGTCGTTCGCGACTTGTCGCGGCTTTACGGCCGGCCGGATGGCGGCATGGGGCAACTCGAACCCGACCTGATCGGCGAGCATCACGTGGCCATGACCGCCGATCCGGAGTTGATCGATGGCTGCCTCGCGTGGATCGACACCGAACCCGCGGAGATGCGTGAACAGCGCCGCCGCGATCTCCTCACCGTGCTGCAGCGTGCAACCCATCCGGATCACGGCGCGGCAGTCGCTGGCGCATCAACCCTGCTCGATCATCTGGTCACTACCCGAACACGCGATCTCGCCGCCGCTATGATCGCCGTGATAATCGACACGCCCGGCGCGCTGGCAGCGAGACTTGAGCGGAAGATCGAAGCATTTGATGAGGAGATGCTGGCCGCCGTTGATGACGTCTTGCCGCTGCAGTCGCTCAACCTGATGGAATTGTCCTTGCGTGTTGCTGAGCGCCGTGCGGAATTTTCGCGCGCAATAGCCGCAACACTTGAGCCGGACGCTGCACCGGAATTGCGTGAGACAATACTTCGCCATCTCGCCGCGCGTTCAGGCACACTCGGCATACGCCTGTCCAACCTCGGGCGGCGCGAGGAGGCGCTGGCGGCGTCGCAAGAGGCCGTCGCCATCAGAAGGCGCCTCGCCGAAACCCGCCCCGACGCCTTCCTGCCCGATCTGGCGAGGAGCATCAGCGTGACGTCTGATGCATTGGCCGCTCTCAACCGACATGGGGAAGCGGCACAAGCGGCAACTCTGGCCCTCGAAATTCTGGCACCGTTCGTGGGGCAACGGTACCGACCTTGGCCTGTTCCTGCATCCAACCCTGGCGATCGATGCCGACAGCCATCATTGCCTGGGGCTGATCGGGGCGCAGGTCTATGTTCGCCGCGAGGGCGCCACGGTCAACCGCCGCCAGCGCACGATC
>DATGCX010000334.1:0-4095 GCA_035311445.1 Xanthobacteraceae bacterium | reverse complement strand
GGCTGGGAGCTCACCGGCTGGCCCATCGTCACGATCCGTCGGGGAGAGGTGGTCTACGAAGGCGGCAAGATTCTGGCAGCGGCGGGCAGCGGCCAATTGGCGTCCAGGCAGCATTGGCAGAGACCATAGCTACGGGTGTTTGTGAGCCGGCCTGTTGGCCGCGCGACGTCACTGCTGCGGAAAGAAAAACAGCTTTCCGCATACGGGATTTCGATTGGGGAACTGGAACAACGAGCGCGCTGCTCGAAAAGAGTTCATCAGGGCCGGCAAGCTGCGCGCGCCTTACGCCAGTCCGCCGAAAGCGCCGTAGAGGCAACACCTGTGGAGCGCATTCCAGAAAGGGCGCAGCGCACTCTCGCGCTGCCTTCCAAATCGAATGCGATTGACGCAGATCAAATTCCTTATTTTGCCCGGCGAACCGGCAGAGACCGTCGACAGCGGTCCGCACGAATACGGCTCCAAATATCGCGCCGCAAAGTGTCACGAACCGGCCAGGTTCTTGTCATGCATCCGCCATCGGTTGTCTCAGATTTGGGAACAACTACCGACGGGCAGAGGGTGTTTGAACTCTGCGCCATAACTGCAGGCATCTATTCCACGCGTGAGGGATAACATCAAAGCATTGGGAGGGCTCATGCTGAATCTCGTTCGTTCCATCAGGATTGGCGCAGTCATCGTCGGAGCGGTGGCCTTGCTGCTGGGTGCGACGCTGACGTCATCCGCCGAAACCGGCACGGTTCGTTTCACGGTCACCAAGGCCGGGTTCATCGTGGGCGTCGGCGGTGGGTCGGGAGTCCTGAGGTTCAAGGGCAAGAACTACCCGTTGCGTGTCAGCGGCATCAGCGCCGGGACGATCGGCGTGGCGCAAGCCAATCTCGTCGGCACCGCCCGCAATCTACGCACGCCATCGGACATCGCCGGCACCTATACGGCCGGCTCGGCCAGTGTTGCGGTCGCGGGCGGCGGAAAGGTGGCGCAGCTGCAGAACGCGAACGGCGTCGTCCTTGATGTGCACGGCACGCAGGTGGGATTGGAGGCGTCGCTGAATCTGAGCGGCGTGACGATCTCGCTGCAGTAGTGTGCCGCCGCGGAGCCCCGATTGCCCGAAAGCGGCCGGCCAGTTGCACGCCTTGCGGCTGCGGGCTGGCAGATTCCCTGAAAACAGGGAATTTAACAGGGAGTTTTCAATTTTTCGTCTCGTTCGGCGGGGGCGGCCGGCGCTGGGGCGTGCCGGCCTGCAGCCTGGGCCAGGCCGGGTCCCGTACTCGTCCGGCCCGGCGAACGCGGCGAGCTTCTTGAATGCCTCTCCCGGATTTTGCCGGCGTTGACCGCCGGACTGCGGCGGCGCCGTCCGGGCTGCGGCCGCGCGGGCTTGGCGCCTGCGCTCCGTTCGGCGCCGTCGCGGCGGGACAGAACGCCTCGCCGCTTAGGCATTAGGTTAGGCCGCCTCGACTCCCTCCCCCCTTGTGGGGGAGGGTTGGGGTGGGGGGTCGTGCGGTGGGGCACTGAGGTGCCATCTCTCCCGACCCCCACCCCCGACCCCTCCCCACAAGGGGGAGGGGAGGAGTTTGCGGCACCGTCAAGCCTTGACCGAACGCCAATGAGAGTCGTTTCGGGCTCCGCCTGCGGCCCGTCGCCGTGCGTGTCGATCCCGTCGGTCTGCTGCCGCGCAGAATCGTCATCGGCGCCGGCACCATCACGATCGGCATCGGCGGTGTCGGTGATCTCATCAGCGTCGTTGTCGTCAGCGTCGTTAACGTCGCGGTCGGCCCTGCCATCAGCGTCGTCGTCGTCGCCGTCGATGACATCGGCATCATCGGTGTCATCAGCAACATCATTGGCGCCTCCTTCGTCGAACAGAGCCTCGATGCTACGGACCCGCTCAATGTCCCGGATCATCGCCAGGATGTCGCGCTGCGCCCGGACGTTGCCGCTGGCGGCGCTCTCGAGATGGCGGCGCAGGACGGCCTGGATGGCCGGCATCGGTACGGCATGGCCGTCCTCCATCACGATGGTCGTGCGGTAGGCCTCGTATAGCGCCAGTTCTTCAAGGCGCTCGGCGGGCGACCGGCGCGGCCGTCCGCCCGGATTGCCGGACTGACCCTTTTGGAATTGCGTATGCCGGGGCGGCTTGCGGTAGCCGACCTCATAAGAGGCGGATGTCGTCTGGTGGGCGGTCATGATGGAGGCTCGCGCGGGAAGAGGGACGGGACAGTTCAGAGGAGAGGAGAATTGAAGAACGACCGTGATTTGGAGCACGCTTCAAACAGGTTTTTGAACAGGCCGCGCCGCAAGAGGCCTAATAGGACTATACAATCTTTGAGGGAATAAGTCAATGAATTCTTTATAATGCGCGCATCGTCTGGTGCATGGAGGGCAAGACACCGGTGGAGGTCTACGCCTGCTCGTGGGCAAGCCCCGCCGACCCTCCGCGCTCGCTGCCCTGTCGTTCCGACGGCATCGTATCATCGGCTCAGCGTTTCAACCGCGACCGTCAGCGCGGTCGCCGGAGGATCTGCAGCCTGACGAAGTTGGCGCGCCACGGTCGATGAAGATGGACACTAATCCTTCGCCGTGCCTCTCCGATGCCGCAGTCCGCCGTGCGTCTGTCGGTATCGCAACGTGGTCCGCTTACCCTTCGACAGCAGCTGCGCCGATCAATCCCAGGATCGACGTGATGGGCCAGGTGCGGACTCATGCAATGCAACAAGCTCTTGCTGAAAAACGTCGGCCTGCGTGATATGGTGCGGGCGAGCCGTGAGCTGGATGGTTTGTTCCCGTTATGAGCGAAGCCCAAATGCTGCTCGCCATCTGACAGTATTCAATGGCCCGTTGTCGATTAAGCGCGTTATTCGCCGCTGTGCGGGAGGGGAGGTGCGATTTCATCGATTGATCGCAGCCACGGCCACGTGGCTGGTGCTGGTGTGCACCCGTGCCCGGCGCATCAGAGAAGCGCGTCGCTCTGGTGGTGGGCAACGCCGCATACCGCTATACGGACAAGCCCGACAATCCGGTCAATGACGCGCAGGCCATGGCGTCTCGACCATCCCCCTTCTGCCAGAGCGGTGAGCTATCGCTTGGGGGGATGGTTACAAGAGAGGTATCGACCACAGTCGAGAGGTCATCTGCGCTGCATGGTGCGCGCGACAAGAGCATTTGCGTTCACTGCTGCACCGGCAGCGTGGCGCCGCGGATTGACACTGGCGAATTCAAGCAGGAGATCTTGCCACGCGCGGGACCGGCGGGACTGATCTCGCCCCCGGTGCTCGGCGAGTTGTCGCGCCTGTCGACGTCGAAATTCGAGGTGCACAGGGTGTTGCCGGCCAGCACCGGACTGGTCGGAAACTCCAGAGGCCCGAGATTGCGCAGCAGTGTCGCTGGGTCCGGGGCGTTGCGGAACTCCCCCTTTATCTTGAACTCCCCGTTGTCGTTGCTGATGAAAATCACCGCCTGCCGCTCGTTGGCGTCGGCCCAGACGTTGCCGTCCACGTCGAGTACGAAGCCGTCGATGCCTTCAAGGGAGGGATGCTGCACGAGGACATTGTCGAGGCACAGCGTGTTGGCCGTGAAGGTGGTGTCGCAACCCATGCTGCTGACGACCTGACCGTTCTGCAACCGGACCTTCCAGATTGCGCCGCGCGCGGTGTCAGCGACCAGCAGGTCGCCGCTGCTGCTGAATTGCAGGCCGTTGGCGACGATCGGCACTGAGCCGAGCGCGTTCTCGGCATTGCGGCTCGTCGGCGTGACCGTGATGGCGCCCGGCGGCAAGGCGTGCACATCGCGACCGACGCCACCGACGCCGTTGATGAGGTTCACCTCGTTCGACATCGGCTGCACGCGGAACATCTCGGTGACGACGCCCGTCGGGCTGATTTTCCAGACGCGCCCCTGACCGGTGGTGCCGTCGGTGGTCCAGAGGTTGCCGCCGGGGTCGAAGGCAACCCCGTTGGTACCCGGCACGCCCGAGGCGAACAGCGTCGCGGTGGGCGGCGAGCTCGAATTGGGGACGAAGCTGTAAATCTTGTCGGTCTCGGTGACATAAAGCTTGCCGAAACGGTCGAAGGCAAGGCCTAACGTGCTGCATTGGCCGGTGGC
>DATGCX010000333.1:0-3186 GCA_035311445.1 Xanthobacteraceae bacterium | reverse complement strand
CCGCCAATACGGCAACACGCAATCGGCGATGCCGCGACGCCAGCACGGCGAGCGGCAGGCTTATTGCAACGCCGAGCACTAGCGCGGCAGCACTGAGGAGCACGTGCTGGGAGGTGTAATCCGCGAGCAGCGCGAGTGCGTCGGTTAATCGCTCATCCATGTGCGGAATACTTAAGGGATTCGCTGTGGCTTGCTTCAAGCAGCGTCCGGATGCGCTCCGCCTGCCGTCGCGGCATCGCCATCAAGGCCGAAACTTCCGCGCTCGTGTGTCCAGACATCAACGCTCCCGGCGTGCCGTCCGCTGCGATGCGGCCCGCGCTCATGACGACGATACGGTCGGCGAGCAGCACCGCTTCCTGCACGTCGTGGGTGACCATCACGGTGGTCATGCCGAGCCTCTCATGCAGCGCCCGGTAGGCGGTGCCGAGCGTATCGCGGGTGACCGGATCGAGCGCGCCGAAGGGCTCGTCCATCAGCATCACGCGCGGTCGCGCCGCCATCGCCCGCGCCACGCCGGCGCGCTGGCGCTGGCCGCCGGACAGCGCATGGGGAAATCGCGCCGCATAGCTGCGGGGCAATTCCACGAGGTCAAGCAACTCGGCGATACGGGCCTCGATGTCCGCTTTCGGCCATTGCAGGAGCTGCGGCGTGATGGCGATATTCTCCCCGACGGTCATGTGCGGAAACAGACCGATACCCTGGAACACATAGCCGATCCGCCGCCGCAGTGTCGGCGCGTCAAGACTCTCGACCGCTTCGCCTTCGAAACGGACTTCGCCGCAGTCCGGCTCGAGCAGCCGGTTGATCATCTTGAGCGCGGTGGTTTTGCCGGACCCGGATGTGCCGACCAACGCGATGAAGCCGCCCGAATCGATGCGCAGCGTTACGTCGCGGAGGGCGTGGCTGCGTTCGCCGTCAAAGGACTTCGTGAGATTGATGAGTTCGATGAGTGGGGCGGAAGCCATGCCGTCAGCGCAACATTTGGGCGATTCTCATACGCCATATCTTGTAGCCTGGGTTGGGCGCCAGCGAAACCCGGGGGCGTTGCCGTTGTCGACGGCCAGACCCGGATTGGGCTCAACCCCAGGCTACGCTTGCCTGCAAAGATCATCGACAACCCCGTTCCAAAATCGCACTGCCTCGAAGTGTTGCTGCCTTGTCAGCCAAATTTTGTTTTTGGGGTCGGACGGGTCACCACCCAATAGCACAGGAGTGATCTCGAACAACTCCATCCCTTTGGGAAGCGATCGGTCACCTACGTTGCCATTGCCGGAGCATTCAACGAAAGTAGCGAACAGACCGGCAAAGCCTCTGGCCACAACCTTCGAATGTCGCCGATCCATCCCGATGAATGGAACGCGAACTATCGGCACCGCTGCAGCCGGCGTGTCGAAACCCATACCCTTCGCCCCCGCCGCTCGAGCCAAACAAGAGAATGCCGGGTGCATATTTATCGACCTCATATTCGCGATTGAAGGGAATCAGCTCCTTTGCTTTCCAGAGAGTGATGTATTTATCGCCGATGAACCCTTCCAGACCATTATGTTTCCGCAGAAAGTCGACATAGCCATTGGGGAGCGCAAACCCCAATTCCGCAAGGCTACGGCCTATCACGCCATCGTCAGCAGGGCGATCATCATAAAGCTCCATCGCGCGGTCTCCCAGACGCCTGCGTCAAATCATCTTGAAGCGGGGGCGGCAGCGTGAAAAGCACTGCGCCCGTGCCGACGCAGGATGATTTAGGGGCCACACTTGGGCGACCCCTTGAGGTCGCCCGATCCCAAGCGAACGACGATAGTCCGAAGAAGGTCCCGGCGTGAGGGGGGTTTATCAAACGGGTCAGGGCGACGCGATGGTCAAACTCAAACTGGGCGACCACAAAGGTCAACCTGCAGCGGGCAATGTCGGAGCGCTTGTGCGCCCCTCCCTGACAGGGGAGCGTGGACGGAGGGCCGCATTCCAAATCGTTAACGGGTCTATGATTATTAGTTCGTTTAAGCATACCCTTAAGATTTCTACGCAAGATTGACGCCTCTACCCAGACCTCGGCACAACGATGAATCTAGCCGTTGACGATCCCTTCGCCGCGACTTCCAGGTCCACAGGCCGGCGACGGCGCCGTCGCGGCCGGGGCGGTATCCCCATCGGTCCGCGAACTCGTGAGGGGGGATGCGAATAACTGTTATCATACACCGACTGAGTCGCCCCGCCACGTGTCGCAAAGGCAACTCTGGAGTGGGATCGATGGGGTTGGAGCACGTTACCGATGGCATCAAATAAGCATCTGTCGCACGTGAACTGATCGGCGGAGGCACTTAAGTGCGCGGCTCGTTGAAGACCCTAGGACTGCTCGCCCTCAGCGGCGCATTGACTATTGTGGTGCTCCGCCACGGCGGTGCCATGGTGGGGCTTGACGATCACCAACAGTTGTCGCTGCTGTACAGGATTGGACTCCTGATCCTGATAGTGAGCGCCTTGGCGCGCATGTTCCGCGGTCGCTTCGGTGAGGCAGCGCGGATCGCCGTGATGTGGGTCATGGTCGGCCTCGTGCTGGCCTTGGGCTACACCTATCGATTCGAGCTGAAGGACATCGCCAACCGGGTTCTGGCGGAGCTGGTGCCGGGGCGTGCGGCGGCGCGCGGGCACACCGTCGAATTGGCCCGCACCGGCACCGGAGATTTCCAGCTCACAGCGCAGGTCAACACCGCACGGGTGCCGATGGTGCTAGATACGGGGGCAAGTTCCGTGATGCTGACCCGCGACGCCGCCATCGCCGCCGGCCTGCCGGAAGTGATGATCAAGTACAACGTCAATATCGAGACTGCGAACGGCCGCACCTACGCGGCCGCCGCCGTCATTGACCGCATCGCGGTCGGCGGGATCGTGGAACGCGCGGTGCCGGCGCTGATCGCCCAACCGGGCACGCTCAAAACGAGTCTCCTCGGCATGAGCTTCCTGTCCAGGTTGCAGGGCTGGGAGGTGCGCGGCGACAAGGTGGTGATGCGAGGATCAGGGATCAGCAATCAGTAATCCAGATGAGCGGTTCTCTTTTGATTACTGATTACTGAAAACTGGCGACGATAAACCTCACCGACATCACGGCGAGGAACAGACCAAAGACGATCTCCAGACGCCGCTGCGGCGTCTTGTGGGCAAGCTTGGCGCCGAACCCGGCGACGTAGCTTG
>DATGCX010000332.1:0-2154 GCA_035311445.1 Xanthobacteraceae bacterium | reverse complement strand
CCTACAACAGTACCAGCTACCGCTCTCCCGGTGCTCGAGCCTCCCAAGCGCAAGCCAAACCGGCTGATGCTGGAGGCCGACACGGCAGTCGGCCCGCGGGAGCGCATGCCGCGCAACGCCGGACGGGTGATCTACGATGTGGCGCGTCGTCTTCTTCGAACGGGAGGATCTTCCGTGCAGGCGCGATGGATCCTGCCCCGCCATCGTCAGTTCCTCCAAAACTCCTTGAATCGGTCGGGCGCCATTTCGGTGTACCTGACCGTGTGCTGGATGTTCTTGTGGCCAAGGTAGTGCTGCAGGGCCCGCGTGTCGTGGCCATCGTTGGCGAGCTTGAACCCGCAGGCATGGCGAAGCATGTGCGGGTGGATGGGGAATGGCATCTTGGCGGTCTCCCCGAGCCGCTGGATAAGCCGGTGGAAACCGATGGGACTGATTGGCCCGCCGCGCTCGGAAACGAATACGTGGGCGTCTCTCGGATAATCGCGGCGTAGCTTGCGCAGCGCCCGCATCTCGTCACCGCGGATTGGGTGGACGCTGGGGATTCCATTCTTCACGCGGTGAACGTGGAGGCGGCCCTCGGACAGTTCGATCTGCTGCCATTGCAGGTCGCAGACCTCCGAGGCCCGCAGGCCGTGGCGGTAGGCGACCAGGATCATGGTCGCGTCGCGATGCCCATGGCGGCCATGCTTTCGGGCGCAGTCCATCAGCCGCTCGATCTCGCGTTGGGTGAGGTAGCGCCGCTTGACTGTCAAGTTTATGATGCTTGGTGTGCGTTTCTTGGATGTCGATTTCACGCGGATAAACTTTGCCTGCGGGTTGCCGACTGTTTAGCTTATACGCTTTTATTGAACAGTCAAAGCGCACCATGAGCGCAAACTGGAATGAGGGCAGCATTGCCACCCCGGACGACCTGGTCGATCACCTCGTGCGCGACCCGTCTGGCAGCGGGAGATCGGAGAGCCTAACCGTGCGCCGATAATTCTTGCCGATTGCAGCGCACTTGGCCCCCGGTAGGGGGGACTTTCTATTTTGAGATTTTAGTCATGGCCCCTCTCCCAAAAACTTGCCCAAAAATGGCTCTGCCCGCATAAAAGGGGGTAGCCTTTGTGTGAAAGACGCTTTTGCAAAAAAATTTTTTGGTGCCGGGAGAGATTCCGCTGGCGGCGCTTGCGTTCCGCTACCGCCTCGATTCAGAACAATTCAGGTCTACCCCAAGGACCTGCCGGTGCTTCCGCGGCAGCTTCAGCGTGCGGTAAGCTACGTTTTGCGGGGTTCCGCAGGGCCCGGAGGGGCTGCATGCTCGACATGAGGCGGCGCGCGTTCATCACGCTTCTCGGCGGCGCGGCAACCGCTTGACCGCGTGGCCGTGCGTGTCAATCGCCAGAGAGCCGGAACAGGGAGGTCGCAATGACCATCATTCGGATTGCAGCAATAATGCTGGCCCTGTTTGGCATCGCCACGGAGGATCGCGCCGCCGTTGCGCAGGCTTATCCCTCCAAGCCGGTCAAGCTGGTCGTGCCCTATCCGCCAGGCGGTCCAAACGACGTCATCGCGCGCATCCTGGCGCAGAAGCTCGCCGAGGGGCTCGGCGGCACTTTCTTCGTCGAGAACATAGCCGGTGCCGGCGGTACAATTGCGACAGGACAAGCAGCGAATGCGGCAACCGACGGCACCGCGATCCTGGTCGCGAACCAGGACCTGATCGTGCAGCCGATCATCAAGGCGAAAGTGCCCTATGACCCGTTCAGGAGCTTTGTGCCGGTGTCACTCGTTGTTTCGGCGCCCGAAATGATCGTCGTGCATCCATCGCTCCCGGTGAAGGACCTCAAGGAGCTGATCGCGCTGCTCAAGGCCAATCCCGGCAAGTACAGCTACGCCAGTCCCGGCTACGGTACTACGCCGCATCTCGCCTGCGTCTGGCTGTTCAACCTCGATAACGGAATTGAGATCACGCATGTCCCGTTCCAGGGCGCGGCACCTGCCGTGCAGTCGGTGCTAACTGGGCAGACGCCTGTGTTCCACAACGTGCTGCCGGCGGTGGCGCCGCATATCCGCGCCGGCACAATGCGTCCACTCGCGGTCGCGGCGAGCAATCGCACGCCGTACTTCCCCGATGTGCCGACCATCGCCGAAGCGGGCTATCCCGGGCACGAG
>DATGCX010000331.1:0-21373 GCA_035311445.1 Xanthobacteraceae bacterium | reverse complement strand
CGCGCGCCATCGTCGCCGACTGGAATCCGGGGGAGCAGCGCCTCACCGTCTACCAGGGCACCCAGGCGCCGCACATGATGCAGAACCTGTTCGCCAGGCACCTCGGGCTTGAGGAACACCAGGTGCGGGTGCTCACCAAGGATGTCGGAGGTTCCTTCGGCATCAAGGTCCACACCTATGCGGACGAGATGGCGACCGTGGCGCTCGCGAAGCTGTTGTGCCGCCCCGTCAAGTTCGTCGCCGACCGCAGTGAGAGCTTCGTCACCGACATCCATGCCCGCGACCATCGCCTCCGCGCCAGGATTGGCGTCACCCGCGACGGCGCCATCACGGCGTGGGAGATCGACGACCTCACCGGCATCGGCCCCTACTCGGTCTATCCGCGCACCTCCGGCATCGAGGCGAACCAGGTGGTGAACCTGATTGGCGGCCCTTACACGTGTCCGAACTACCGCGCGCATGCCCGCGTGGTGTTTCAGAACAAAAACGTGATGTGCCAGTATCGCGCCGTCGGCCATCCGATCGCGACCCACGTCACCGAGAGTTTGGTCGAACTCGCAGCCGCGCGCATCAAAATGGACCCGCTGGAATTGCGCCGGCGCAATCTCATCCCGGACGACGCCTATCCGGCCCAGGGCCCGTCCGGCATCCGTTTCGAAAAGCTGTCGCACCACGAGGCGCTGGCGCATCTCGACGCCATGATGAACTACGCCGGCCTGCGCGCCGAGCAAACTCGTTTGCGGGCGCAGGGAATTTACCGGGGCATCGGATTTGCCAGCTTCGTCGAAGTGACCAATCCGTCGGCCGCGTTCTACGGCGTCGGCGGCGCCCGCATCTCGGCGCAGGACGGCGCCACCGTGCGGCTCGACGCCACCGGCGCGGTGTTCTGCCACTCGGGCGTGACCGAGCAGGGCCAGGGCGCCGAGGCCGTGATCGCCCAATGCGTGGCATCGAGCTTCGGGGTGCCGCTCGAGCGCGTGCGCGTCGTCACCGGCGACACTGACAACGTGCCCTACGGCGGCGGCACCTGGGCGTCCCGCGCCGCCGGCATCGGCGGCGAGGCAGCGTGGCAGGCCGGCAAGGCATTGCGCGAGAACGTATTGGCGGTGGCGGGCCAGGTCTTGCAGGCGGCGCCGGCGAGCCTGGATATCCGGGGTGGCGTGGTGGTGGATCGCGCGGACGGCCGCGAGCGCATCGGCCTCGACGAGGTCGCCCGCATCGCCTACTTCCGCCCCGACACCCTGCAGCCCGGCTTCCAGGCCGAACTCGTCGCCACCCGCCATTACGTCCCGAAGGCATGGCCGTTCGCCTTCACCAACGGCATCCAGGCGAGCCATGTTGAGGTGGACATCGAAACCGGCCGCGTGACCCTGCTCAAGCACTGGTGCGTCGAGGACTGCGGCACCGTCATCAACCCGCAACTGGTCGACGAGCAGATCCGCGGCGGCGTGGTGCAGGGCCTTGGCGCGGCGCTATTTGAGAAGTGCGAATACGACGCGCGCGGCCAACTGCTCAACGGCAACATGGCCGATTACCTGGTGCCGATGGCGGCCGAAATGCCGGACATCGAAGTGGGCCATGTGGTGTCGCCGACGGCGGACTCCGAGCTTGGTGCAAAGGGTGCCGGCGAAGCCGGCACCGCGGGCGCGACCGGCGCGGTGGCGAATGCCGTGAACGACGCTCTGCGGACGCTGGGCGCGCGGGAGATCACGGAGGTGCCGATTACCCCGGAGGTGGTGTTAAGGGCGGTGGGGAGGGGGTGAAGTACTACGCGTTGGACTCTGTGTGCCCGAAGTCCCATGTTTTCCGATTCGACTGCTGTTAGCAATGATTTTCAAAAAATCAAAAAGTGAGTTAGAAAACCGCACAGGCAGTACGGCAGTCCGCCCGCCGATCTCAGTAGCTTGGAGAGGCAGGCCATCGGCGCTCTCGTTGACGTCGGGCTAGAATGCACGAGGAAATCTACTCAACTTGGATTTGATTAAGAGATGAAGGATGGCGATGGATTTCACGAAGACTGAACAAGAAGTAGTCGTTCTCAAAGCCATTTGGGAATTGATCGGAGAGATGGTGAATTACGAAATGTTCTTGAAGCCGGAAAGCACCGCTGCTGTAACCAGCGTTATGTTCAGAACGCGGGTACACCAGCGACTGTTCAATATCCTGTTGGTAGACTTCCTATCTCAGCCCTCTCCATGGCCGTTCGGATTACCGATGCCGCCAAAGGAGACTCTAAAGTCTGATAAATGCATACTTTTTCATCTAAGGCGAATTTGCGACGATCCACAATTTAATCCCGCAAAAGGTGATATTTTGAGAGAACCGTTAACTGCATTTGCCCGATGGCTTGAAGAGGAGTGCTTTGTAGAAAATGTTTGGTTACCTTCAATTAATGTAGAAACTAACATAAGAGTCAGACGTATTTCATTCATAAAAATTTGCGGAAATATTGCAAAGCATAACTTTACCCGACGCAGCATGAATGTAGGTAATATATGCGATATTTTGAAATCAAATGGCCACGATATTAGTGTATATGAGGCGTATCTTGCTATACCTGAATTCTATGATTGGTTTCATGATCATGTATTAAATTATCACAGCAGCGCAATAGCTGAGTTCTTAAACAATATGAGATGGGTTATATATGAATATTTAAGACCAGAGTTTGATCGATCATTTACGAGAGATGATCCGAACTCAGCTCCCTATCGCTTCATATATCCTTCTGATTGCATTAATCAGGTGGTACGCGCCATGTATTGGGATTTAATGAATCTGGTGCGCACAGAGCCGTATATGCCGAGGTTTGAGGTGACAAAGTATCTGAAAATGAGATACTAAGCGCTACATTGCAGCGCCGAAACTGGAAGTAGTATATGATGGCGCATCATATTGCAGCGATGTGGCTGGCAGCACGTCTTCGCTAGCAAAGCGGCTGACCACGCTTCCCTAGCCCGCTTTACGGCGTCATAATTATCCAGCGTTTCATGTGTCACGGGAACAATGCATGCGTGACAGTGAAGCCTTCATCCGATCGCTGCCGTTGAAGCGACGGTTTTACGATCGCAACGAGCGGCGCCGTTACGAGATCGCTCTCGTCACTGCGGCGAAGCTTATCGATGATCCGGCGACGTTGAAAAACGGGTCGGAACACATGGAACGACACATGAGCGCGGACTCCGCTCAGGCTCGCTACTACGCACTTTGGAAGGAGCTCATCTCGCGCGATCCAAAAGAGATCGTTCGCGAACTCCTGGCCGATACCGACCGTGGCGCATTGCTGAGGGAGACGAGCCCGGTGTTTTACGTTCTTGCAGGCGCCGAGCGCGAGCAAGCGTTAGCAAGGGCGCGTGAGGAGTATCGGGAGCTTGCCGGCCCGCCGCCATCAGGACGTCATGGACTTTGCTGATTAGCTGCACCGTTATGCATCTATTTATCATTGCTGATGGGCAAGGACCGCACCCGGATGCGCGTTTCCTCGATCACGACGATGCTGCCTTCCGCCAACGGTCCCTCGATTTCCGCGAGGTTTGCGAGCAGGAGAGCGACCTGCCGCAATGGGCGCCTTTCGGTCCCACCCCGAAACAGGATTACTGAAGGCAAGCGTTCCGATTGCTGGGCAAGGATCGCAGCAAAGTCCGTATCTGCCGACACCAGGATGCGGCGTTCAGCCCCGGCGCGAGTGAAAACAGCTTCGTCATCAGCCGCCTGCATGCCGTAGTCACGAACATGCACCGCATCGTGCCCGCTCTGTCGCAGCCGTTCCGCCAAGACGGGCGACAGCGCATTGTCGATGAGGAATTTCACGGGACAGTGAGCGGAAGTGCGCGTTCCCGCACCGCCTCCGCCGCATATCGAAGCGCCTCATGGAGGTCGTCGCGTTCCAAATCCGGATAGGCACTCAATATCTCGGCCTCGTTCATCCCATCGGCGACCATGCCGACGACAGTCGCCACCGGAATGCGCAGCCCGCGGATGCATGGCATGCCGCCCATCTGGCCAGGGTTGGACGTTATGCGCGTGAACTTCATGGGTGCCTCCGCGACTTGGTTTCCACCCTAATTGTATCACAAACGGTGGGCGGGGGCCGCGGGCTCTCCATACGGCCGACACTGGCAATTCCCATCCGCTACATTCCAAGACAAAATGCAGCACGGGCCGCAACGAAGTCATTGCCAAACTCAAGGCCGTCGAGCCGCAATTGCGGGCGCACGGGGTGGCGGCGCTGTACCTGTTCAGCTCCCATGCGCGCGACGAGGCACGCAACGACTCGGACATCGATGTCTTCGTCGATCCGGGCACCCAGGATTTCTACAGCCTCAATCATTTCGTCGGCGCCTACGACGTCATCCGGCACGCCGTTCCGGGTCGGGACATCGGCTACGGCACGCGCGAGGATTTGTCCAAGTACATCCGGTCCACGGTCGAAGAGGAGGCAGTTCGAATCTTCTGATGGCCGCGACCAAGTCCCCATTAATGCGTCTCGGGCACATTCGGGACGAAATCGCAAATCTCCTGCTGCTGTTTGCCGGGGTCGACTACCCCGCATTCGCGTCAAGCTACGCGATGGTGAGAACAACAGTGCGTTACCCCGAGATCGAGTGGCATGCGATCCGCAGCATCGGCAACATCCTGCGCCATGAATACGAACGCGTCGAAACCGCAATGCTTTGGCGCGTCGTAACCGAAAGCCTGCCTCAGCTTGCCCCCGTCATCGATCGCATGATACGCGATTTGAAGAAATAGGCGCATTACATGTCTAAAGCCGGACCTAATCCGCATTACGGGCCAGCCAATGACCAATCGACGCCGCGGCAGAGGCCGACCATGCGGCAAAGCCCAGAATCATTCCCGTACTTGACCACAAAACCACGTGACTTTCGTAGTCTAGGCTGCGGCCGTAAAGCTCAATTGTGGTTTCCGGGAGGAGATAAATGGCCGCCACAAACGCGACAGCGGCGGCAGCACCAAACCCGATGGAATAACCAATATCGACGATATCGTAGGGTGCTCTCAGCACGAAACGCAATCCGATGGCCAGACATAGGCAAAAGAACACACCTAAAACTGCCCATTCAAAGCCCCCGGTGACAAATTCGTAGATCTTGCTTGCGGTGCTTGCCGTATCATAGTTGCGTCTCAATTGTGAGAGTATTTCTGGCTCAACTTTTGCGGTGGCGAGCTCTTCCCAGTTAACGAACGAAACGCCCAGCGAGTAGTTCGGCAAAATGGCCATGCCGCGGTATGCAGCCATCCAAACCGATACTGCTATGATGGGAACCAAGATCAGTTGCCGCATGTTCTTGAGCGGCGTAAATGTCCATATCGCGGCGGCTAGAGCAAAGCCGAACAATACCCCTACGTCCGGTGCCACATCGAAAATGTGAAATCCAAAGACCGACTTACCGGCAAATGGCAGAAACGAACACATAGCACCCGCTATCGCTCCAACTGCGGCAAATTGCGAGGCGACTTTTCTGGCGTACGAACTCCGGCCGAGATCATCGACAGCAGCACTCGTCTCGGCGGTAACGTTCCCCAGCGGCTCGAGAATAGTGATAGCCTTCAGGTACGATGGAATCTGATCAATCGGCGTCTTTCGCGCCATGACCGGAAGCAAACGTCCGCTTGGGTCCTTCCACTTCCGACGTGCAAAAGACAACTCCGTTAACGTATAACGACCATCCGCTATGGAATCTGGACTAATGAGAAAAATAAATATTTCTGAGGCTTTGACCGCCCGTTCAATTCGCTGGTCATAGCTTGCGCCTGGAGGAAGATCGTCTCGGTCAAGGAAGACCTCGTGGCCACGGTTTCTGAGAGAGAACGCGATCGACTCGGCAACCGCCTTGTCCTCATTGGCATGGGAAAGAAAGATTCTCATATGAAGATCACCCCCAGCGAGCGTAGAATGAATTGACCGCAGCGACACCCATCTTACGAGCCAATCCGAGCGCCGTTATATGACCGCACGAAACTGAGGGCACACCGGGCCCGCATGGAATCCCGCATATTATACCATTCGACAGTGGCGCATTGCTGTGAAAGACCAGTCCGGTGTTTTATGTTTTTGCAGGCGCCGAGCGCGAGCAGGCGCTTGCACGGGCGCGCTGGGCATATCGGGAGCCCGCAGGCCCATGACTGCGCACCTATACCCCCCGCCCGTGATCAAACATCAAGCGCGCGGCCGGCGACGTTTGTTTGCCCGACTTTGCACGTACGAGCGCGGTCATGAATAGCTCGGCCGGCCTATAACGCATATCGCCCTCAAGCCAATTGCATGCGTCCGCGCGTGCGCGCGGAAGAATCTACGCCGCGGGAAAGATATGTCCCGGAAAAGGGCGACAACGACGCGAAGTTTTCCCGATTGTGCGCCGCCGCATGCCAGATCTTTTTGCTGTCCCGAAAAGCGGCGCGGTAGAGCCAGAAATCGCCGCCAAATTGCTGTAATCAGTAAACTTTCAGCCACGCGTTCGTGATGATCCGGCGCCTTGTGCGATGCAGAAAGGGCACCATTTTGTGGCCAGGGCAACACCCTGACAAACGAGACAGCCCCGATAACGGGATAACCCCCGAACAACACATGAGGTTGATCATGACAACGAATCTGAAACTGGCTCTGTCCGCCCTGGGCGTCGCTGCGTTGGTAGCATCTCCCGCAATGGCAAAGTCGCATGTGCGCACCCACCAGGCTGCGCCGGCATTCGTCAACGTGCCGTACGACGCGCGCGCTGCGGTTCAGTCCTATGCCCCCGCGGTGACCGTCTATGGAGCGGATCTGCCGACTCAGCCGTATCGGTTCGGCGGCCAAAGCCGCGACTTCCAGTTGAGCCACGAATAAGTCGCGACAAGCCGAGCCGGGTCAACTCCGGCTGGCCTATTCGTCGGGCGGTCAACTCCGCCCGGCGAATATTTTTTGCGAACCGGGCCATTCGGCAACGACGAGCGGCCGTTGCGCGTTGCACAGCACCTGGGCCGACTCCGCTTAATTCACGACATAGACAAAAGGAGGGAGCGCATTACGGTAGCCCCCCTGCGGTTCTTGCTCGCTCGTAGAGTCACCAGTTTTTCTCGTGCCCGGTAGTCTAGTCAACGGTTATGAGCGCGCGCGCTTTTGGGGGGTCGATACGAACTGTTGCGACGATCTTCTGAATCTCAGCCCTGGTTCCGGTTTTCTCGTCCGGACGCGTTCCCGCACCCATCATGAAGAAATAGTCGCCGCGCGGCACGATCCAGAGTTCCGACGTTCCGGCCACCTGCCGACCTTCCATCTGAGCCGTATAGTTCAACCGCATATACGCGCCCTTTAATCCGGAAACCGTGACGTCGGAGGCGGGTTGGACAACCTCGATATCTTTCAAAGCCCGCTGCAATACCGACAGGATAGCGGCCGCGATCTCCTTTGCATCTTTGCCCTTGAATAGTCCGAATGGCTTGATGTTGACCTTGAAGCTTGGATTAACGTCAGCGAACGGCTCAGGATACTTCGCCATCGCGACAAGAGGGGCCGTTGTGTATTTTTCCCAGGCCTCTTGCAGCTCTTTATCCGAAAATTGGAGGCCTTTGACGGCTGCTATATTCTGTTCAGCCGTAAGAAAACTCCATCCTGCCGGCTTGACCACATGGAAACCGGCGATTGGACTGTCGAACCGCGCTAACCACTCCGCAGCACTCACGGATGTAGCGAGCAGACAGGCAATAAATGTTGCGCCGATACGCCCCATTTCGTCCCCCGTTTTGCGATTCGGTTTTGCGGTAAGCCCGAAGCCGGAAGCGCTGGTTGATCCCGCTCAATGATGTCATCCCTGTGACATCGAGGCGGCATCGCGCTCCAAGATGATTCCGGTGGGCTTCGCCAGATTTCGCCTTACAAAGCGGAGCTGATATTTTTCGGCAGGCGACTCGACTGGATGCCCCGCCGTCGCGGGGCACGACCAACGCAACGCGTCAATGCGCCTGCATCGCAGCCGCCGCGGCCGTGCGGGCAGGCGGCATTTCCATGGCGGCGACGCGGTTCTTGACCGCCTTCTGGACCTTCTCGAACGCGCGCACCTCGATCTGGCGCACCCGTTCGCGCGATACTCCGAATTCCACCGCCAGATCCTCGAGCGTCACAGGTTCATCGGCGAGCCGCCGCGCCTCGAAGATGCGGCGTTCGCGATCGTTGAGCACGTTGAGCGCATCGGAAAGCGCGGTGCGCCGATTGTCCAACTCCTCGTTCGCGGCGAGCGTGGCTTCCTGGCTGTCGCGATCGTCCATGAGCCAGTCCTGCCACTCGCCCGAATCCCCGTCCTCGCGGATCGGCGCATTGAGCGAGGCATCGCCGCCGAGCCGGCGGTTCATGTCGACCACGTCCTGCTCGGTGACGCCCAGCCGCTTGGCGATGATCGCGACCTGGTCGGGCCGCAGGTCGCCTTCATCCAGCGCGGAAATCCGGCTCTTGGCCTTGCGCAGGTTGAAGAAGAGTTTCTTCTGGTTGGCGGTCGTGCCCATCTTGACGAGCGACCACGACCGCAGAATATATTCCTGGATTGCCGCCTTGATCCACCACATCGCGTAAGTTGCGAGACGGAACCCCTTTTCGGGCTCGAAGCGCTTGACCGCCTGCATCAGGCCGACATTGCCTTCCGAGATTACCTCGGAAATCGGCAGCCCGTAGCCGCGGTAACCCATGGCGATCTTGGCCACCAGACGCAGGTGGCTAGTTACCAGCTTATGGGCGGCCACTCGGTCGCCATGCTCACGCCAGCGTTTGGCCAGCATATACTCTTCCTGCGGCTCCAGCATCGGGAACCGCCGGATTTCGTCGAGATATCGGGACAGGCCCGATTCGGCCGTGATGATTGGCAAGGTAGCGGCTTGGGCCATGACAGCGCCCTCCTTAATGTTGTGCCCCCGACATCGGCAGGCAGAGACCCCAGACCGCTTTCATCGAGCCGGGTGGGGCCGGGAACTTTATCGCTCCGGAACTTCCGGAAATTTGCTGCGTCCGCGAACGATCATGCGGGACGACCATACACACCTTAGTCGGGCGAAAACCAGCATGGCGGCGTCACTTCACCGTGACGGAGAAGTGACCGTCGTTACCCATGATAACGTCCACGCTAACAACTGGTTGCAAACAATGCGTTATTTTCGCACGTTGCAATCCAGTTGCTGTGCACACGGCTGTTCTGCGACGAATTATCTAGTCCCCAGCGCCAGACGCAGCCTGACCAGCTCCGAGGGAAGCTCGGAGCGGAATACCATTTCCTTTTCGCTCGTCGGGTGTGTGATGACCAATAGATAAGCGTGGAGGGCCTGTCTTGAAAGGGCCGCCAGTGCCGCCCGCGCCGGCTCGGACAACAAAGCCGCCTTGGTCCTGAAGCCTGGGCCATAGGTATCGTCACCCATCAGTGGATGGCCCATCGCGGCGAGGTGGACGCGGATCTGGTGGGTGCGCCCGGTCTTGAGCCGGCAATCAAGCAGGCACGCCACCCCGCCGTCATCCCGCTTTGCGCCCATCAGCGGCGTGCCATGCTGCCCGGGGGCCGGCGGGAAGCTTTCCAGCACCTCCCATAAGGTGATGGCGTCGCGGCCGCCAGCCCGCACCGTCATCCGGTCCCGGGCCTGGGGGTGGCGGTCGATCGGCCTGTCGATCACGCCTTTTGGCCGGTCCGGCACGTCCCACACGAACGCCAGGTAGCCGCGCTGCAGGGGCCCGGTGCGGCCATGGTCGGCGAACTGGGCCGCGAGCGCCCGGTGGGCATGGTCGTTCTTGGCCACGACCATCAGACCGGTGGTGTCCTTGTCAAGCCGATGGACGATGCCGGGGCGGCGGACCCCGCCGATGCCGGACAGGCTGTCGCCGCAGTGGGCCAGCAGAGCGTTGACCAGCGTGCCGGTCCAATTGCCGGCCGCCGGATGGACCACGAGGCCGCGCGGCTTGTCGATGACGATGATGTCGGCGTCCTCGTAGACGATCGCGAGCGGGATGTTTTCCGGTCTCGGCTCTGCGGGCTCTGCCGCCGGCACCGTGACGGTGATTTCGTCCCCCGCATTGACGCGGTGGCCCGGATCGAAGATCGTGCGGCCGCTGATCGCGACGCGCCCGGCGAGAATAAGCGCCTTCAGGCGCGAGCGCGACAGATCCCTCACATGGGCCGCAAGCGCGCGATCGAGCCGCTGGCCGGCCTCCACCGCACTGATCGTCGCGGTCTCAATGATTGGCGCATCCACCTCCAGTTCGCTCATGAGCAATCCTGATACCGACGACGATGAACCGCTAAGTCCGGCGCAGGCGCAGATCGTCGCGCGGGTGCGCTGGCTGATGCTGACCTCCGGGATTGCCACCGTGCTGGGCATCGCGGTCGTCGTCACCGTCATCGGCTATCGCGTTTTCCGCACCGAGGGAAGACCGGGCCCGGTGGAGGCCACGACGCTGCTGCCCAAAGGCGCCCGCGTGGTTTCGACAGCGGTCGCCGGCGACCGCATCGTCGTTACGGTGGATATAGGCGGCACGCTCGAGGTCCGCACCTTCGATGCGAAGACGCTGAGCCCGGAGGGTCGGCTGCGGTTCGTGGTCGAGCCGTGAGGGAGGCGGCACAACGGTTCCTGGTCGATTTGATCCGATCGATCGTCACGCATCGAGCGCAGGATATGGAGTGGAAAACGCGGCGCGTCGCCGATCTCGTTGACCGCGCCTGCATAGGATCTTGACCTTTGGTCATGAGCCGCGGTGTTCATTTATTGCGGCGAGACGGTCGATCAACTCAGAAGCCAGACTTCTCGGCTGTCGGCACCGGTTCGAGCCCGATATTGAAATAATCGTCGTTGAAGGCCGGGCACTCGAATTCGGCCGGTTTGGCGTTCGGATTCACCACCCGGTGACGGTTTCGCGTACCCGACCACGGCTGATAGAAGGCGCCGGGATCCTCGACCGTGAATGCGACTTCGAGCGTATTGCCGCCGTCGATCAGCCGGAACCGCTCGACGACGTGCAGCTTGTCGGTGTGCGGCGTGCGGTAGGAATCCACGAAGGTCTTGTCATTGAAGCCGATCGTGTCGACGACCAGAGTATCGCCTTCGTAATGGCCGACCGATTCTCCGTACCAGGACGGTTTCGGATTGGCCGAATGCGGCACGTCAAGCCAGATGTGGCGCGCACGTCCGGTCAGAAACAGCACGACTTCCCGGGGCGTCTGGATGATATGCATGAGACCGGGGTTGAGATGGAAAGCCGGAACGCCGGTCTCCCAGCATCTCGCCTCGCGCGTTTCGCCATTGCGGCCCCGCAGCACGAGTTCATTCTGCCTGCTCAGCGCTTCCCGGACCCACGGCAGCAGATTCTTGGCTGCAGCGTTGTCGAGGTCCGCCACCCGATAGGTCGGCTGAATCCGCATCTCCCGGGCCACCTCGTTGTTGACATACGGGTGGGAGGGTCCGTCCGTCACCGGACCGAGCCCGTTCGCCGGACTGGCATAATCGTTGAACAGGCGCGCAATTGCGTAGTCGGGCTGCTTCGGCGCCACGAAGCCCGCCCAGGCGACACCGCCGGGCGTGGAGAGATCAAGACCCGGAGGCGCTCCGGTTCTTGATGCCTCCGCTGCAAGGGCGGGGGCGAATGCAGCAGGGCCGCAGAGAGCGCCAAGCATGATCGCGCCTACCAGCGTGCAGCGCTTGTGCGGCAGACCTCCTATCATCGTCATTCCCCTTTTTCATTTCCGGTCACGCCCATTCGGGCGGCCTGCATTCATGGATCAACGCCCCTGACACCCTTTACGCCGGAAATATCGCGGTGCGTATCGTTGCAGGCGTAATCCTCGAGCCTTACGTCGTTGCGCTCGTCATAGACGAACCGGGCCCGCCAGTCCCGCTCATACATCCGCGGATCATGGATCGTAATGACGTCTTCAAGCTGGTTCCCGAGTTTGCGGATGCGTTCGACCGTGGTCATTTCATCGCTGTGAGGCAGGCCGGTCGCATCAAGGAACGTGCGGTCGTTGAACCCTGCCGATTCGACGACGAGTGTGTCGCCGTCCCAATGACCGACCGAGTGGCCGTTATATTTGGCATCAACCAGCAGCGCATGGGGCGAGGGCAGCGGCCTGTCCATAGCGATCACGCGCATCTGATGGTTCATCTCGTATAGAAAGGTCACCTGGCCCGCCGGCACCTGAAAGATCTCAAAAGGGTACGGAGTGGCGAGCACGCGCGGCACACCGTCGGGCACGCAGACGCGGCGCGCTTTGTCCACGATGGAGCCGTCCTTCAAGCCCGCCTGATTCGCGGCATAGGCGGCTTTCCCGTCTGCGTTGAGGGGCGGATCACCGCTGCCCAGCACCTGGATTTGCGGGCTGTAGCTCGTCGCCGAATAGGTGCCGGAAATGTCCGGTTCGGCGCCCGCAGCGGAACTGACTGCCATCGCCAAGGCGAATGTGGGGCCGAGGCCGAAAACGCAAATGACTTTCATGGTGCGCCCTGTCGGGAAGATTTTACGGCATCGAAGGTTCTAGCGGAGCGGGTCAACTGAATTGAAGGGTCCGCAAGACATTCGCCTCCATAAGGGCGGCCCTTGTGGCCGCCCAGCAGGCCACAGCCTGCGGCAGCGCGCGGGCGGGCACAAGGCCCGCCCCTACGCAAATGCGGTTCCCCTTCAATTTTGAAGAAGCACATGACTGGCCCGCCGCCAACCGTGATCGCAATACGGCCACGCGGCGCGATGCAACCGTTATGGCGAGGAGAGCTTTCACCGCTTCTGTAGCCGGGGCTGAGCACAGCGAAGCCGGGGGGACAGCCTGGCCGCGTGGCTAGGCCGCCACGCATCTATGAGGCGTGCCGTGCCGTCCCCGCGCGAGCTTGTTCGATAAGCCCCCACAGTGCTGGCGGTGACAGCGGCAGTTCGCGGGGTTCCACCCCCAATGCGCTCAGCGCCGCCGCGACGGCGTTGGCGATGACGCCCCCCACTGGAATAATGCCTCCCTCGCCGGAGCCTTTGACGCCGAGCGGATTGTTAGGCGAGGGATATTCTTCCAGCGTTACGGCACGCAAGTTCGGATAGTCGGTGGCCAGCGGCACGAGATAGTCGGCGAGCGACGCCACCAGCAGCTGGCCTTCCGCGTCATAGGCGAGATGTTCGCCGAACACAGTGCCGCATCCCTGCACGGCGGCGCCGATCACTTGGCCGTGGAGCGTCAGCGGATTGACCATGCGGCCGACATCGTCAACCGCCAGATAGTCGAGAATCTCGACATGACCGGTGCGGGGATCGACGACCACATGCACCGCCGCCGTGCCGTAGCTGTAGGTTGACCGTGAGCTCTCGAAGATGCCCTCGACGGAGAGCTTTCCGTTGGCAAGTTCCGCCCAGGTTACGCTGCGCCCATCGTCCGCCTGCGCGATGCCATCGCCGAGCCGCAGTTCCTGCGGCGGCACACCCAGCCGCGTCGCGGCGGCAGCACGTAGTGCGGCGAGCAGATTGTTGGCCGCATCCACGATGGCGGAGCCGCCCATCACGGTGGCGCGAGAGCCAAAGGAACCGACACCCGCGCGCAGATAGGTGGTGGATGCGTGCCGCACCTTGATCCGAGACAACGGCACATGCAGCGCATCGGCCGCGATCTGCCCCATCACGGTCTCGACGCCCTGGCCGACGGCGGACGACCCCACATAGACCGCGACCGTGCCGTCGGCCTCGATCTCCATGCGCGCATGCTCGCGCGGACCCGAGCCACCGCCTTCAATGAAGCAGGCGACGCCAATGCCATGGTAGCGCCCCTCAATCAATCGCCCGTTCAGACGTGCCTTCTCGGCCCAACCGAACTCCGCGATGCAGCGGTCGAATGTGCGGGTGTAATCGCCGCTGTCACACTGGGTTTTGCCGAGACCGTCGTCCGGTGCGATCGGTGGCAGCCGATACGGCATTTCGGACTCCGTGAGGAGGTTGCGGCGACGGATGTCGAGGCGGCCGAGACCAAGATCGCGGGCTGCGAGGTCCAGGAGCCGCTCGCAGAAGAAAGCGCCCTCAAACCGGCCCGGTCCCCGGAAGGTTCCAGTCGGCGTCTTGTTGCTTACCATCGCATGCGCCTGGAGCCGCAGATGCGGTACACGATAAGGCGCGGCGAGGAACTGCGCCACATTGCGCACCGGCGTCGTGCCGTTCGGCCGTACATAAGCACCGATATCAACGAAAATATCGCCGCGAATGCCGCGTATAGTGCCGTCGCGCTCAAGCGCGATCTCGACATCGGCCTCCGCTTCACGCGCATGCGCAATGGTCATGAAATGCTCGCGGCGGTCCTCGACCCATTTGATGGGGCGTTCGTACCGACGCGCCGCGAAGGCGCACAGGAAATCCTCTGGATAGAATTCGCCGCGTGCGCCAAACCCGCCCCCAACGTCGTATTCGATGTAATCAACCGCGCTCTCCGGCAGGCTCATCAGGGCGGCGAGAGTGCGGCGATTGAAGAACGGCAGCTTGGCGGCACCCGACATGGTGAGGTGCCTGCCATTCCACTCAGCGAGCAGGCCGCGCGTTTCCATCGGAAACGCGGTCTGGCGCTGCACCCGGAACGATTCCCGCCGTGTGTACGGCGCATCGCGGAATGCCGCCCCGACGTCGCCGATCTCGGCCGTGAAGGTTGTGGCGCAATTGACTGATGTGCCGGGAAACAGCAGCGTGTCAGCCGCCATGGAGGCGCGACGGTCGGCGACCACCGGCAGGGGAGCGATATCGAGTTCGACTGTAAGCGCCGCGTCCTCGGCAAGCTCCGGCTCATCGGCCAGCACCATGGCAACCGGCTCGCCCACATAACGCACGACTTTCGTTGCGATGACCGGCTGCGCGTAGGGCGCAATGGTGGGGTTCGGCCGGCGGAACGGAATGGTGGGGATTGTGGGGCCGATATCGGCGCCGGCGATAACAGCCCGCACGCCGCGAATCGCCAGCGCGGCGCGGGTATCGATACCTCGAATAGTGCCATGCGCCAGTGGGCTGCGGACGAACGATGCGTGCCACTGGCCGGAGCGGGAAAGATCGTCGAGGAACGAGCCGCGCCCGCGCAGGAAGCGCAAGTCCTCGATGCGCTCGATCGGCGTCCCGATATAGGTATTGCGCCGTAGGTCGCTTGTGCCTGATCGGGGACTAGGTTCTCTCATGTGTGCGGTGCCGTCCACCAACCGGGCTTAGTCACTCCGGGCCGCCACCGCCAGAGTGGGCAGCGAACGCGCACCCTGCCACACTTGGCAGGCACGGCGCGGAGAGTGCGCCTTCTGCCTACCGTACAAGCGATTCCGGCCGATTGGAACGCATCCGAAGCCGATTGGAACGCGCCCTAATTCGTGCAACGACCCATAAAGGAGTTTAATTGATTAGGGCCCATACCCGCGGACGCACCGGCATGAGCGCAGTTGGAAGCGCGGTCGCCGAAAGTTTCCCCCGGCCTGGTCGGCACCGTAACGGTTCTCCCCCGCGCCGTATAGACCTGACGTGTCGATCGCCCTTCCGTCAACCCAGGTGACGGCGTGACACGGTGCGGAGCCAAGTGCGACCCCCGGGGCGCCGGCACGGGCGGCGCCACGTCGGGGATTGCCGGATAGCTCGGCGACGATGATGAAGGCAATGACCTGATCGGCGGCGGCGGCGTGAATTGAGATTGAATGCCCTGGCTATAAGCCGGCTGCAGGGCCAATACGGCGCTGCCCGCCAGCACCACGGACGCGATGGCAAATCGGGTCATGGACGTACTCCTTGGAGGCCCCCGGACACATACCTCCCCAAAACACCTAACAACGAATTCCCGCAACGCCAGCCACGTGCAACCGTGTCGATGCTACGCGACTGGTTCCTCTCATTTAAGTGCAATCCGCATTTAAGCGAAAGGCCCCCGCAGCGAGATCATACTCCCAGCGCCAGCCTGACGAGCATGCGATAGCCCGGACCCAATATGGTCACGAGTACCCCGGTAGCCGCAACAAGTGCGAGCACGAGCCCGGCATAAGGAGCGATCCTGGAAATGAGCTTGTCCCATGCTGGCACCGCTGCGGCGAGCAAATGTGCGCCCGTCAGCGGTGGCAGCGGCAGGAGGTTGATCAGCGCGAACCAGACGCTGAGTTCGCCCGTGACTTCGATGAGCGCAAAGGCGGTCACGGAGGCGGTATCCGGCAACAACGGTAACAGAAACGGGCGCACCACCCGCAGCGCTACGGCACTGAGCAATGTCGCGGCAGCACCGGCCGCAACGACAACGATCACTGCGACGCGACCGAGCCGCAGCCGTACGGGATCGATCGCGATCGGCCTGATCCACCCGACCGAGAACAGCACGCCGGAGGCGGTACCGATGATGTCGAGGTGCGTTACCGGGTTGAAGCTCAGCCGCCCATCATGGCGCGGGCCGTGGTCTCCCATCGCGACCGCCGCGGCGGCGACCGCGAAGCCGTGCACAGCCGCGATGAGCACATAGGCAATGAGGCGCAGCACCAGCTGCTGCAGCGTCAGATCGGTCACGCCGCCACCGCCCGGTTTTTGCGCCCCCACACGGCGCCGCCGCCCTATTTCTTCAAGGTCATTTTGCGCTGTGCATCCTGGTCGGCGGTCAGTTCCTCAGTGCCGGCCACATAGCCGTTGTTGCTGAGGAGAAAAGCCGTCACGTCTGCGTAGGTTTGCGCGGTGAGTTGCCCGGGCCGGTCCGGCGGCATCAACGTGTTGACGTAACCGAACAGCGCCGAGACATCTCCCGAACCCCAGTGCTGGCGGAAATACGAGCCCTTGAGCGGTGCGCCACCGAACTCGCCATTGTCGAGCGTCGAGCCGTGGCAATCCTGGCAGTTCTTCTGATAGATCGACTTGCCGCGCTGCACCTGCTCTTCCGTGAATGTGGGCGGCCGCTGCTCGCGGCTCTGCGCGTTGGCATGCATGATCGCGCCGACTACGATGGCGGCCGGAACGGCAAGGAGAATTATGCAGCGTACGCTTCCGGGGGGGTGATACGTGAACATGAGGGGACTCCAAGACCAATTGCCGTTGGTGGCGATTTTGTCCACAAGGGTAACGCAAGATATATGGCAAATTCGGTTCAGAATCTAAAAGGCTGGTTCATACCTGTTCCATCGGAAATGGAAGGGCAGCAGCACGCGCCGACGAGGTCCGCGCTTGCTTTGGAGCGGCGGTACAGTCAGTTTCTGCACCGGAAATTCGGGAGTTAGCGTAGATCGGAGGATCGAGTTCCGATGAAACGTCGATTGATGGGAGCGTTGGTTACTGCCGCGGTTGCGGTCTTCGCACCTCCAGAGCTTAGTCCGGCAGTTGCGCAGGAAAGCTACCCCAGCAAGCCGATCCGGATCATCGTGCCGGAAGTCGTGGGCTCGGCCGCCGATCTGTTGGGGCGCATCATCGGACAGCAGATCGGCGAAGCCCTCAGCCAGCCGGTGAACTATGAGAACCTCTTTCTCGAGACCGGTATCGAGAAGGGGATAAAATCCGCACCCGACGGCTACACGCTGATTTACGGATCATCCGGCAATCTCGCCCTTCTTCCGCACGTGAAGAAGGTCTCGTTCGATCCCACCAGGGACCTCACACCGGTCGCACGGTTCGTAATTCAGCCGACGCTTCTCGCCAGCAATCCATCGCTGCCGGTGACCACCGTGCAGGATTTGGTTGCCCTGATCAAAGCCAATCCCGACAAGCTTCGGATGTCGACCGCCGGGGCCGGAACGGCCGGGCACTTCGCCGGCGAAATGTTCAACGCCATGGCGGGCATCAAGCCCGCGGTGGTTCACTACAACGGTGGCGGTCCGGCGATCGAGGCGGTCGTCAACAACGATTCCCAATGGACCATGGCGCCGATCGCGGGGCGCATGCCGCACGTGCGCAGCGGCAAGCTGCGGGCGCTCGCCATCGGCGGCACCACCCGCCTGTCCATGTTGCCGGACGTGCCGACCGTCGCGGAATCGGGCTACCCTGGGTTCGATGCGGTGGGCTGGGGCAGCATTTTCGTGCCGAACGGGACGCCGCAGCCGATCATCGACAAGCTCGCTACGACGATTGCAGGTGTCGTCACGCGGCCGGAGGCGAAAAAGCAGTTCGCCGAACAAGGCACTGAGCCCGCCGCCAGCACTCAGGCCGAAATGGCGAAAACACTACGCGATGACTATGCGCGCCTCGGCGCGTTGGCGAAGCGGCTGGGCGTCAGCGTGGAGTGACGGCGGTCGGGCCGTAGGTCATTGACATCTGAACGCAATAATCCCCCTCTGCCGCCATCTCACGATCGCGCGCGCAACATTGCGGTCGCCCCTTCATTCACCTTGAACGTTTCGCCGTCGACCACCACGCCGTAAAACACGGCCGCCTCGTGCACCGACACATAGCCCTGCCGCACGTCTTCGCACACATCCTCCACCGGCCGCTCCAGGGGCGAGCCGTAGCCGCCGCCACCGCCGGAGCGCAGGCGGAAGGCGTCGCCGGCCCTGATCTGCGCGACCAGCACCTTGGCGTTGGGGAATTCAGTCTTCCATTGGGTGCCGAAGCGCAGCGCCACCGCATTGCTCCGGCCGTCGCGGCCGCCGTCAAGGCCCCACGGGCGGCAATGAGCGCGCTCGATCTGGGTGTTGAGTGTTATGTCGGCACGCGCGCGCACCACCCGCTCGACTCCGAGGCCGCCGCGGTGGCGACCGGGGCCTCCGGAATTCGGCACCACGGCATAGCGTTCGACCACAAGTGGGAATTTCGCCTCGACCTGCTCGGTCGGCGCGTTATGGGTATCGCCATCATTGATGCAGACGGTACCGGACACACCGTCTTCCGAGCGCTTTGCTCCCCAGCCGCCGCCCAGCGGACCGAAATTGCCCATGAAGAATTCAGACGTCTTGGGATTGAAACCGTGGAATTGCGCGACCAGGAGATCGGCATGGTGTCCGGCGATGACGCGATCCGGAATGGCCGGCGCCAACGCCTTAAAGATGGTATCCACGATGGTCATCGGGAATGTCATCCACCATCGCATCGGCGCTGGCCGCGTGGCGCTGACGATGCGTCCGGGCGGTACAATTGTCTTAAGGCTGCGGAACGAGCCGTCATTGATTGGATAGTCGGTCGGCGAGGTCAGGCACTTGTAGGCGACCTGGGCGCAGGCATGCCCGGTGGTGATGCCGGAGTTATAAAAGCCCCGCACCTGCCGCGACACCTCGGTGAGGTCGATCGTCATCTCCTCGCCCTTGACCTCGACGCGCACCCTTATGGGGATCGGCTTGCCAACCGAAATGCCGTCGTCGTCCATGAAGGATTCCGCTTCATAGACACCGTCCGGAATCGATCTGGTGCGGGCGCGCGCCGCCGCCTCGGAGCGGTCCATGATGGCCGCGATCGCTGCCGCCACCTGGTCGCGACCGTAACGAGCGGCGAGTTCCAGAAAGCGCCGCTCACCGGTCGTGACCGCCGTCACCTGAGCCCGCAGGTCGCCGAGGGCGCGGGTTGGGATGCGCACGTTCTGGCTGATGATGTCAACCAGGTCTCGGTTGACCTTGCCGCGGTCCTGATACTTCAGAATCGGAATCTGCAGGCCCTCGGAGTAGATGTCGGTGGTCATGCCGCCGAGTGTGCCGCCGATGTCGATCCAGTGCGCCATGCAGCATGAAAACCCGACCAGCACGCTCTTATGGAAGATCGGCAAGGTCAGCGTGACGTGGTTGAGGTGACTGCCGGTGATGTAGGCGTCGTTGGTGACATAGATGTCGCCCGGTTTCATGTTGTCGCGGCCGAAATGACGGATTTTTGCTTTCACGGTCTCCGCCATGCCGCGAATGAACATCGGCAGGCCGATGCCGATCGACACCGTCTCGCCATCCGGCGTGAACAGTCCAACCGTAAAGTCCAATGCCTCGTAGATGATCATGTTGTAGGCGGTGCGCATGAGGTTGGTCTTCATTTCCTCGGTCACCGCGATAACACCACTGCGCACGATCTCGGTGATCACCGGATCGAGGGTGGGCTTTTTCGGGCGCTGCTTTGCGGGCTGCGTGGTTTTTCGCGACACCTTAGTATTTCTCCTCCGGCGTAGGATCGGTCGAGCGACAGCGAGACCTATCTTGGGCAATGCAAGCGGTGCGGTCGTCAATGGGTTTCACTGCCCGTCCCACGATTTGCGATTCTGATATCGAGATTTCCGAATCCATCGACCTCCAGCGTGTCGCCGGGCGTCAGCACTGTCGTTGACGCATGCTCCTCGATCAGCGCAGGCCCTTTGATGCGATTGCTGGCCGTGAGCACTTCGCGCGCGAAGGTGCGCGTCTCGACAAAGCCGTGGCCTTCAAAATAGACCGGCCGCTTGCCGGTGCGTGCTGCTTTGGGCGGTGCCGCGCCGCCGCCGGCGATCTTTTCCAGAACGGGCTTGCGCATGACACCCGCGACCGTCGTGCGCAGGCTGACGATTTCTGCGCGCTCCGCTGGCGCGCTGGTGCCGTAACGCAACAGATGCGTGTCGTCGAAGTGACGCTTGATGGCGGCGCGATCCTGTCGTTCGAACACCCGCATCGGCAGATCGACTGTGACGGCATGCTCCTGGCCGACATAGCGCATATCGGCGGCACGTTTGACTGTCATCTTTTCGGGCGTCACAGAGGTGCTGGCGATGGCGCGCCTGCCCTCGGTTTCAAGCTGGTCGTAGATCCGTGCAATATCGTCGAACGACGCGTCATCGAGCCGGGTCGGCCAAGTGCGCACGTAGTCATAGCGCAGGTCTGAGTACAACATGCCGAAGGCGGAGAACACTCCCGGCGCATTTGGAATGATGACTCGGCGAATGCCGATCTCGCGGGCGACGGCGACGGCGTGGAGCGGACCGGCGCCCCCATAGGCCACCAGCACGAAAGCGCCGGCGTCAAGTCCGCGCTCGGTCGTCACCGTCTTGACGGCGTAGGACATCGTGGTCGCGGCGATGCGCAAGATACCGTCGGCCGCGGCGGTCAGGCTCATCGTGAGCGGCTTGGCCACATGGGTTTCCAGCGCCATCCGGGCTGCCGCGATATCGAGTTGCATTTCGCCGCCGAGGAAGCGGTCGGCTGCGATCCGCCCGAGAACGAGGTTGGCATCGGTGACGGTCGGCTCCGTGCCGCCGAGGCCGTAGCAGGCCGGCCCCGGCTGGGCGCCGGCGCTTTGCGGACCAACCCGCAAGGCGCCGTCCTCGATCCGGGCGATTGAGCCGCCACCGGTACCGACCTCGGAAATGTCCATCATGGCGATCTGGATCGGCAGGGCCCGCTCATAGCCGCCGATCAGCGCCGCTCCGGTCGTCAGCGGCTCACCCTTATGGATAACGCCGGCCTTGGCGGTGGTGCCACCCATGTCGAACGCGATGGCGTTGTCGAGGGCGAGTGCGTCACACAGCGCCTTGGT
>DATGCX010000330.1:0-2480 GCA_035311445.1 Xanthobacteraceae bacterium | reverse complement strand
CGAGCGTCAGGCAAGCAGCGCAACGCCTCGATCCAGAGCGACAGGGGCCAGATCAAATCCCGATGCTCCTCGCCCTGAAAGGCTTGGCGGATGGCGAGTGCCTCGCTCGCCGGTCTGATTCCCTCCTCCGGACAAAATCTACCAGCGATTGCGTCCTCAGCTTCTCGCTCCAGCCGCGTCGCGCGTTCCTCTGCTTTCTCATCGACACTAGGCGGCATCACGAAGTCCATGGTCGCTTGGGCCGAACGCGCCCCGGCGCGCTCGATTCCGACGCATGAACCAAAGCGTCGGTCCAGCACAGATGTCATGGCGCATTTTGCGACGGCAAATGGGCTACACTGGACAAGAGCGCCATCCGCACCCTATCACGCAGGCCGCCGTTTTTCATCGTGAGTTTGTTGTTGTGCGGGAGTCCGGAAATGGCGCGAAGCGGCCAATCCGGAATGTCCGCTCCATGTCCGCTGTTGGGTGGTGAAGCGGACTAGATATGCTCAGGCTGAGTTCTTCCGAGTCTGACCCTGATGTATGGTCCGGCCGTGCGTTGCAAGAGGATTTCGTCGATCTGGCAGATGCGGTCTTGCATCAATGTATCCGGTCTCTGATTGGAGCGCGTAGTAGCTCCCGACCATCATGGATATCAGCGCACGTGCGAGCTCATTAGCGGATAGGCCTCAAGCGGGCCGTTAGGGTCACCAGGGTTCGCACGCGCCGGGAAGACCGATCCTCCATCTCGTCTCATCCTCTCGCAGACACTCGGCGGGTACAGATCGTGGCATGCGATCATCGATCGTTGCTCATGGACGTCGTTCCTTTGTTCGTGCCTATGGGCCGTTCCTTCGTCCCGACCTGCACATGCAGGCGCACCGCGCGCAGAGGCCGTCAAGGTTGGCCGTCGCGCCGGCCTCGCCTCTTGCTCCTGCGCTGCTAGGCCACGCCTTGACGGGCTCGAGCACGGCGCGAGACTTAAGCTGGTTGGGATGCCGTCTCATCTGTCTTGACGCACTCGAAAGCGCGTCCCTTGTTAAGAACCGCCCAGGCGATGCGGGCGAGCTTGTTGGCGAGCGCAATGGCGAGCACGTTGTGGTGTAGCCTCTTCTTGGCCGCCTCGATCCACGACTTGAGCCCATAGCTCTGCCACTGGTCGGGCCTGAGCTTGACCAGCACGACCCAGGCAGCCTGGACGAACAGCGCGCGCAGATAGCGATTGCCGCGTTTGGAGATGCTGCCGAGAATCGTCCGGTCGCCGGTTGAGATTTGCTTTGGCACCAGTCCGAGCCAGGCGCCGAAGTCGCGGCCCTTGGAGAACGCATCCCCCGTGCCGATCGCGGCCACCATGGCGCTCGAGATGATCGGTCCGATGCCGGGCACCGTCATAAGGCGCTCGCAGCCCTTGTCCTGGCGGGCGAGCGCTTCGATCTCAGCCGACAGGCCCTCGATGCGCTCATCCAGTCGATGCCAGTCCCCTGCCAAGTCCTCAACGAGGCGCAGCATGCGAGGCGATAGGACATCGGCGCGCGTGGCGAGAATGCGCGGCAACTCCGCCCGCAGAAAGCGCAGTCCCTGTCGAACCGCAATGCCGCGTTCGAGCAGGAACGCGCGGATCTGATTGGTGATGCCGGTGCGCTGGCTGACCAGCCGCTCCCGCACGCGGTGCAGCGCCTGCAGGTCAAGCTGGTCGGCGGTCTTCGTCGCCACAAACTTCATCGTCGGCCGCTGCACCGCTTCGGCGATTGCCTCCGCGTCGCGGAAGTCATTCTTCTGCCCTTTCGAGTAGGGGCGCACGTACTTCGCCGGCATCAGCCGGGCATCGTGCCCAAGCGCGTGCAGCTTGCGGCTTAGGTGATGGGCACCGACGCAGGCTTCCATCCCGATCAAGCACGGTGGCACGTTGGCAAGCCGCGCCTCCAGCTGCCCGCGCGACCACTTCTGCCGCAACACGATCGCGCCGTGCTGATCCTGGCCAATGATGTGGAACGAGTTCTTACCGATGTCGATGCCAATCACGCTAGCGATTGCACCGTTGTGCTTGCTGGACATGGCGTGCTCCTTGTCTTTGCTGCCCCATGCCCAGCTTCGCTCGCTGGCAGGGCCGGAGCACGGCCGGACCATTCCATTAGCGGAATTCTGCACGTCTTACGATCTCCGGCGCAGGGCGCGGAGTGTCTTGAGAAGCTCTTGGGCCGGCCATGACAGCGCAGCGTCTCTGATGCGTACGATCGAAAACGCCCGGCGCACTTTCCACGGCATGAGTCGGATGATCACGAGGGTCCGGTTCGCGAGCTCCTCGCTGACCGCAAGCCGGCTGACGGCCGCAATCCCGTAGCCGCGTCGCACCGCCGTCTTGATCGCTTCCCACGCGGGCAGCGCCAACCGCCGGCTCGGCACGATGCCAAGGTCGGCGAGCGCATTGTCGGCGATGACACGCGTCGCCGATCCTTCCTCGCGCGAAATCCAGGTCAGCATCTCCAGTTCGTCGCGCG
>DATGCX010000329.1:0-35540 GCA_035311445.1 Xanthobacteraceae bacterium | reverse complement strand
CAACGCCGTCCGCCCGTACATCGATCCCAGCTCCTCGTAGGAATTGTAGGTCGACATCAGGACTGCCGGATCCCGATCGAGCGCAGACACTGCGCCGGTTTCCTCCGGGGCATAGGAGGCAGGTGTAATCACGATTGTGTGGCGCCGATGGCCGCCGCTTTCGTCGATGGTCTCGACGGCGCCGTTTCCCGTCGCCTTCACGCGCAGGCTGACGGAGACAGGAGCCTCCACCGTGACCTTTGCCGAAGTGTAAGCCGAGCTGCGCGGAAATTGCAGGCTCTCGACAAATTGCTTGAAAATTTTTCCCTTCGCCGTTTCCCGCTTGTGGGTCATTACCAGCGTATCGCCGACGCCGACATCCGAAAAAATGATCGTCCGCTGTTTCAGATCACGAAAATAGATTCCTGGCAGCTCAGGAGCGGCATCTTGAGTTAAGATATTCTTCGCAGGAACTGGTACGCGTCGCCCGTCGGCTTTCGCCGTGTAGGCCTCGACGGTGTCGAGGGTTTGCATGCCCTCGACGAACGTCAACTTCTGCTGACTGAGAGACGCAATCGCACTTTGGGTCAAAATTTTGAATCGTTGGGTAATAACATTTGTCGCCGTGTGATCCCCCCGGACCGTGATGTGGTTCTCGTATTGCTGCGCATAGGGCGCGTCATCGTGATGGGCATCTTGCGCCCGCGCCGGCTCAGCGGAGAGCCAGATGCCAACGGGGCCAAGGGTAACGGCCATCGGTAAGATCGCAGAGATCAGCTTGATCCGACGAGTCATGAGTCACGTTCCCCAAATGAGCAAACCCTCGCCCCGAGCAACTTGCCTCAGCCGCTGATAGGTGGCGTCATTACGACATTCAAGCTTGGTCGCCCGGTGCTGCACGACGTGCGATGCGCGCCCTCAATAACCTGGAGCGTCCTATGCCGACGTGGTCCCGAGCGAAAAACCGGGTCGGCTTTTTTCACAATAACACGTCCTCCCAACAACGGATAGTCCGTGTAATCAGCCTGTGCAAGCTTGCCCTACTTGCGTGGCATCGCGCGTTCGATAAGCGCATCGACGTCGACCTTCGCGGCCATTGCCCCGTAGGAAAAGCCCGGGTGCTCGCGGAGCCGGGTCGCACAGAATGCATCGGCGACAAAGCTGGGTGCGTTTCGCACCAGGACGGCGCCTTGCAAAGCGAGCGCCATCATCTCCGCCAAGCGCCGGGCGAACGCTTCATCGTATGGACTGGCCAGGCGCGCTTTCACGTCATCGACGGCGCGATCGAGCCATCGGTTGGCCCCACGCGATCCCTCCAGTTCGGCAACCAGTTCCTGTGCCGAATGCGGATCGCGCTGGATGGCGCGCAGAATGTCCAGACAGATCACGTTTCCGGAACCTTCCCATATGGAATTGAGCGGGGACTGGCGATAGATGCGCGTCATTGCGCCGTCCTCGATATATCCGGCGCCGCCATGGACCTCCATGGCTTCGTAAGTCAGATTCACCACACGTTTGTTGATCCAATACTTGCCTACAGGCGTGGCGATGCGGGCGAATGCCGCCTCGCTGTCGTCGTTTGCGCCCTCATCAAAGCTGCGTGCAATACGGAACGCGAGGGCAGTGGCGGCCTCCGACTCGATCGCCATATCCGCAAGGACGCTGCGCATCAAGGGCTGATCTACCAACTTCTTCTGGAAGGCGGTGCGGTGCGCAGCGTGCCACAGCGCGTTGGCCAGTGCCTGTCGCATGTAGGCCGCCGGTGCGAGAATACAATCTAACCGCGTGTGATGGACCATTTCGATGATCGTGCGCACGCCACGACCTGCCTCGCCGATGAGCTCCGCGTAAGCACCGTGGTATTCGATCTCGGCAGACGCGTTGGCGCGATCGCCGAGCTTGTCTTTCAGGCGCATCAGGTGGATGGCATTGCGTTCGCCGTCGGGGGTCCATCGCGGCGCAAGGAAACAGGTCAGGCCCTTGTCCGTGTAGGCGAGCGTAAGAAACGCATCCGACATCGGCGCCGAGCAGAACCACTTGTGCCCGGTCAACGTGTATCCGCCGTCATCCCGCCTGACGGCGCGCGTGGTATTGGCACGTACGTCCGAACCGCCTTGCTTCTCAGTCATGGCCATGCCGATCGTCACGCCGGACTTATCGTGCATCGGACGCGAGGATGGGTCATATCGAGAAGCAAGGATTTTCGGCGTCCACCTTGCCGCCACCTCGGACTGGAACTTCAGAGCGGCAGGTGCCGCAGCGGTCATCGTCATTGGGCAGCAGACGCCGGGCTCCGCCTGCGCCATCAGGAATTCTAGAGCGGCGTGCCGCACGTGTCCGGCCGCAACCGCGCTCCAGGCGGCGGAGGACACGCCGGCTTCCACCCCCAGGGCCATGAGCCGATGATAGGCGGGGTGGAACTCGACTTCATCGATTCGTTGTCCATAACGATCGAATGCCTTGAGCTGCGGCGGATTTTCGTTCGCCTCCATGGCCCACGCGGCGGTCTCGGCGGAACCGCTTCGGGCGCCAAAAGCCGCAAGCCGTTCTGTGTGCGACTCTCCCCCGGCGGCCGCGACAGCTCCCTGAAGCGCCTCGTCCGAGGTGAACAAGTTCACGTCCTCAAATGGCGGGGGCTGATTGGCGACCTCATGCGTTTCGAGCCGGTTGCGTGGACGTAAGGCGCTCATGCGGATCTCCGGCCGGTTATTCCTTCGCGGCCGCAACCGATCGATCGAGCTTGCGGATCAGCGCGTGCGCACACTCTGCCCATGTTCGGGGGCGGTATTCGGCCCGCAGTCGCGCCTCGCGCGCCGCCAGGTAGCCGGGCTCGAACAGCACTCTTTCGATTTTTGCCAGCGCATCTTCGTCGCTCGACGGATCGAAATAATCGATCAAATCGCCGCCTACTTCCGGAATCGACGTGCGGTTCGAAGCAACACAAAACTTTCCGTACGCAAGGCTCTCCGCGATCGGCAATCCCCAGCCCTCGCAAAAACTCGGAAAGAGGGTAAACAAGCAGCAACGATAGGCGTCGCCCAGTTCCTCGTCCGACAGGTCGGGCATATGTGCGATCTTGCCGCCCAGGTAACCGCTCGCCGCGAGGTCCACCAGCAAGTCCTCCACCATCCAGCCGATCTGCCCGGCGAAGATCAGGACCGGTACTGCATCCGCGCCGTGCCGCTCTATCAATCGTTGCCACACACGCACGAGCAGCCGATGGTTTTTTCGAATCTCGATGGTCGAAACGAACAGCACATACGGCTGAGAAAAGCGCAGCTTCCTTTGGCTCGCGGCGACCGGTCGGCGGCTCAGGTCTGCGCCGAGCCTCACCACTTCGACACGCGGCAGCGACCATCCGGCATCCGCCGCAAGCTCAAGCAGCGCATGCCGCGAATGCTTCGAGATGGTGAGGATCACGTCCGCGTTGGGTATTATTTCATGAAGCCATTTTTGAAATTGGACGACGTGCCGATCTTCGACCAAAGATCTGTTTTCAATCGGAATCATATCGTAAATCAGAATCGCGAACCTGATCCCGTACCTCTGCTTGGCGGCAGCGATATGCTTTACGTAGCCCGGGAAACCCCAGGAGGCGCCAAGCGACACAACGATATCGCCGGGGCGCACGCGCTCATCGAAACGGTGCGGCCGGATTGCCATATCGATCAGGTCGCGCACCGCGGTCTTGGATATCCGAAAGAAAAATCCCGGATGGCAGATGATCACGCGCAGCATGTCGGAGAATTCGCCCCAAGACCGCGCTGGCGCCCAAACGGTTTTCCATGGAGCGCGGGCACCCGGCGGATTCAGATATGCCGACATGATGGCTTCGAACCCGATCGGCCTGAATTGCCTGGTGTATACGCTGAGCCGGCAAAACCTCACGCGTCCTTGGCGACTATAGAGTCTTTCGGCTTCGACAAAGATCTCGAACGGTACGCGCTGCAGTCCGGTCGGATTACGGAAGTGATCGAAATAACGGAGAAAATCTTCGACTTCGAACCACACGACTGGACGCTCGTTGCCGGCACAATCACCTTCAGCTGGTTGGTCGGTGCCGTGCAAGCGGAGGTTCCCGATTTTGCCGCCGTGTCGGCGAGCAGACATTGAGCTGGTGCACGACGTTATAATCTTTGAGGGATATCCGTAAAGTGCTGGAGCCGCAACGCGCTGGAGCGGATGTCGCTAGTGCCCGGCTGGGCTGTCCGACCGCGTTGATACCGCGTGTTCAGGCGCGCCACCATTATCGACACCTACCCCGGTCAGCAATGGAAACAGGAGTTTGAACTTGAGGCCGGGAGCGTTGTCGGTCATCTCGATGCGGGCGCCATGGAGGCGGGCAACCGCAGCCACCAGGCTGAGGCCTAGCCCGTTGCCCGGCGTGCGGCGACTGCGTTCCAGCCGGTAAAAACGCTTGAAGACTTGCTGACATTCGTTGATGGGAATTCCCGGCCCGTCATCGGCCACCGAAATGATGGCTGCGCCATCGCCCCCGGTCACCTGCACTGTTACCTGACCGGCGTCGCGGCCGTGCTTGATTGCGTTGTCGACGAGATTGGCCACGGCATCGAACAACAGATCTCGGTCCCCCATAACAAACACGGGGTGATCCGCCACGACGCTGAGAATTCCGCCTTTCTCTTCCGCCGCCGCATCGAACAGTTCGACGACCTCTCGGGCTATGTTTGCGAGGTTTACGGGGTGGAATCCGGCAATTCTGTCATTTGCCTCGATTTGCGATATCCGCGTGAGCGAGGCGAACATGCGCAAGACCGAGTCGAGGTCCGCCAAGGTGTCGCCGATCAGCGCCTGGTCATGTTCGCCGTCGCGGCGGCTTGCATAGGCCTTTTCGAGCCTTCCACGCATGCGGGCCAAGGGCGTCCGCAGGTCGTGCGCCACATTGTCGGTGACCTGCCTCACCTCCCCCATCAACACTTCGATACGGTCGAGCATCAGATTAAGGTTGTCGGCCAGTTGATCCCACTCGTCTTGTGTCCCCTGGCGGGGAATGCGCTGGCCGAGACCGCTTTGCATGACTGCCAGGCTGGTCGCGTTGATGGCTTCGATCCGTCGCATCGTGCGTCGCGTCACGAAGATGCTCGCTACCACGCCCATAACGAAGGTCAACAAGACGGTCAGGGCGAGGGCTGCCTTGATTTTTTCCACGAACTCGTTGAGATCGTCGACGTCCTTCCCGACCAGCAGATGATACCCGTCCGGCAACGTCTCAAAGGTGGCGCGGAGCAACGGTCGTTCCGCTGCGCCGCGCGTCCACTCGGGCGCCTTGAAGTTACCCCAGCCCTCGGAGCCCCTCAGGGCCGGCGGCCAAGCCCTCAGATTGCCGGCAACGGGGGCAAGCGAACGATCGGCGAGCAGATAGAGGCCGCCTTCGAAGTGTTCGTCGGCGATGCGCTGCCTGATGGTGGCGATCAGACCGTCGCGTCCCGCCCGGTCGTAGGCCTGTCGCAAGATGACATGCTCTGCCGCGATGTAGCGGTCTGATCGGCCGCGCACGTACGAAGCAGTGGACCAATAGACGTAGCTGAAAAGAGCGCAGACTGCGGCTCCGAAGACTCCGATACAGATCAGCGCCAGCCTTAGCGTGGACGATCGAAGGGTCTTACCCAGGAGCACGGACGCAAAATCCGACGCCCCGAACGGTGTGAATGAGTGGGTAGGCTTGCTGGCTGTCGACCTTACGGCGGACGCGTCCGACATAGACGTCAATGATATTGGTCGTGGGGTCAAAATGCAAATCCCATACGTGCTGCAGCAGCATGGCCCGTGGGACCACGTGACCTTCGTTACGAACCAGATACTCCAGAACTTGAAATTCCCGCGGTAACAAGTCAATGTCCCGGCCACCGCGGCTCACGGTTCGCGAAACGAGATCAAGCTCGAGGTCGCCGACGCGCAACACCGTTTCCTTGACAACGGTGTTGCTGCGACGGGCCAAGGCCTCAACACGCGCCAACAATTCCGCGAACGCAATCGGCTTGACCAGGTAGTCGTCACCACCGGAGCGCAGGCCGCGCACCCGATCGTCTACCTCGCCGAGCGCACTGATAATCAGTGCGGGGGTGATGACCCCGTCTTCCCTCAGCCGCCGAATGATCGTGATTCCGTCAATTCCCGGAAGCATGCGATCGATCGTCATCACGGCATATTCGGCCGCGCGTGCCCGGCTCAGCCCCTCGTTGCCGTTGATAGCGAGATCAACCTGATAGCCGTTCGTTGAGAGGGACTCGACAAGTTGCTCCGCCGTTTCGGGGTCATCCTCAATAACGAGAACGCGGCGCCGACCTCCGACCATGGCACCTCCACCAGTTCTGAATGGGCATCTGATCGGTGCGATTCTATCATAAAGCTGCCGCCCAAAAACTGACTTATTAGTCAGAAACTAACGCATAAGTAATTTGATTATTTGGGGTATCGTGGCGATGCTGTGGACGCCCTTGCGGTCGAGGTCCTGCGCGCATAACGAGCGCTCGTCGCGGGAATCCCGAAGACAGCGCGACCTAACCGGGGGGGAGAGAACCGCGATGTCAACACCCTCGACGGCGTTGTCTCAGTCCTCAATGCGTGAGGGCGAAATCTGCGACGAGAGCGCCGCGACGAACGCGAAAGCGGATCTGATCGTTGTGGGGGCACCTCCATACCATGACAGCTGCGTGAACGTCGTTTCGCGCCATCAACTGCGAAATTGCGGACATTGGCAACGCGCGTTCGCCTCGCAGCACAAAGATCGCCGCTATTACGAAATCGTCGAGGATACCATCCACCCTGAATTCGACTATTGGTATTTCGCCATTCAAGACCAACAGGGAGAGGTTCAGGCAATCCAGCCATTCTTCATTCTCGATCAGGATATTCTTGCGGGTGTCCACCCGTATTTCAGGCGCTTTGCCCAGGCAATCCGGCTGCAATGGCCGCGATTCATGTTCATGAAAACCATGATGGTCGGATGTGTTGCCGGCGAAGCGCATCTTGATGAAGGAGATGGTTCGGCGCGCGCGGCGATTGCGCGATCATTGGCCGGAGCGATTGTGAAACATGCACGCGCCCTGGGCGCGCGACTGATCGTGCTCAAGGAATTTCCCGATCAGTACCGGGACGTGCTGTCGTGCTTCGTTCGCCTCGGCTTCACCAGAATACCCAGCATGCCGATGACGCGGCTCAACATTGCTTATGTGAGCTTCGACGATTACATGCAATCTGCGCTCAACAGTGCGACGCGCCGCAAGCTCCGTAAGAAGTTCAAAGCCACGGAGCTTGACCCGCCGATCGAGTTGAGCGTCATTCATGACGTCACGCCGATCATCAATGAAATATATCCACTGTATCTTCAGGTCTATGAACGCTCAAAGCTGCATTTTGAAAAGCTGACCAAAGAGTATTTCTGTCGACTTGGAACCACAATGGCCGACAAGGTGCGGTTCTTCGTGTGGCGGCGTGATGCCAAAGTGGTCGCTTTCGGTGTCTGCATGGTGCATGGCGACACCATGTTTGCCGAATATCTGGGGCTCGACTACAGCGTTGCGCTGCAACTTCATCTCTATCACTACGTTTTTCGCGATCTGGTTCGGTGGGCGATAGCGAACGGGTACACGTGGTTTCAGAGCAGCGGGCTGAACTATGATCCGAAGCTGCACCTGCGCCATCGGCTAAAGCCCATTGATCTGTATGTCAGGCACGCGTCAGCATTCATCAACGTGCTCATGCGAGTGGCGCTGCCGCTGCTTGAGCCGACCCGCCACGATGTGACGCTGAAGAAATTTCCCAACTATCTCGATCTTTGGGGCTCGGATTCCGTAGCCCGGACATCGCGCAACGGTGCCGCGCGCTCCAACTCAATAGCGAGTACGGACATTCGTAAAGGCTGGGGGGCATCTCACAACAAGAGGAGTGAACTTCATGATGCGTAAGATGGTGATTGCGTTGGCTGCCGCGGCGGTTGTTATGGCCGGCTCGACGTTGAGTGTTTCGGCGCGCGGCGGGGGCGGCGGCTTTGGGGGCGGGCACGGAGGCGGCTTTGGGGGCGGGGGGCACTTTGGCGGGGGCGGCTTTGGCGGTGGGGGGCACTTTGGCGGCATGGGTGGGGCGCACTTTGGCGGCATGGGGCGAGTCGGCATGGGTGGCCCCGGCTTCGCGGGCCGCTCGGCCGTATTCCCCGGGAACCGATTTGTCGGCAATCGGTTTGTCGGCAATCGGTTTGTCCACAACCGATTTGCCTTCAACCGATTCCATCACCGGTTCTTCCGAAATCGGTTCGCCTTTTTTGTCGGCGCGGGCTTCCCCTACTACTCGTACTATGACGAGTGCTACGCTCGCGTGTGGACCCACTGGGGGTGGCGCTGGCAGTACGTCTGCTACTGAACGAGACCGGCAACGATGGCTTGTTAACAGGCTCTCCGGCACGCCGTGCCGGAGAGTTCTTTTTCCGTAGCCTTCATTTCGCTTATCGATAGAATTTTTGCGAGGCCGGCCATCCCTTACTCATCCCTGTCGCTTAGCTGGACGATCCTGCCAAGAATTTCCTGCAGCATCGCGCGCTCTCTCTGATCAAGCTGGCTGTCATTAAACCGCCTATCGCGGTCGTGCACGAACTCCAACAGTTTGATGTAAGCTTCATTGAGCGCAACCAACAGTTCGCCTTCGGCCTCGAATTCAAGATCGAGAACCTCCTCTTCGGAGATTTCAGCGCCATCGAGGACCCGCATGATTATGCCGATCACATCTTTGACATCCCGCATGATGCCGTCTCCGGTCTGACATCAGCGCTCTTTTTAGAGCGCGTTTCGATGATACGGAATCGTAGCGCCTGCAGCTTCTTCTGCCTCTCCTCGCTTGCGGGAAGAGGGTAGGGGGGTGAGGGGGCCTTTCCACAAGCTCCAACTCGCGGAAGAGCCCCTCTCACCCGGATCGCGCAAGCGCGCGATCCGACCTCTCCCCCATAAGCAGAAGAGGTGAGGTGCTACGTCAATCTCACCGGAACGCACCCCAATCCACCCCCTACCCGATTGCCGCACCACCTGCCTCAACTTCTGCCGCGGGCTCTCGTAAAGCCGCTGTTCGCTGCATTGACGCTTGCGGCACGTGCCGGTATCGATCACAGCCATGGTGGTAAGCGAAAAGGAACGGGTCGCGCTCGGCTCAATCGGGGCTTCGGCGGCACTGACGATCGGCAAGGCCATTGTGGGCTTCTCGACCGGCTCGCTCGCGATATTGTCGGAAGCGGCACACTCGCTGATCGACTTCGCTGCCACCCTGATGACCTTATTCGCCGTGCGGATCGCCGACAGGCCGGCCGACAAGCAGCACCATTACGGGCACGGCAAGGTGGAGAGCGTCTGGGCGTTCGGCGAAACGGCGCTTCTGTTCGTGCTGTCGGGGGTAGTGGCATGGGAAGCAACTCAGCGCCTGCTCGGCGGCCATCCCTATGCGGTCGAGGCAACCGCGGCATCGTTCGGGATCATCATCGTCTCGATCACGATCGACTTCTTCCGTGCCCGCCTGCTGTCGCGCACCGCCAGCGCGACGTCGAGTCTGGCACTCGAAGCCGATGCCCTGCATTTTTCTTCTGACATGTGGTCGTCGGCGGGGGTGCTGCTCGGGCTTGTCGGCGTGCATTTCGGCTACCGCTGGGCCGATTCGGCGGCGGCTATCGTGGTGGCTCTGTTCGTGTGCTTTGCGGGCTGGCGGCTTGGACGGCGCACCCTCGATACCTTGACGGACACCGCGCCGGAAGGCGTTGCGGAGCGCATTGTCGCCGTCGTCCGCAGGGTCCGCAACGTGGTATCGGTCGAGCGGGTGCGCGCGCGTGAGGTCGGCGCTACGGTGTTCGGCGAGATCGAGGTTGGGGCGAGCCGCACGCTGCCGCTCGATCGTGTCGCGACGCTCAAGTCCGACATCGAGGCGGCCATAAAGGCCGCGCTGCCCAATGCAGAGATCGCCGTCAGCGTGATCCCGCGCGCACTCGACGATGAGACCGTCATGGAGCGGGTGATGGTGATCGCGCGCAATCGCGGCTTCGCGGTGCATCACGTGACCGTGCATGCGCTCGCCGACAAGCTGTCGATCTCTCTCGACCTCGAAGTCGACGGCGACCTTTCGCTGGCCGTGGCCCACGACATTGCAGACGGTCTGGAAGCGGCGATCCGTGACGAGTTCGGCCCCGCCGTCGAGGTCGAAACCCATATCGAGCCGCTCCAGGTGAAGGATCTGGCCGGGCGCGACGCACCCGCCGCCCATGTCGCCGCAGTTGAAACCACGCTCGCCGAGCTTGCGGCCGCCAGCGGGGTGCTACGCAATATCCATGCCGTGCGCGTGCGCGACACTAGCAACGGCGAGATCGTGAATTTCCATTGCTATGTTGATCCCGGGAGCAAGGTCGCTGCCGTTCACGCTCTGGTCGACGGGGTCGAGCGCGGCTTGCGTCGGCGCTTTCCGGCCATCAAGCGCGTGATCGGGCACGCGGAGCCGAGGGGGTAACGCGGGTCTTTACCTCTCGCCGCAAGCGGGGGAGAGGGAGCAGCCAATCTGCGGTTAGCGACGATCCGTCTCATCGAAGTATGCTCCGGCCGTAATGGAACGCCTTGCATGCCCTACATGCACAGCACCGCCGCACCCTGCAGCCTGCCGCTGCGCAGATCGTCGAGCGCGGCGTTGGCCTGATCGAGTGGATAGCGAACCACTTCGGTTTTGAGCCCGCTCTTGGGCGCGATCGCAAGGAACTCGCGGGCATCGGTGCGTGTAAGATTCGCGACCGAGACCACCTGCCGTTCCTCCCAAAGGATCGCGTAGGGAAAGCGCGGAATATCCGACATGTGAATGCCGCCGCATACAACGCGGCCGCCTTTTTTCACTACGCGCAATGCGGCCGGCACCAGCGCCCCTACGGGGGCGAAGATGATGGCAGCGTCGAGTGGTTCGGGCGGCGTCTCGTCCGACCCGCCCGCCCATACGGCGCCGAGCCCGCGGGCGAAGGCTTGCGCCGCCCTGTCGCCCGGGCGGGTAAAGGCATGGATGCGGCGGCCGTGCCACACTGCGACCTGAGTCAGAATGTGGGCGGCGGCGCCGAAGCCGTAGATGCCGAGTGCCGCGCCCTCCCCCGCCATCCGATAGCTGCGCCAGCCAATCAGCCCGGCGCATAACAGCGGCGCTGCTGCCGCGTCGTCGAACCCGTCGGGTAGCGCGAAGCAATATCGCGCATCCGCGATCGTATGGCTGGCGTAGCCGCCGTCGCGGGTGTAGCCGGTGAACAGCGGCGCGTCACAGAGGTTTTCGCGCTCAGCGCGGCAATAGGGGCAGACCCCGCAGGTCCCGCCGAGCCACGGGACGCCAGCGCGCTGGCCAGCCTCGAAGCCCGCGACGCCTTCACCCACTGCTGCGATCCGGCCGACGATCTCGTGGCCCAGCACGATGGGCAGCTTGGGATGCGGCAACTCGCCGTCGACCATATGCAGATCAGTCCGACACACGCCGCAGGCCGACACCGCGACGAGAATTTCGCCCGGTCCAGGCTGCGGCACCGGCCGCTCGCGCACGACGAGAGGTTCCCCGGGCCTATCCAACACCATGGCGTGCATTTTGGGCATAGGTGGTCCATGCTGATATTTGCAGTCCGAATGATAGTTGTAGCCCGGACGGAGCGCGTAGAGTCGAACATGGACGCGGTGGTTTGAGGCTGTGCCAATCGCTGCGTTTCCCTTCCTCGCTCATCGAACCGGACGTGCGGATTTCCGGCATCCGGCTTGTATGGGGCTTTCTTTGTCAAGAGATCACGCTATTTTTGTCTTCCTTTGTCATTCCATTCTTTTGTTCGACCCGCGCCGCCGAGCATTCTTCCGCGCATATTTCCATCGCCGTCGCGCGCAGCGGCGGTCAAGGACGGCGCTTCTTCAGCGCCGCCGAAGGCTCGTCCTTGACGGACGCGAGCGCGGCGGCAGGCTGCCGACCTCGGGTGGTTGTTGGCGGCGCCAGCATCCGAGGGGAGCCTGCCATTGGCCGCGATCAAACGCGAACCACGCTTGTATTCGATTGAACCCTAGGTCCTGACCATGAAGCAGTCATACGCTTCTGCGGGCAAGGCTCCGAGGCGGCGGGTCCATTCACTCAGCGGCGTTGCAGCCATAGCCGGATGCGGATTGCCACCACCTCGGATCATCATCGGCTACCCGGCGCATCAAGCGCAGTCGGGGGCCGGACCCTGTTTGTCCTTTCTTGTTCTAGAGAGTGTTGCTCACGGAGCCGGCCGCAACGCGACACCGTTCCGGAACCTCGCCGGTCGTGACCAGGCGCCACAGCGCGATCAGTAACTTGCGCGCTAGTGCCACGATCATTGTTGCCTTGCGCGCGCAGCTCGGCCTTCACTGGTTATCCGTGCCTTTGCGGGGCCCCACAGCGTAATCCGGGATAACTCGCGCTGCTCGCAAAAAGTTACCCGATCATGGCTGACCCACGAGCGTCACGGTGAGAACCGTTCCACCTGCAGCAAAATTCAGACGACAACGGACGATGCTTCGATGCTATCCGCGGATTTCGCTGCGCTCAATCGGGGCTACAGGTCGACGATGACCTCGGGTCTGCGGAATGTTATGGTTCGGCATAACCCATATGACACGTTGGGAGGATGCAAATGACCGCATGGGGACGCAACTGCGCACAGGAAAATCCGGAATGTCGCTACGCCATGGAGGCTTACCTCAAACAGCTCGGTCGTGCCGCTCTGCTTACCGGGACCGCGCTCGCATGTCTCGGCGTTTCCGTGCTCACGGCGTCGACGGCGGAGGTGACCTATCAGCGTCTCCTCAATGCGTCATCCGAACCGCAAAACTGGCTGATGCGGATGGGCAACTACAGCAACTGGAACCATTCGTCGCTCAACCAGATCAACCGCAGCAATGTCGCCAACCTCAAGGTCAAGTTCATGGCCTCGCTCAGCGACCCGACCCGTCCCAACAAGGCCACCGAATATTTCACGCCGCTGGTCGAGGACGGCTTCATGTATGTCGGTAACCAGTGGCAGCAATACTGGAAGTTCGACGTACGCAACGAAAAGCCCGCCGTGGTCTGGAAGTTCGACGCCAAGGTCCAGGGTGGCGGCCGGAGCGGCCACAGCGTGACGCTGTTCGGCAACAACGTGTACTTCAACACCAACAACGACACCTCGGTGCCGCGCCTAGTCGCGCTCGACAAGGATTCCGGCCAGGTGGTTTTCGATGTCAACACCACGGCCCCGGAGGTCGCGCCGAACCAGGGACACTCGGCGGCACCGCTCGCCGTCAAGAACATGGTCCTGATCGGGCAAGGCAACCGGGGCGAGAACGGCCGCGGCTATGTGGCCGCCTACACGGCCGATACTGGCAAGCTCTTGTGGCGATTCCTGGTCGTTCCCGATCCGGGCCAGCCGGGTTCGGAAACATGGGCCGATCCGCGCACGATTCCGACCGGCGGCGGCGGCGTGTGGACGGAGCCGTCGTTCGATCCGGAAACCAATCTCGCCTATTTCGGCACCGCCAACCCGGTGCATATGTTTGATCCGCAGGGCCGCCCCGGCGACAACCTCTACACCAACTCCATCATCGCGCTCGACGTCGATACCGGGAAACTGAAATGGTACTTCCAGACGATCCCGAACGAGTCGTGGGACTATGACTCCGTAGCGATCACTCAGCTCTACGATGTCAACATAGGCGGCGAGCTGCGCAAGGTGATCGGCCAAACCAATCGGAACGGCTTCTATTACACGCTCGATCGCGTCAATGGCCAGTTCGTCAGGGGCGAGCCATTTACGACCGTGAACTGGACCGCCGGCCTCGATCCCAAGACAGGTCGACCGATCGACTATGATGCATCCAAGGCCATTCAGGACTATGCGCGCAAAGCGGTCAGATACGGCAAGAAGGCGATCGACGTTCGGCCCGCTCATTATGGGATGCCGACGCTGATGCCGAACAGCTATGACCCCTCGCGCAACATCACCTATTTCAACGCCATGATCGGCGAGGCCAACTACTTTAATTCGCGGCCTGCTGATCCCGCGAAGCAGCAGATCGGCACGGGTTTCAGGGAAATCTACTGCGGCGTCGCCACCAAGGAGGATGCCGTGGAACCGATCGAGCGGAACGTTCGCAATCCCAACTGCAGGGTGAGCCACGGTCTGCTAGGGGGCATTGATGTGCACACCGGCAATACGGTGAAGAAGCTTGAATCTTACTATCCGGCCTATTCCGGCGTGCTGGGTACCGATGGCGGCCTGCTCTTCATGGGCGACATCATGGGCAAGATATCGGCCCTCGATAAGGACAACATGCAGGAGCTGTGGAGCTTCGAGACCGGCACCGCATTCGCAGGCTCACCGATGACCTATTCTGTGAACGGCAAGCAATACGTGGCGCTGATCCTCGGCGGCCGGCTCGGTCGGGATGAAGGGTCGTTTCCGGAGGCCGCTCAGCTCGGGCAGAACGTGATCTTGATGGTGTTTGGACTCTGATGCGTCGCGTACTGGGAGCGCGGGCGTCTCGCCCGTCCCCGCCCTACCCTCCCCCTCAAGCGGGGGAGCGAGGGGAAGGGGCAAGCGGGCGTCCCGCCCACTTGCCCAGGTTCGCCCGCCCTATGGTCGCGACGGCACTTGCTCTCAGTCTCACTGGCGCGTTTGCGACTACCGCGTCGGCGCAGCAACCTTTGCTGCGCATCTGGGACATAAAGTTTCCGACCCCGGTCGGTGATCTCCCCGACGAGGAATTCGTCGATCCCGCCTGCGGGACGAATGGCGGTCCGCCGGGGCTACCCATCGGCACTTTCGAGCGGTTTCAACGGTGCCGCCCAGAGGCTTCGGGCCTGCGCGAAATCTGGTTTCGCTATGACGACGAGTGGGAGTTCATCGCCCGCGCCGCGCGCGACCCCGATGCCATCGCCCGCAACAATGCCATGGTGTTGCTGGGGCAACCGGTAACGCTTTCGCTCCTGATCGACCGCGCCGGCCTTGTGCAAGGCTACCGGATATTCACCGACCCGCGCGCCGAGGAAGAGGTGAGGTCGGGCGCCTACGGGGTTGCCATTGCCTTCAAGGCGCGCTTCGGTACCGAAGGGTGGACCTGCAACGACATACCGCCGGCGGAAGGCGAGACTCCTGTCTCTGGCACATTCGTCAAGGAGCGTTGCGAGAAACTTAGCGACGGCCAGGCGATCACGGTTGAAAGCCGCCAGTATCACAAGCCCGGCCAGGCATTGCTCGATCCGAACACCGGCCTTCCGACGGTCAATCAATTCGAGAGTTCGGCGCGTTTGCAGGTCGTAAGAGTGGAGCCGTTGGGGAAGTAGCGAGGAGTGGCGCCACAAGCAGCGTCCCCCAACGTTACCTGTTGTAGGGGCGACCCTTGTGACCGCCTGCCCTCATTGTAATCCCTAGTCTTTCTGGCGTATTTACAACATAACCCCCGGTTCAAGCCCCTTTGTGGCCGGCGAAACTGTAGAAGTGTCCCTTTTACGCGTACTGCGGGTCGGGGAGAAGATACCTCTGTCCTTCAAGCCACGCCCACGCCTCACGGATGGCGCTCTCGATCTCGGCTCTCTGACGAGCGGTATAGTGGCTCGCGCGGGGCGTCTGCGGGTGGGCCGATGACGGCGTTGATCACGGTACGTACTTCGTGCGATTGCGCGTGAACCGGCAGGCTCCGGAGGACCTGAAGAATCCGGCCCCCTAACTCCTCCGGATCGAGCGCGAGAAGAATATCTCTGTCCGGGATCAAGTCAGCGAGATCTACGCGTTCTCTTTTCCAAGCTATGACCGCGGGGGAGAGTGAGACGATTACCGGGTAACCGGCGCGATGAGGTGAGAGGAGCCGGAGACCGTAGCATCGCGGGTCAAACTGATGATGGCGGCTTACCACGGTCGCGGCGAGGCATCCCGTACCGGAGGACCCAAATCCATATCCAAATAACGATAGCGCATAAAGTGGCGAGCGCTGCGCGTCCCATGAACATAGCGCGATCCGCTGTCGAGCTAGCAACGAGGCCGCTAACGAAAAACATTATTGAGAGGATATTCGCGCACACCAATGCGGCTACCATCCACCCCACGCCGAGAGCGCGCGCTGGCGAGGTGGACGCGCACGACCTGCCGACTGCGGGATCAGGTGTTGTCGTGCGGGTCGCCTCAGCGGGCTTTCGCTCTCCCTGGCCCGCGCTACTCGGCCGGACGAGGTCGGTCAGCTGCGAGACCAGGCCCGGCAGGATAGCCGAGTAGCTCTCGTGATCGATGCTGACATGATGGCGCCTCCTTATGGAACGCACGGAGGCGGGAATCTCGTTCTCCTTCGGCATCGCGGCGCCGTCCACCAAGACCGGAACGATCGGAACGTTCCGTTTGATCGCGGTCTCGATTTCGAGCCGGACGAAATCGTCAGGATCGTCGAGCCTGCTCTTTCCCCCCTGGTCTTGGGCTAGCCAGCTCGGGCCGATGACCAGAATCATCGCACGACATGATGCAAGCTGTTCCCACAGGACTTCGACGAAGTCCGCCCCAAAGCGGATGCTGTCAACATCCATGAACACCTTGACGCCGGGAATCTTGGCCGAGATCGAATCGACCAGGCGGCCGGCAAAGTGGTCGACATCATCGCGCCGATAGCTGACAAAGATGCTCTGTGACATGGATGCCGGCCGCCCCGAGCAAACGACGGTGAACCGTGCATATCACATCATGCGGATTGATTGCAGTGCAGAGGCCCGCGTCGAGTGCGAGACGGGCGGCACCAGGGTCGTCCACTGCGGCCGGTCAAGTCAAGCCCGCGCACCACGTCCTATTCGAAGCACGCTCTACCGCCCGACGATCTTTGCCAGCAGATATTCGACCAGCGCCTCGATCTCGTCGGCGCTGAGAACCGGGGTGACGTCCGTCCCGGAGGGCGCCGGTCCGGTGGGAAAGCCGTAACAGGAGCGCTTCGCGTAGGCGCCGTCGAGCCAGGCGGGCATCTGTGTGCCCGGCAACCCGCAACTTATGGTCTCCGTGAGCGCCGCGCGATCAAGCTTTGCTTGGCGCAGGCTCGGGCCGGCCGGAAATTCGCCGCCGGCGCCGCCTTCGCCCGAACTTCCGTGACACTGAAGACATCCAGCCTTGTTCCACGCTTCCTCTCCGGCTGCGAGGCGCGAAGCATCTTGCGCGAAAGCGGAAACCAAACAAACAGCGCCAACCCCCAACAACGCCATGGCACCGCGTAGTTTTACCAGTTGATCGATTGGACCGGCTTTCATCCGATTGACCCCGCATCTTCACGTCCATAAGCTGAACGAAAGATAACGCAATCGACGTCAGCAAGCATGGATGTCGATCCAGGGGAGGTCCAAATGTCGAAATCGCCCGCGGAAACCGGCCAGGGCAAAGATATCGAAAATCGCCCCGGCGCAGCGATCGACCGACGCAGTTTTCTCACATCAGGTGCCGCGGTCGGCGCCGTCGCCATCGCCGAGGCATCGGCCCACGCGGCCGATGCGATCAGTTGGGACCGCGAGGTGGACGTCGTCGTCATCGGCGCCGGCGCCGGCGGATTGGTGGCCGCGATCGCGGCCAGCGAAAGGGGCGCATCGGTGCTGATCGTCGAGAAGAATTTCGACATCGGCGGGCGCGGCATGATGAGCTTCGGCGGCCTCTATATCGGCGGCGGCAACCGCATGCAGAAGGAAAAAGGCGTCGAGGACTCGCCGGATCGGGCGTTCGCGGACTGGTCGCGCCCGGACAAGCCAATGGGCCGATTCAGCGATCGCGCGCTGGTGCGCACCTGGGCGGACAACAATCTTGAATTGTTCGCTTGGCTGGAAAATCACGGCGTTAAATGGGAGGCATACCGGGGCGGTCCCGATCGCCTCGATCGCGGTGGCCGCACCCGGTTGAACGTGGTGCGCTGGCCCAATGAGCCCACCACGCCTGCGCGGGGCTCCGGTTTCGTCAGGCCGCTGGAGAAGACCGCGCGGCAGATGGGCATCGAGATCCTGCTGCAACAGCAGATGACGAAAATTCACCGGGAGAGCCCACTGGCCGGCCGCGTCACCGGCATCGCGACCATCGAGGTCGACGACCACTATCAGCCCAAGACCCGCACGATGAACATCAGGGCGCACAAGGGCATTATCATCGCCACCGGCGGCAGCGCCGGCAATCCGGTGTTCCGCACCATGTTCGATGTGAGGCTCACCGAAGAGTACCAGGCCGAAAACAGCGAGTGGACACTGCGCACCGGCGATGGCGAAATCGCCGCCATGGAAATCGGGGCAGCGCTCGGAGCGACGGCCTGTCAGACCACCCAGGATGATAATCTGATCACCAAGGGACGGATGGGCAAGAAGAGCAACGGCACCATCACCGAGCTTTATCCAACCAGTCCGCATTTCTTTCGCGCCCGCGCGCTCGGCCTCCTCGTCAAGGATTACCAGGATGTGATCCTGGTGAAGGAGAACGGGTTTCGCTTCTATGACGAGACCGTTCCCACCCGCGACTACGAATACTATGCGGCGGCGCTGGCGTGGACGGGCGATCCGAAGAAGTTCAATGGCGGCGGCCCGATCTGGGCCATCTTCGACGCTGACGCCGTGGCGCGCGAAGAGTGGGAGGTCAAGCCGCCCCATGTCGATCCGGACGGTTATTTCTTCGCCGCCGATACGATCGAGGAACTCGCAGCCAGGATCGTCAACGAGTACCAGTGGCGGCCGATGCCGCCGGCGGCCCTGCGCAAATCCGTGGACCGGTACAATTCGTTCGTCGACTCCGGCGTCGATGCCGATTTCAAGAAGCCGCGGCCGATGTACAAGATCGCCAAGCCGCCGTTCTACGCCGCCTGGCATACACCCGCGCTGCACGACTCCTACACGGGTGTCCGGATCAACACCACTGCCCAGGTCATGGACCTGCACGGCAAGATCATACCAGGCCTTTATGCGTGCGGTGATTCCGCCGGCGGGTTCGGCCAACACGGCATCTGCCGGGCCGCAACATTCGGCCGCATCGCCGGATTCCATGCCGCTGCGCAACAGTCGTGAGTGCGGAGGTTCCGGTCCTGGTTCCGGCCGCATTAAGCCTGGAACTCGTCCAGCCAGTTCCCCCTGAGGTGCCGGCTGGTACGGTCATTGCCTTGCAGGTGAGGGTGTGGGGCGCGGGCCGCGATCTGCGCGGCGGACGCATCGAGATCATCGCTGCCGAAGAGGTCGTCGCGACGGCGGAACTCATCGAATTCCGCGACGGTTTCAGCGAAACCGAGCCATTCGCCGCCAAGGCGCCCGATCGTGTGGGCGAGTTCACCTGGACCGTTCGTTTTCCGCCGCAAACCATCGACGGCATCGCGTATGATGAAGGCGCCCTGCAGGTCTCGTCGCAAACCGCGCCGCATCGGACAAGTCTCGCGGTATGGGCGATTCCCTCGCCGGTGCGAATGGCTGAGCGCTTGGCCATTACGGTCGGAGCCAAAAGCTCCGGTGCGTGCGCACTGAGCGGCGCCAAGGTCGAGATCAGTGACGAGACCGGCACTATGGTCGGTGAAGGCGTACTTGGCGACACGCCCTGGCCCGGGACGGATGCGCTTTACTGGACGGAAATCGGGCTCACCGCTCCATCCGAAGAGGGGATGCGTCACTGGAGCGCCACGTTCGCGGCGACGGAATTGGAGCTGCCGCACCTTTTTTCATCGGCGCAATTCAGCTTTATGACGGTGAAGCCGCCCGAGCACAGCGTCGCGATCAAGGTCATTACGAGCGACGACGCAACGCCGCTAGAGAAGGTCCAAGTGGCGCTCGGACCCTATCGGGCAGCAACCGATAATGCCGGACTGGCGCGCATCGAAGTCCCGACCGGCAAGTATGATCTCGCGGTCTGGAAAGCCGGCTTCGAGGCCGCCTCCAAAATCGTCGATGTTGCCGCAAACCTTATCGTGCAGTTGGAACTGACGCGGCGCGCCAAGGAATTGACGATCTGGGATTGAAGGCGCGAAGGTGCCGCAGTCATAGGCTCATCCAGAGCAAGGTCGAAAGGGGACTTCGGACCTCATCCTGAGGAGCGCCTTATCTTTACGGCGCGTCTCGAAGGATGGCCACTTGCTCAGCGGAGTCCGTTGCCATCCTTCGAGACGCGCGCGGGAGCGCGCTGCTCAAGATGAGGTCCGATTTTTTTGCTACCATGTTAGCGAAGGTCATTATGCCCGGCCGCGCACCCATCGCCACACGAAGTGGTCGAACGACAGCTTGCCAGCGCCGCGGCAGAGCGGCACCAGCAACATGGCGGCCCATTGAATGTGGTCGGCCAGGCCTGCGGATAGACGAAGACCTCGACCACCGTCATCATACCGAGCAGTACGAGTGCGGCAGCACGCGTTAACAGGCCGAGCACGAGCAGCACTGGTGTGGTCAATTCGATGCTGAGCGCCAGATTGGCTGCGATCTCGGGCGGCAGCAACGGTACCTTGTACTCCTCGGTGAACAGCTCGATGGTGGTGTCCCAGTTCGCCAGCTTCGCCATGGCGGAATTCCAGAACACCGCAGCGGCGCCTACGCGCAGCGGTAATGCGAGCAGCCAGTACGGCACACCATCGAGCAGCCCGATCAAGCGATCCACAAGAGCAAGCATGGGCGAACGCCGAGACGCCGACGCTGCGAGATCCGTCATGATACTACCTCCGGCGAGGCGGGGAGGACGGGCAATTCTGCCGGCATCAGGAGGAAGTCGATGAAACCTCCGGCCGCGAGATATTCGGCCAGCAGACGGCGGGACATGAAACCTTTTTGCCCGATCCGGCGAACCTTCGATCTGATGAGACATCGACAGATGAGGCCGCCTTGCATGCGGCGATCGAGCACCTTCCGCCCGACCAGCGCCAAGCCATCCGCTTGCCATCGCGCTCGCTGCGATGCTGCGCTATGCGGCGCTGCTGCACGGCGGCACTGTCGCCATGATGGGCGGCCTCGCGGTTGCGGCCATTACGGCGGCCGCACTGTCGCTGTTTCATGATCACGATGCGACCACGATGATCCTGGTGTGGAATCTCGGCACGGCGCCGCTGATCACCGGGCTCAGCAGCCTACTGGGCGGTCGCATATTCCGCTGGGTGGCGGCGCCGCTGCGCGCGTTCGAGGCGGACGCCTGACCGTGCTCGTGCGTTGCAGATATCCGGCTTGTCGTTGCGAAGAGAGGCAATGAAGCCGCAACGATTTCATCGAAACCGGCTCAGAAGCCAGTCACCCGCATATCGAAACCTCGAGGTAAACACTTTCCACTGAATCGTTTGGCGCCATCTCGATTTAATTGGCACGTACCATCATTTTGGTTACTTGTATTAAACTCTTCGAGCACGACAGTTTGGTCCGTGCAGGTTGCTCTGACATTGCCGGTGATCATGTTGCCTACATTATGTCGTGACTCAAACGTTCCATTCCTGATATCATAGGTCGTCGTCCATTCGCCGAAGCGACCCGGAAGGCCGGACCTCGCCGTAATAATGTTCGGACAATCAGCCCCGGCACCCGACGCTGCGAAAACAAGCAAGGCGACCATAGGCCAGGATTTCATGATCGCCCTCCCTCACCGCCCGCCGCAACCACCACGCACGCCACGCAATGGAGCGTCCAATGACCAGCCTCCGCTGGTTGGACATTGCGCGCTCTTATGGTGATATCAACGAAGCTTCGACTTAATCGAGATGCGGCGCGGACGCGAGTAAAATGTGGCGTGGGCGACAGCGAAAGGGCGATCGCGCTCGTCGTCTATGGATATTTGCGCGAAGACAAATTAAGGTAGTATGGCCGGGCTGTTTACATCTTTACGCGAACGGGAATGCGTACCTTCAAGCAATTGCCTGAAGTTGTACGATCGACCGGCGGATCTTTCGCGAAGCACAGAACGCGGCGCGCAGCCCTTAGTAAACAAGGGGATTTTTCAAAACTCTCGTGTTTGACCCGCTCCCATGCAAGGCATGAGACGTCATCTGCCGGTCTTGATCTTGGTCCACAGCCGGTTCATCAGCCGCGTCGTCTTGGGGTCGTGGGCATTGATGGTGTAGAGCCGCGCCATGGTTGCCTCGTCCGGATAGATCGTGCGGTCGTTGAGGATCGCAGGATCGATCAGTGACTGGCTGGCGAGATTGCCGTTGGCGTAGGACAGGAAGTTGGTATTCTTCGCCGCTACTTCGGGCCGCAGCAGGTAATCGATCAATACGTGCGCTTCCGCAACATTGCGGGAGTCCTTCGGAATGGCGAGATTGTCGAAGAACATCTGGGCGCCTTCCTTCGGCACCGCATAGCTTATCTCGATGCCGTTCTTCGCCTCGGCGGCGCGCTTCTGCGCCTGCTTGACATCACCCGACCAGCCCACGACCAGGCAGATCTCACCGCTCGCGAGCGCGTTGAGGTATTCCGACGAATGAAACTTTCGCACCGCCGGCCGCACCTTGGCGACGAGGTCCGCCGCCTTTTCGAGATCGCCCGGATCAGTTGAATTGGGATCACGTCCGAGAAAGTGCAACGCGGCCGGCAGAATGTCGTCTGCGGAATCCAGCATATGCACGCCGCAGTCCTTGAATTTCGCCAGTGCGCCGGGAGCAAACACGATATTCCAGCTATCGACTTCGCCGGCGGGCCCGAGAATCTCTCTAGCCTTCTTCACGTTGTAGCCGATGCCGACCGTGCCCCACATGTAGTTGACAGCGTATTGGTTGCCGGGATCGTAGGCAGCAAGATGCTTGGCGATTGCCGGCCATACTGCGCCGAGGTGCGGCAGCCTGGCTTTGTCGAGCTTCTGGAACACGCCGGCCTTGATCTGCCGCTCGAGGAAATAGGCGGTCGGCACCACAACGTCGTAGCCGGACTTGCCGGCCAATAGCTTGGTTTCCAGCGTGTCGTTGGAATCGAAAGTATCGTAACGCACCCGAATGCCGGTTTCCTTGGTGAAGTCATCCAGCACCGTGGGCTCGATATAGTCGGACCAGTTATAGACATTGACGAAGCGCTCGCGCTGCGCCGGCGCATTGGCAGAGGCAAGCACCGCCGAGAAGACTGCCAACGCTGCGACAACATAGCTTGCGCGCATCTGTATTGCCCACTGCGTCAGGAGGTTCGCAACTCACTTATAACTGGAGTGGAACGAGCGCTTCGGCCGCCGAGGCTCTGGATCAGACCAATAAGCTGGGTTCCGGAAATTTGGCCTGCAAGTGCCGCCGACGCCGCTGATCGTTGCCAGACACTGTTCAAAGCTCGTGAAGGCGCAGGACAAAATGTTGCTGTCGTCAGCATATTGGGCACACCACGGAAGATTGTAGCCAGCCGTTGCCGGTCGTGGCGCAAACGCCGCGGCGGCCGTGAGTATCAAGCCGACGAGAGCCAATATCCGCATTTGCATTTCCTCTTGCTGACAATCGGGATGGATATGCAGGATCGCATGGATGGACGCGAGCTCCAAGCAGCCTTTTTCAGACGCGGATTGGCAAAGCTCGCGTGGAAAGACCTTATCAGGTCTCCACTGGCAATCCCGAGGCCTTCCAGGACTTTATACCGCCGGCGAGATGGGCGTCATAGGCCAATCCTGCGGCCTGAGCGATTTCGGCGGCCTTAATGGAACGAACGCCGGATGCGCAGGTGAACACAACCGTGCGGCCTTGCGGGTCGGGCAGATCAATCGGGTCGAATTGTGACAATGGCGCGAGCAGCGCGCCGGCGATACGTTCGCGCGCGGTCTCATTGGGCTCGCGCACGTCGATCAGCATGATCGTATCTGCAGCGAGTCCTTCGGACACCTCTTCGGGCGTCAAATCGCGAATAGAGCCGCGACCGAACAATCCGTACATGACAGACCTCTTTGCCCAGAGTTACCACATTCCGAACATGGTCGAACCCGCGCAATAATCAAGATCGCTGTCAGATGGTCACCTGGGTACCGACCTCGACCACCCGACCGGTCGGAATCTGGAAGTAATCCGTGGCGTCATTCGCGGCACGCGCCAGCGATATGAACAGACGGTCCTGCCACCGCGGCATGCTGGAACGCGCTGCCGGCCGCAGCTTGCGGCGCGACACGAAGAACGAGGTCGACATGATGTCGAATTGCCAGCCGAGCTTGCGGGCAATGCCGAGGGCCTGCGGCACATTGGGCCGTTCCATATAACCGAACCGCAACGCCACCCGGGAGAACGTCTGACCGACCGGCTCTCTGCGTACCCTCTCCTCCTGCGGCACACGCGGCCGGTGATCGATTTCGATGGAGAGAATGACGTTCTTCTCGTGCAGCACCTTGTAGTGCTTGAGGCTGTGCATCAGGGCGGTCGGCGCGCTCACCGGATCGCTGGTGAGGAACACCGCGGTGCCCGGCACGCGCTGTGGCGGTTTTTTCTCCAGCATGGCGACAAGGGAGTCCAACGACGTCTCCTGCCGCCGGGTTTTGTCGAACAGCAGCTTGGTGCCGCGCCGCCATGTGTACATGATCACCATCATGACGCCAGCAATCGCGAGCGGCACCCAGCCGCCTTCGATGATCTTGAGCAAATTCGCGATCAGGAAGGTCGTATCGACAACGACGAAGGGCGCAATCAGTGCGATCGTTGCCGGCAGCGACCAACCCCACACCTTGTTCACCACGATAAAGGCCATGATGGCGGTCACCACCATGGTGCCGGTGACCGCGATACCGTATGCCGACGCAAGAGCGCTTGAGGAGCGGAACAAACCGACCAGCAGCAGCACACCTATCAGAATCAACATGTTGACGCGCGGCATGTAGATTTGTCCCTCGTGCTCCGCCGAGGTGTGGCGAATCTCCAGCCGTGGCAGGAGGCCGAGCGCGATCGCCTGGCGGGTCAGAGAATAGGCGCCGGTGATCACCGCCTGGCTGGCGATGACGGTCGCGATCGTCGCTAGCACCACCATGGGCAGCCGCAACATCTCCGGATAAAGCAGAAAAAACGGATTCTTGATCGCGTTCGGATTGGCCAGCACCAGCGCACCCTGGCCAAGATAGTTCAGCGACAATGCCGGAAATACAAGCACGAGCCACGCCGCCTGGATCGGCCTGCGACCAAAATGGCCGAGATCGGCATAGAGCGCCTCTGCCCCTGTCACCGCCAGAAACACTGCCCCGAGGGTGAACAGCCCGGTGATGCCATGTCCGGACAGGAAAGCGATGCCGTAGGCCGGGTTGAGCGCAAGCAGGATGCCGGGATTTAGCGCGGCCCAGATCACGCCCGGCGCAGCAATGGCGATGAACCATATGGTCATCACCGGACCGAAGAAGCTCGCAACGCCGGCGGTGCCGCGCGATTGAAACGCGAACAGCGCCAACAGGATCGCGATCGCGAGCGGCGCGATATAGGGGTCGATGTGGGACCCGATCCACTTGACATCCTTGAGCCCCTCAATGGCGGAGAGCACCGAGATTGCCGGCGTGATCAGCGCATCGCCGAAGAACAGCGCCGCCCCGATGATGCCGAGCATGACCACAAAGACGCTGTTATCGCCGATAGCTTTGCGGGCGAGAGCCATGAGGGTGAGGGTCCCGCCCTCGCCGTTGTTGTCCGCGCGCAGCAGCACGATCACGTATTTGAGCGTGACAATGACAATGAGCGCCCACAGGATGAGCGACAGCACGCCGTATACCGCCGCGGGGGTCGGCATCGCGTCGGGGCCGGCCGCGGCATTAACGGCCTCACGGAACGCATAAAGGGGGCTGGTGCCGATATCCCCGTAGACGACGCCGATGCTGGCAATGGCAAGTCCCAGCAGCCTCGCCACAGATTGGCTTGGACCGTGGGCCTCCGCTTTCCCCGCCTCTCCGCGCCCACGCGGGGCGGCGATGGTTTCAGACATGTCGGTGCACGCCGATGTTGCGTCGCACAAAACCTGTGGTTTGTAGCATCAAGCCAGCAGAGCCGTCTACGGCCGAACCGCCGGCCAGAGCAGCCAAGCAGAAATTCCACCTAATCAACCTGACTTCATAATGCACAAGCTATTGCTCTGTTCAGTTTTCCAGAGGGGATTCCGGTGAAGTATAACCGGTTTGCTATCGCCTCATCTCATGTCATCGCCCGGCTTGGCCGGGTAACCTGGCCAGTCAACACCGACCGTGGCACCACATTGCCCCGATCAAGCCGGGCAATGATACCGGTTAGGATCGGCAAAAAATGTTTCAAGTGCTCACTGCACGATCTTGAATTTGTGCACCCGCCTCCCCCGGTTTTCGGTGACGTATACATTGCCCTTGGAGTCCACCGCAATGCCATGTGCCTGATCGAATTGGCCGGGCTGCTTGCCTATGCTGCCGAAGCTCGACAGCAACGTTCCGGCCTTGCGGTCGACGATGTCGATCTGCGCATTGTTCTGGTTGACGACAAACATGTACGTCTGTTCGGAGTCAGGTGAGAAATCGATCGCCACGGTCGCGCCGCCGAACTGCTTGATCTTGCCGTCGGCCGGTGGGGTGTACGGCTTCCACGGAAGTTCGATGGTTCTCTTGAGATTGCCCTGCTTGTCATAAATCTGGATGCGCGCGTTGTCGCGGTTGCAGACATAGACGAGGCCGTCGTGTCCGATCGTCATGCAGTGCACAGTTTCCATGCCCTCCGGTTTCCATTGGCGAAGGAAGCGGCCCTCGCGGTCCACCACGGCAATGCGGCGATTGCTGTTGCGGCCTTCGCCGTCGGCGACATAGACGTCGCCATTGTTGCGGTCGACGAAAATGCTGGACGGCATGTGAAACTGGGCAAAGGGCGAATTGAGCGGCGTGCCCTTGATGGTACCGTCGGAGGAATCGAGGACGCCCTTCTTGCCGATCTGGAGCAGCAGCTTGCTGCCGTCATGGGTAAATTTCTGAACGACGCCGGAGGGAGCTGCCGCGACCCAGAAATTGTTGTCCTTGTCGAAGTGGCAACTGTGCAAGCGCGAGTCGAGAAGCTTCGCGTCACTCCACGAGTTGACAACGTTGCCGGCGGGGTCGAACTCGATGATCGAAGGGGCCAAGCTCCCCGCATGAAGCTCCGCTTCCAGAATATCCTGCCGGTTGAGAATGACCACGTGGTCCTGGGCATCGACGCAGACGCCGCCTAGACCGCCCAATACCCAGCGGTCCGGCAGAGGCTTCGGCCAGGACGCATCGACCTCGTAGCGCGGGGCGCCGTTCTGCGCCGACGACGGCGAGGCGCCGAAGGCGTTAGCCACGATCGCCAACGCTGTCCAGGTCCCGATGGTGACAAGAAGGCGTGTTTTCATGACCGCGTTACCTCCACTGGCAAATGCTGCTCTTGGGATCTTGATTTTGGCCGGGATAGGCGCCCGGCGACATATCATGCGACGCTTTCGGGTGCCCCCGCAACCCGCGAGACGCCATGACGTTGACTGGATGTCCCGACGAGGGACGGCGGTGCGGGAGGCTGTAAAAGGGCAGCGTGGACGTCAGGGCTGGCGATCTCAGGATAAGCCCGTACCATCTGCTTGTCCGGTTGCGATAGCCAAGCGATAAGTGCCGACGAGGCTATCAAATTTTTGATTGCGGTTAGCGGGTCACTACCGGCTGAATACGGTTCATCGTTATGATCCACGGCGTACCGGTGGTCATGCGGGCAATCCGTATGCGAGGCCCGCGAAAGGAGGATGGGCGTGCGAAAACTCATCGCAGGAATTGTCGATTTCCAGGAGAGGATGCTGCCGCAATATGCTCAGCGCTTCAAAGAGCTCGCGTTCGGCCAGACACCCGATGCGCTTTTCATAACTTGTGCGGACAGCCGGGTCGTGCCGAGCCTGTTGGCCTCAACTCACCCGGGCGATCTCTTCACAATGCGAAATGTCGGCAACCTCATACCGCCTGCGACGGCCGAAGGGATTTCGATCGGCGATTTTTCCGAGGCAAGTGCGATAGAGTACGCGGTGCTGGTGCTGAAAGTACCGGATATCGTGGTCTGCGGGCACTCGGAGTGCGGTGCGATGAAGGCCATAATCGCGAACAGCCCACCGCCGGACACCCCAAACCTTGCCAAGTGGCTGCACCACGCGCGCCGGGCAGCCTTCAGGCTGGAACAAGAGGGTGCGCTCGACGCAAAGCTCAAGCCGCACGATCAACTCTCGCAGCTCAATGTATTGGTCCAACTTGAACACCTGATGTCTTACTCAATCGTTCGCGACAAAGTGACGGCTGGAACGCTGCGATTGAGCGGCTGGTGGTTCGAGGTGGAGTCTGGAAATATGTACGTATACGATCGCACCTGCCGTTCGTTCGAAGTTATCGACCGCCAGATGGCCGAGCGGTTGGTCGCGCGCCTTGCAACACCGTGAAGACCGCAACGTTCCCCTGGAGATCGACGCGCTTGCGGCAGCTTGATGAGCTGCGCCGCATCGCACAAAAGCCGAAATACGATGCTGCGGGATCGCCGATGTTCAAACGTGAACGCGTTGTCGTGCCGCGCGAAGCTACGCCGTCCGCCTTTCCGCGCGGGCGTGGCTGCGCTATGCCAGAAGCACGCAATCGGGCGCAGCGCCCGCGGAAGTTCCAAGGAGACCACAATGCGCGAAATCGGCCATTTCGTCGGAGGCAAGGAGGTCAAAGGCAATTCGGGCCGTTTTGGGGATGTGTTCAACCCCAATACCGGTGAGGTCCAGGCCAAGGTGGCCCTGGCGAAGCACGCTGAGGTCGAACATGCGATCCTGGTCGCTGCGGCGGCCCAGCCGGCCTGGGCCGCAACCAATCCGCAGCGGCGTGCACGCGTGATGTCCCGGTTTCTCGAGCTTGTGAACCGGGAATACGACAGCCTTGCCGCGTTGTTGTCGTCAGAGCATGGCAAGACCCTCGCGGACTCGCGCGGCGACATCCAGCGCGGCCTCGAAGTGGTCGAGTTTGCGTGCGGCATTCCGCACCTGATGAAGGGCGAGTACTCGTCGGGCGCGGGGCCCGGCATCGATCTCTATTCGATGCGCCAGCCGCTCGGAGTGGTGGCCGGCATCACGCCCTTCAATTTCCCGGCAATGATCCCGATGTGGAAATTCGCGCCGGCGATCGCCTGTGGTAATGCCTTCATCCTCAAACCGTCAGAGCGCGATCCTTCGGTGCCGATGCGGCTCGCTGCCCTGATGATCGAGGCCGGGCTGCCAGCGGGCATCCTCAACGTCGTTAATGGCGACAAGGAGGCGGTCGATACAATACTCACCGATCCGCGCGTGATGGCGGTGGGATTCGTGGGCTCCTCCGCCATCGCTGAATACATCTATGCCACCGGGTGCGCCAACGGCAAGCGCGTGCAATGCTTCGGCGGCGCCAAGAACCACATGGTCGTGATGCCGGACGCTGACATGGACCAGGCCGTCGATGCGCTCGTCGGCGCCGGCTATGGTTCCGCCGGCGAGCGCTGCATGGCGGTATCGGTCGCGATGCCAGTCGGTAGGAAAGCAGCGGACGCGCTGATGCATAGGCTGATCCCGCGCGTGGAAGGACTTAAGGTTGGCCCGTCGTCTGATCCTCAGGCGGATTACGGCCCACTGGTGACGCGCACCCATCTCGACAAGGTCAAGAGTTATGTCGGTATGGGCGTAAAGGAAGGCGCCAAACTCGTGGTCGACGGCCGCGGATTCAAGCTGCAGGGCTATGAGAACGGCAACTTCATGGGCGGCTGCCTGTTTGACGAAGTCAGGCCCGACATGCGTATCTACAAGGAAGAAATCTTTGGCCCGGTGCTCTGTGTGGTGCGGGCCACGGACTACGAGGAAGCGGTGCGGCTGCCGTCAGAGCACGACTATGGCAACGGCGTTGCTATCTTCACTCGCGACGGCGATACCGCACGGGACTTTACGGAGCGCGTCAATGTCGGCATGGTGGGCGTGAATTTTGCCATTCCGGTGCCGCTGTCGTATTACACCTTCGGCGGGTGGAAGCGCTCCGGCTTCGGCGACCTCAACCAGCATGGCCCGGACTCCATACGGTTCTACACCAAGACCAAGACCGTGACGTCGCGGTGGCCCTCGGGGACCAAGGAGGGGGCGGAGTTCGTGATTCCGACGATGAGATAATTGTTGCGCGACGTGCTTCAATCACATCAATGATTTCATTTTTGCAAATGCGAAAGGCCGCCTGTCCAGCCTCGCCGCGCTGATGCTGGATGCGCGCGGCAGCGATCGGTTTTTCGTGCGAAACCATTCACAGGGTATACGATTTTACCAAAATGTCTTTTTTGTCACACTTTTAGAAAATTCCACCTCTAAACTTGAACAAATCCTCGTTTGCTCATTGACTTAAGCTGTCTCAAGACGCTCAGTCAATTCGGGCTGAGAGGGTCGCTGGGGCATCGCGCACATCGCGTTTGTGGATAGCTGGGCTGCGTAATCACGTAGGTCATCGGCGTTGCGCTGAGATCCGGCGCAGTTTTGATGAGCTCGTATGATCGACGTTGTGCAGACCTGTTTGAGCCGCCGGCGTATGTCGGTGGTGTGCCGTCTTTTTCGACTCCCACCTGTTAGATAACTCCCCAGCGCAAGGGGAGTACATCCATTCGATGGGAGAATGTTAATGAATCGACAGCAGTTCGGGGCACATCAACAGGCTTATGCGGGTCGTGGCGAGCAAAGCCGTGAAATAGGCCTAAGGGCAGTCGCAGCCGCGATCCGTTATCAGGGCGACGCCAACAATGCGGCGCGTCCGCTCTCACGGCAGCCGACTGCGCCGACGGTCCCCACCACACAGCCCGGTGATCGCGAACCGTAGCGCGGACGATGCAGAGCGGCGAGACCGCTCCCGCGATACAGCGAATGCATGGCCTGAGCTTAGCCCAAGTTGGGTTAGCTCCGGCCATGCAAAGCGGCGAACGTCGTAACGATCGCGCTGCACGCGCTTGTGGGTCCGCGTCTCGATGGAGGTCCGATTGAGCCCCGGAGACCGAATGAATTGTGGCCGCCAGGGCATCTTTCTTAACATATGGTTAATACGCCAAGTATATGGTTAATGCGCAAAAACATGTATGAAAAGCGACATCAAACAGAGCTTTAACTGACTGAATTCCGATCGCTTTTGGGAATCGTTTGAAAAGCGCGGCAGCGGGCTCATCACGCCGCCGTAGGTCGGCCCGAGCCCGTCGGCGCCGTAACTCCCGTTCCTGAGACGCAGTCTGCCTCAATGCTGTCGTCGAATGACCCACTTTGGCCGCTTCTTTTTCTCCTTAACGCCCGCAAGAACGCGCGGCACAGGAGGCTGTCATGGGTAATTCTGCGATTGCTGGGCTGCTGAAACGGCCCTGGATTGTCTACGTTGCTACTATCGTCGCAGCACTGCTCGGCGAATTCGCCATTGCGATGCCAGCGCACAGCGCTGACTTGTATCCCCCACCTTATGCGCCGGCCCATTATGAAGGTGCCGCATACGCTCCGCAGTGTTCCCCGTGCGGGTGCGCGCCGTGCGGCTGTGTACACTGTGGTTGCGTTCCGCGCTGCTTCCCGGTCGTGCATCGTAGCAATGTGATCGAGCGGCGCTGGGTTCACCGCGAGTATATTGAGCGAGTCTTCGACGTCGGCGGGCCATTCTACGGGCCATATGGAGGACCTGGATATGGACCTGGATTTGGAGGAGTGCGGCCGGATCTCGGATACGGCGGCATAAACTATAGCCCATATCCGATTTCGTATGGGCCGCCGCGACCGCCCCTGGGTATACCCGGCCCCTACTATGCCGGTTACGTTGAATAGGCGGCAGTGGAACTATTGCGGCATTGCGGAGTTGGCGTCAGTTGTGAATGAACACGATCGGCGCCAACTAGCCTTGCCGCTCAACCGCGGACGGGGGGTGGAAAGCGCGGTTTTTAAGTCCCCAGCTGCCACGCTCACCTGTGCCCGGCCACCATGACATAGGCGGCGACCAGGAACCAAAAGGCGAAATCGCTCACGAAGGGGATATAGACAAATACCGAAACTACTGCGAGCCCCGCGATAAGGAGCGAAATTATATGAACGCTGAAAATGTTGAACATCGCTGATGCCCTTACGCCCGCAAAATCTGCGCGTAACTCGACTGCGCGCGCGGTGCGCGTCTAAAACGAGTCTTCGTTGGATTGAAGACGAGCATAGCAACGACATCGCCAGCTGGCCGCACCTCAGGAGCCTCCCGCGGGGCCAACAGGTGTCTGTGATTCGGGCATTTTTACGGTCTCAGGAAGGCTGGGGCAATTCTCGTCACAATTCATCTGACAACGTTAACGCGGCATCGCCCCGCAACGACGCGACAGTATAGCGCTATCCATGTGGCAATGCATCGACACGGATCGGCGACGGGACTGGGGGGATGCGCCGCGACGACAACGTGCGTCAATAGGCGCTAGAAAAAAACTTGACACGTTTCTTCCCCGCGGCTCCAGGCTTGTTCCACGTGTCCTCACTCAGGCTAGAGGCAACCCCCATGATAGTAACTGAACTGCATGCCAAACGATCAATGTGGTGCCCGATGGCGCGGGTACGATGGCAGTCCACTTGGCAAGCCAGCAATCGCTCCAATCCAGGTCGCTGGAACCGGCTGAAAAACGCTGTGTTTCGGACTTTCTTCCCACGCCTACACTGGCTGTTCCGGGCGAAGTTCTTCAGATGCTTCGGTTCGGGATGCATGATGTGGAGATGGGCGGACAAGAATGCGAAAACCGGATTTTGCGGGCTGGCCGGCAGTCCGCTGCAAAACCTGTTTTCCGACTGAAGCACGACGACGATAGCCGGCACCGCTAACAGCAGCCCAGGTTTTGGATCATTGCCGTCCGGCTACGTCGCAGGTCAGTGATTGTCGACCGAATCCTGGCTTTTGACGATGCGCTTGTCCCTCACTGCGGACCAGCGAAACTCAAGAGCGCGCGCATAGGCCAATGCTTCCTGCTCAGATTCAAAGCGCAACGGATCCCTTTCCCATTCGCCGGAATCATCGACGATCACCTCAACTGTCCAAGACATATCTGCCTCCCCTCGTCCCTGCTTCCCCTCGTTCGCCTTCGCGACGGATCGTTTCATACGCGGTCGCTTCGCGGTTCAAGCAGCGGGGTCCGTGATTTCGATTTTGCGCTGCAGTCGCCTGGTGCATTGCACAATCGCTTCCCTGTAGCGCTCAGAAATAACGCGTACGCCTGCCTTTATGTTCTACCTGACGCTTGGCGGAACATCTCCGCGCTCGATCTGTTGCTTTCGAGCCTATGACAAAAGACCGAGGTCACAAGATGTATTTTCAGGTAATTGCAAATTAGGTTACCTATGCTGACGATTCCCTTTCAATCAGACCCATCAATCATGGGGCCGAAACATTTACAAATGTGGAGCGTTTGATCGGCCGGCCATCGCGAACTTTAGTGTACCGGGCTCGCAACGTGCGATCTGCACGACGTAAAGAAATTAAAAGTGATACCGACGGATATTGCTGCCGCCTGACAATGTCGCATCAAGTTTCTCGCTTTGCTCCAGTGGCGTATGATTCTCAACATGAGCTTGCAGCAGCATTTAATGAAACGTCTGAGTGGGGAAGGAATTGATGGCCGAAAGTATCGCCACTATAGGGCGAGCTCCTAATTGTGCTCTAAAGTTATCGACTAAGTTCTGGCTGTTTACGGGTTCGGATCAGTTGTCTACGCGTTCAAATCGTCCGTTTATTGCAACTTTTCAATAATTTACAATTATGGTTAACATCGCTTTCTGATAAGATATCTCTATGCTTTTGAGTACGGACGATAACCAGATTGTCACAATCAAGGCAAGCTTGCCAAAAATATGCCAGTATTTACTTACGATAATTAAGTATCGAATGGGATTTCGCGTCGATCGATAATCGAGCAGGGAGCTGGCGATGCGTCGCAGTTCGGTCATCATCGCAATTGGATTCACGGTCACGCTCGTGGCCGGAAGTGCCGAAGCGAAGTTGGATTTGTATATCGACAAATCGTCACAGCAGATGTCGGTCGTTCAAAATGGCTATTTGCTGCGCGTTTGGCCGGTATCAACCGGGCGCGACAGATTTGCAACCCCGAGCGGAGTCTACACTCCGGAACGCCTTGAGCGGAGCTGGTTTTCAAAAGCATATTACAACTCGCCGATGCCTCACGCGATCTTCTTTCATAACGGATACGCGATTCATGGCAGCTACGACATTACGCGATTGGGGGGGCCGGCTTCGCATGGCTGCATTCGACTCCATCCACAAAACGCCGCGATGCTATTTGCAATGGTCGAGCAGGAAGGACCCAGCAACACCACGATCGTGGTCGGAGGCGACACTTCGCCAAGTCTGCAGTTGCCGCGATACCGTGAATCGGACGAGTTCAGGTCGGCGTATCTGGGCGATGGCAGGATTGCGCGAAGTGCCTATCCGCCAGGCTCGCGGGTGACGCCATATTCGTCGACGCCGCAATATTATGGCGGCGATAGCTTTGCGGACGGGCTCGGCCCGCGGAGTGGCGGCTATGACCAATTTGCCATGAGGAGCTCTGATCCTGGGATGAGGCCGCCGGCGCCGCCTCGTGACGCGGAAGCGCCGCCCGAACCGACATTCGGTGCGCGTGACAATTACCGGTTACCCCCGAGAGGTGCCTACCCGGCGATGAGGCCGCCCGTGCCGCCTCGTGACGCAGAAGCCCCACTCGAACCGACATTCGGTCCGCGCGACAATTACCGCTTGCCCCCGAGAGGTGCCTCCCCGGTGATGAGGCCGCCAGCGCCGCCTCGTGACGCGGAGGCGCCGCTCGAACTGACAGTCGGTCCGCGCGACGGCGGCCGCTTGCCCATAAGGGGTTCCTACTCGCTGATGAGGCCGCCGGCGCCGCCCCGTGACGCGGAGGTGCCGCTCGAACCGACAGTCGGTCCGCGCGATGGCTACCGGCCGCCCATCAGAAGTGCCTATCCGGTGATGAGACCAGTTCCGCCACGTCGCGATGCAGGGGCGTCGATCGAACCGAAGACCGACCGGCGCGACGGGAACGGTTTGCCGACGAAGGGGACCTATCCGGCGATTAAGCTGCCAGCATCGGTACTTCGCAACGTGGAGGCGTCGATCCAACCGAAAATCGGCCCGCGCGGTGATCACTTGCTGGCAGTGAATAAATCCAATTCCAAATGTCCGGCCTGCTCATTGAAACCCGGGTCCGATGAAGCGGCCAACCAGCGTGCAAATCCGAGCGAAACCGCCAAGTCCCCGCCAGCGCCCGTATCGGCATCGGCACCGGCGCAATCGTCACCCCCGCCGGCCCCCTCTCCTGCCGGGCCGACATCGTCTGCTGCGCCGGCGCCGTCATCTGCCGCCCCGGCACCATCGCCGTCGGAACAGGAGCAGCCTACCCGCGCCTACAAGGTTCTACCCAAATCATACTGGGCCGGAGCATCGTGGCGGTGGCGATCGAAGTCCGATCAAGATACCCACTAAACCGAACTTTCCCCAGCTTGAGCTAAGCGGTTGTTTTTATTGGGGGCGGGCTAATTATGTAGTCATAACATTTTTCAAATAGCCCTTGACTCGCTGAATTCGGTTTGATTCAAGCTACGCATGTACGTTGCTGTCCTGCCGAACCGAAGCTCCCGCCCCGCCATTCTACTGCGGGAGAGTTACCGTGACG
>DATGCX010000328.1:0-2113 GCA_035311445.1 Xanthobacteraceae bacterium | reverse complement strand
GTTGTTCAGGCAGCGCAAGATGCCGGCGCAGTGGAATTTCGTTGGCTGCCTGTTCATCCAAGGTTGCGTTGCCTGTGCGATTCCGTACACGCTCATCGCCTTCGGCCAGCAATCGGTTGAGAGCGCGCTGACCGCTATCCTGAACTCAACCACACCTCTATTTGTTTGTCTGATCAGCTTGCTGTGGACACGGCATGAGCCGCTGACGGTTGGTCGGTTGTTCGGCGTGGCCATTGGACTGGGCGGCGTTGTACTGATTGCCGGCGCAAGCGCGCTCGCCGGACTTGGCAGGGGAACGCTCGGGCAAGCGGCCATTATCCTGGCTACGCTGTCGTCGGCAGTAAGCGCCATTTACGGCCGCCGGTTCGCCACGGTGGCGCCAGAGATCGCGGCGGCGGGAACGTTAACGGCCGCCGCCGTTGTGCTCGTGCCGCTCTGTTTTTTCGTGGAAGCGCCGCTGAATTCGGCTCCCTCTGCGGCCTCGCTTGCCGCTTTGCTCGTAAATGCCCTAGTGGCAACCGCGCTCGGATTCGTGGTGTACTTTCGCCTGATCCGAACGATCGGCAGCATGGGTGTCGCCAGCGTCGGCTACCTCAAGCCGGCGGTCGGCGTGCTGATTGGCTGTGCCCTGATGGGCGAATCCCTGTCATGGGCCGGGGGAGCAGGTCTGATCGCGATTTTGATCGGAGTCGCAGCGATCAACCAGACGGAGTCCCTCGCGACGTTACCACATCCGAGCCGATTGCACCCAATACAGGACGACGTTTCGGACGATTCTGCCACAAGGCGGGCCTAATCGGGCTTTGCCCTTCGATCAGTATAACTGAATTCGCGGCACGCCCGCCTCGTTCATTCGATCAAGGCGTCAGCGCTGACAAGCAGGATCCTGGGGATCTCGATGCCAAGAGTCCTGGCCGTCCCGAGATTAATCACGAGTTCGAATTTGGTCGGCGCTTGCGCGGGAAGATCCGCCGGCTTCTCACCTCGGAGGATGCGGCTGACATACTCTGCTGCGCGGCGGAACAGGTCCACGGCATCCACACCGTAGGACAAGAGGCCGCCCGCCTCGGCAAAATATCTATAGGGATAAATTGCGGGAATACGGAACTTCGCTGTCAGCGAAACAATCAGCTTACGATGTACTGTGATGAAATTATCCGGTGCGAAAACAAGCCCGCTGCCAGGTGCGCTGCCAAGCTCTGTGATGGCCGTTTCGATCTCAGTGCTGTTGCGGACTTGAAACGTTGTCGGCTTGACTTTGAGCTCGGTCGCGGAAGTAATGAATGGACGTACAAAAAACGTCTCAGCACCAGGCAGGGAACCTGGATTGTACATAATGGCGACGCGGTCGAGCTGCGGCACTAGCTCTTTCAGCATCGATACATATTTTCCGGTGATGGTTGCGTGGAGGATGGTGAATCCTGTGAGGTTCTTGCCTGGACGCGCCATGCTCGCGACGAACCCGCTGCCTATTGGATCGGACACAGCGACGAACACAATGGGAATTGTCCGGGTAGCCCGCACGAGCGTCGCAACGATCGGGGTGCTGTGGGCGAGAATGCACCCAGGACTAAGCTCGACAAGTTCTTTAGCAAATGCCTGTGCGCGTCTGGAATCGCCCTCGGCAAAGCGATACTCAATCCGAAGGTTTTGGCCTGCCGACCAGCCCTCCTGTTCAAGACCTTGTTCGAAAGCCTTGATGCGGGCCCGAGCTTCTGCATCGTTCGCCAGCCCCATTAGCACCCCGACGGTCTGCGTGCGAGCCTGTTGCGCATGCGCCGAAATCGGCGGACTTGTCAATGCGCCACCAAGAAGGGCCATGAAGTCGCGTCGTCGAACATCACTCGGCATCCGCTTCCCCCCTTCCGCTTGTGCGGTTCGAGTCGAGGTACCGAATCGCGCCCGACCGCAACCAGAATAGCCCATATTAGGAGGTTTCCACCGAAAGCAATCTGCCACACTTTGCCGCGCCGCCGAGAAACAAAGGAGCAAGCCGGATGTGGTTTCCTCCCGATCGGGGCCCGCCAGTATGGTATTCATCTAAGGCCAAAACGCTCGGCTTTTCTTTAGTGCCTACGGAGATGTAATCGAATGGAGTCTTTTGCGGACGAGG
>DATGCX010000327.1:0-3826 GCA_035311445.1 Xanthobacteraceae bacterium | reverse complement strand
GCGCTCAACGCCTTGATCGAGCGATCGCTCAGGAACAATCCCACCCTGCAGTCAACGATGTCCGCTCTGCGCGTCGCGAAGGAAGCCGTCTACGCCCAACAAGGCAAGTTTTTGCCGCTGGTTCAGAGCAACTTCATCTCGACGCGCCAGCAAACCGCCGGGGTCTTGGCGCCTACGCTCAATGTGCCCATCCAGGACCTTAACCCCTTCGACCTCTACACCAGCCAGGTGCTTGTGTCGTACACGTTCGACGTCTGGGGCCTCAACCGGCGCGCGGTCGAATCGCTGCAGGCGCTGGCCGACAACCAGCGCTTCCAGGTCGAGGCCGCCTATCTCGCGCTGACCGCGAACGTGGCAGTCGCAGCCATCACCGAGGCTGCGCTCAGGGGACAGATCGACGCCACCAACGAGCTCATCAGCCTCAACAGGAAAATGCTCGACATCCTGCGCAAGCAGCTTGACACCGGCTATGCCAGCCGCAGCGATGTCGCGGCGCAGGAAGCTCAGCTCGCGCAAGTCGAAGCAACGCTGCCGCCGCTGCGCAAGGCCCTGGGAGTGCAGCGGGACTTGCTGGCGGCGCTCTCCGGCGGATACCCCAGTGAAGGACCACCCGAGACATTCAGGCTCGCGGATCTGCAGCTGCCCCTGGACTTGCCCTTGAGCCTGCCGCTTCAGCTGGTCGAGCAACGTCCCGACGTGCGCAGCGCGGAAGAGCTATTGCACTCTGCGAGCGCGCAAGTCGGCGTCGCCACCGCCAACATGCTCCCGAATTTCACCATCGGCGCCAATGGCGGTTATATGAATATCGCGCTTGCCGGCCTGATTTCTCCCTCCGCTGTGTTGGGGACTCAGTTTTGGCTCCTTGCCAGCAGCGTCACGCAGACGATCTTCGACGGAGGAACTCTGCTGCATCAGCGGCGCGCGGCCGCGGCCGCCTATGACGAAGCGGCGTGGGCCTACAAGGCCACGGTGATCGGCGCGGCGCAAAACGTCGCCGACGTGCTGCACGCGCTGAAGAACGATGCCGATGCGCTGAGAGCGGCGCGCGCCTTCGAACGCGCCGCCAAGATCAGCTTCGACCTCGCGCGCCAGCAGGTGGAGACCGGCAATGCCAACATCCTGCTGCTCCTCACCGCGCAATCAACCTATCTGCAAGCGCTGATCCAAGTGGTGCAGGCGCGTGCCGCCCGCTTGGCCGACACCGCGGCGCTGTTCCAGGCGCTCGGCGGCGGCTGGTGGAACCGGGTCGAGCCGCCGAAAGAAAAAATTCTCAACGTTGGCACGGGGGAATCGTTCACTTTGATCGACAAGAACAAGTTCTACTGAAGGCGGTGTGACGACGAGGGCTCCGATCCATCTAACCATGAGTCACTGGGGAGAGTGTTATGAGGAAGTTCCCAATTGTAGTTGCCGTGCTGGCGGCGGTCGCTGCCGCGGATCCGGCCTTGGCGACCGAGGTCGAACGGGTTGTTACTCCCGATATATTTACCGCGCCGCCGGCTTTTCCCGCTCCCAGAGTCTACCCCGCCGGCTATGAACCCGCAGTGGTTTCCGATGTATTTACGGCGCCGCCGGCTTTCCCCGCCGTGAGACTCTATAATTGGACTGGCGCCTATGTCGGGATCAACGGCGGCGGCGCCTGGGGCCGTCCGGATTGGACCTCGGTCCCCGACCTCGCCAGCGGTACTTACAATATCTCAGGCGGCCTCGTCGGCGGCACGTTGGGCTACAACCTGCAGACCGACGGGCCTTTCGTCTGGGGTGTGGAAGGCGATCTCGCCTGGTCCGGCGTCAGGGGGACCGTCCCCCCCATGTCCTGCGTCCCGAGTTGCGAAATGCGCAGCGATTGGCTTGCGACCGCCCGCCTGCGATTCGGATATGCCTTCGATACCATCATGCCTTATGTGACCGCCGGCGCGGCGATCAGCCGCCTCGTCGCGAGCACCGCGGGTGCGCCGCTCGGGACGGATCGCGCAAACAACCTCGGCTGGACCTTGGGACTGGGGGTCGAGTTCGTCATCTGGGGTCCATGGACGGCGAAGGCTGAGTACCTCTACGCCGACTTCAACGGCTTCACCTGCAACGTGGCCTGCGGCGGCGGCCCCATTTCCATCAATGCAAGGGAAAACATCGTTCGCGTAGGGCTCAATTACAGGATTTGGCAGAGGTGAGTCCAATTCATCGTCGGTACGATTAGTTCGGTATGCTGACATGTCTCAAAATCGTTTGATCGGCGCAGACGTACTCATCGCTTCCGTTGGTAACCTGCGCCAACAAACATAGAGGTACGAATACAAACCGGTACAGAAATAATCTGGATAGGCATCGCCGGTGTTGAATGAGAGTGCGTGCGGTTGGATGATAGCCCTGCTGGCAATTGCTGGCACCATAGTTGCTGCCGACGATTGGAAATCGTTTCAGTTTGCAGAGGACAGATTTGCAATTGATCTTCCTGAGGCTCCAGTCATTACAAACCGAGGGTTTGATCCAGAAACAATGGTCCGAACGCGTCAATATTACGTTGGGATAAAGTCCTACACTTTCATAGTCAGTGCCACGTTATTTCGGCACGAAGCGCACGAACAGATCGGAGGCGATGAGGGCCTATTGCGACTGCTCATCAATATTTTCGTTGCCAACTGTGCTAGTCACCGTGAGCGCACAATTCTTGTTCCAGGTGCAACTGCCCGAGAGATAAGCGCAGAAAACTGTGAAAGACGCCCCGCAACCATAGCACGGTACTACTTTGTCGACGACTGGCTCTATCAAGTGACGGTCGTTGGGCCGACGGGTATGGGATCCAGTATTGAAACGCAGCACTTCATGGAGTCGTTCAGAATAATTGGTAAGTAGAAATGCTATGTCGTCGCGCTCCAGCACAGTAAAGCACACATGCCCTGACCCAGACCCGACATGCGGAGCGCTAGTGAGCCACTTTGCAGCTTTCGCTCCTTTGGCCCCGATTCCAACGCTCCACCAACGTGGCGGGGTGACGACCCTTCGGGCCGCAATTGGCGTAATGGCGTTGGCGCTGCTGTGACGTCCCCCGTTGGCCCGAAGCGGTATACGGATCGGGCGGCCCCATACGCCCCCCGTTCCATAACCTGTCATTCTGCGAACCGAACGCGCACCGGTTTGAACCGCGCGCTCAGATTACCAAGGTCGCGCAAGTGCTACCTATATGCAGCCCAGCATTTAAAGCCCAGACTGGCCTCTGTTTAAGGAGCTGATCTTCAATAGAATTCTTGATGACGTAACTTTCGATCGCTCCCCTTGCGGGAGAGGGCACAATGGTGTGGCCACGATTTCGAATGGGTGAGGGGTCGCCAGAGGCAACCCCTCATCCATCATCGTCTGTGGCAGCATCGAGTTGCCCTCTCCCGCAAGGGGAGAGGGCGCAATAACGAGAGTCGCGCCTGCGACGCCAATTTCCTCATAGGCGCTTTCGCGGGAATGAGCGGCGCTTATTTCGCGCTGTCCCTTAACCGAGAGAGTAAGCGGGCGAAGGGTTAACAAACCGCCGTTTCGGCCGCGCCGCGCCGACGCGACCGCCGAATCCGCCGCCGCGCGCGTCCACTTCCGCCGCACGAGCCGCAGCCTCGACCTAAATGTGAATCGCAATGCGAGCGGTGATTCGCCCGCAGCAGTGCGGAGACGTGCCATGAACGCCATCGAGCTCGAGACCCGCTACAGCGCCCATAATTACGCGCCGCTTCCCGTCGTGCTGGCGCGCGGGCAAGGCGCGCATCTGTGGGATACCGCCGGGCGGCGCTACGTCGACATGATGAGCGCCTATTCGGCGGCGAGCCACGGCCACGGCCATCCG
>DATGCX010000326.1:0-82128 GCA_035311445.1 Xanthobacteraceae bacterium | reverse complement strand
GAATAACGTCATCGACCGCCGGATGGAGACGGGCAAGCGGCACATAATCCTCCTCCACCACCCAGGCGAGCCGGGCATCAGGCAAGTACCGCCGCGCGTCCGTAATGGCCGGCATATGGTGGACCACGTCGCCCAGCGAAGACGTCTTGATGAACAGAATCTCGGCCATCGACGGGACGGCTTTTCCCCCAGGAGACTGTAGGTTGGCGTTCGCTCTTATACGGCACACGGCAGTTTGTCACCCGATGCGACGCCATTTACGCCAGCCTCATGTCAGAATCGCCGGGTTAGGATCAGGTTAGGAATTGATACCGAATCGAAGTAGACCACCAGCATCCCCGCGCGAGCGAACCCTATGACCATCCTGGTTACCGGCGGCGCCGGCTATATCGGCAGCCACATGATCCATGCGCTGATCGACGCCGGCGAAGCCGTGATCGTGCTCGATAATCTGTCCGCCGGGTTCAAATGGGCGATACCCGTTGGCGTTCCGCTCATGGTCGGCGAGACCGGCGACCAAGCACTGGTCGCCCGCCTGATCGCCGAGCAAGAGGTGTCCGCCATCATCCATTTTGCGGCATCGATCGTTGTGCCGGATTCGGTGGCTGATCCGCTCGGCTATTACCGCAACAACACCGTGAACTCGCGCGCCCTGATCGAATGCGCCGTCAAGGGCGGCGTCAAGCACTTCATCTTCTCTTCGACCGCGGCGGTTTACGGCAACCCCGCGAAGGTGCCCATCAGCGAAGACGACCCGGTGGCGCCCATGTCACCCTATGGCTCTTCGAAGCTCATGACCGAGATTATGCTGCGCGACGCCGGCCTCGCGCATGGTCTCGATTACGTTATCCTGCGTTACTTCAATGTCGCCGGTGCCGACCCCCAGCTCCGCACCGGGCAATCCACCAGAGGCGCGACCCACCTCATCAAGGTGGCGGTCGAGACGGCTCTCGGCAAGCGCGCCAAAATGGACGTGTTTGGCACCGATTACCCGACGCCCGACGGCACCTGCATCCGCGACTACATCCACGTCGCCGACTTGGTGCAAGCCCACTGCGATGCCCTCGCCTATCTGCGGTCGGGCGGCCGGTCAGTCACCCTCAACTGCGGATATGGCCGCGGATTTTCCGTGCTCGACGTGATCGACGCCGTCAAACGCGCGTCCGGCGTCGATTTCCGCGTTGATCGCGGCGGCCCGCGGCCCGGCGATCCGGTACAGATCGTGGCGCAAGCAGAGCGCGCCAGAGAGTTGCTTGGGTGGCGGCCTCAATTCGACGATCTTGTCACGATCGTGACCCACGCGCTCGCCTGGGAGCGCAAGCTTGGCACGCTGCAGAACTGACGATCGACATTGACCTTCCGACCCCTTCCGTCTATTCGGCCACGAGCAGTGGCCGCACACGGTTCGGTCGTCCCCCGACGTTTTCACTCCAGTCAGCAGATATCTCATGACCGCAGACGCTTCCCGCTTTGTCATCCCGCCCCCGCCCCAGGCCGCCCTGGCGGTTGTAGGCAGCAATAAACTGTTCCCGGTGCGACGGATCTGGTGCGTCGGCCGCAACTATCTGGAGCACATCCGGGAAATGGGCCAGGACGAGCGGGAACCGCCGTTCTTCTTCGCCAAGCCTGCCGACGCCGTCGTGCCTGACGGCGCGACGGTGCCGTATCCCTCGCTCACCCGCGACCTGCACCATGAGGTGGAGCTGGTGGTGGCGCTCAGGGGCGGCGGCCGCTTTCTCAAGGCTGCGACCGCGAACGACTTGATCTGGGGCTATGGCGTCGGGATCGACCTCACCCGCCGCGACCTGCAGATTGCCTCCCGCGATATCAAACGGCCGTGGGAAATCGGCAAGGCGTTTGATGGCTCGGCACCGTGCGGCCCCCTCGTGCCGGCCTCGCAGACCGGCCATCGGACCACGGGGCGCATCACCCTCAAATGCAATGGCCAACTGCGCCAGGACGGCGATCTGGCGCAGATGATCTGGAAGGTGCCGGAGGTGATCGAGAAGCTGTCCGAGATGGTGGCGCTCGCCCCCGGCGACATCATCATGACCGGCACCCCTTCCGGCGTTGCCGCTACCGTCCCGGGCGACACGCTCGAATGCGAGATTGAGGCCGTTGGCAAGCTGACGGTTACGATGGGGGGCCGCTGAAGTGAGCGTCTACGCCAGCCCCTCGGCCTTGAGGGCTTCCTGCACCTTTGGCCGTGCGGCAATGCGATCCATGTACGCCTTGATATTCGGCCATTTCGATGTGTCGATGTTGACGCGCGGCGACCAGCGCAACACCGTGAACATGTACGCATCGGCGATCGAGAACCTGTCACCCATCAGGTACTGCCTGCCAGCAAGCTGCTTGTCGATCCAATCGAAGCGCTTGCCGAGGTTCTCCCGCGAAATGTCCTTGTAGGCCTCGGGCGTAGTGGGGCGGAAGATCGGTCCGAAGCTCTTATGCAGTTCCGAGGTAACGAAATTGAGCCATTCCTGGATACGGTAGCGTTCCATGGTGCCGGCCGCCCCGGCAAGGCCGGCGCCGTTCTGGTCGGCGATGTATTGAACGATCACCGGGCCTTCGGTGAGCTTTTCACCATTGTCGAGTTCAAGGCACGGCACCTGCCCTTTCGGGTTCACGATCCAATAGTCTTTACCGGTTTTGGTCTTCTTTTCCCGATTGTCGACCTGCTCAAGCTCGAAATTCGCGCCGGTCTCACGCAACACGATGTGCGGCGACAACGAGCAGGCGCCGGGGGAAAAATAGAGTTTCATCGCAGCGTCTCCATGACAGCCAATTTGAGGGCGCGCACCATAGCGCCCTTCCAGAGCTGAGGCATCCCTGAAAATGGTGAGCGGGTCAGCTCCGCATTTCAGCCGCCCTTGGCCGCGATAGGCTGCGGTTTGCCAACCACCGTGACCAGCATCCTCGCGTCGAGCAGGCGCTTGGCGACACGCTTGACGTCCGCCATTGTCACGGCTTCGACCAAGCCGTTGCGCTTGTCGATATAGTCGATGCCGAGTTCATCGAGCTGGATCAGCACGAGTTGCTCGGCAATCTTCGTCGACGTGTCGAAGCGCAGCCCAAACGACCCTGTCAGGAAGGACTTCGCCTTGGCGAGTTCTTCCTCGGTTGGACCAGTTTCCGCCATCTTGCGAATTTCCGCCTCTATCACCTCCAAGGTCTGGCTGGTGCGATCGGAGCGGGTCGCGGTAGCACTCATGAACAGCGCCGCGTAATCGAGCGGCATCACAGCGCTGTAGACCGAATAGGCGAGGCCGCGCGCCTCGCGCACCTCCTTATAGAGCCGCGATGAAAAGGCGCTGCCACCAAGGATGTGGTTGAGCACGAAGGCGGGCATGAAGTCCGGGTCCTTGCGCAGGATACCGGCGCCGCCGATCATCAGCACCGATTGCGGCACGTCGAGATTGACCGCGATCTTTTGACCCAGTCCTTGCGGGATCGCCTTGGCGACCGGGGACAGCGCGCTCGTGGCCGGCAGATCGCCGAACACCCGGTCAAGCAGCTTGCCAGCGGTCGCAGCGTCGATATTTCCGACAATAGCGACCTTGAGGATGTCGCGGGCGAATACCTTGCGGGTGAAGTTCTTGAGGTCATCGACCGTAATGGCAGGGACCGATTCCAAAGTGCCGCGTGGCGGCTGCGCGTACGGATGACCTGCGAAGGCGGTGGCCCACCAGCGCTCAGTGGCGAGTTCATTCGGGCTCATAGTCGCGCGACGCAACGCGGATAGCGTCTGCTCGCGAATACGCTCCACATCCACCGGGTCGAAATGGGGTTTGGTGATCGCAAGCCGCAGCAGATCGAACGCCTCATCCTGGTTCTCGGTCAGCGTGCGCAGCGACCCTGAGATGTAGTCTCTGGTCGCGGTGAAGCCCATCTCGATCGCCTTGGATTCGACCCGTTCATGGAAGCTGTCTGAATCGATGTCGCCGGCACCTTCGTCAAGCAGGGCAGCCGTCATATTGGCCACACCGGCCCTGTTCGGCGGATCCTGCGTTGCCCCGCCCTTGAAGGCAAAGTCCATTGCGATCAATGGAACCGATGGTTCACTCACCAGCCAAGCCGCAATTCCGCCCGGGCTGACGATGCGTTCAACCGTTGTGGCGTCGGCAGAACGCGGAAGCGCTGCGAACGCGCCCACAAAAATAAGCGCGCCCAAAACGGCGCGCTGCAGAAAAAGTCGAGCAGCCAAATTCACGAGCGCTTCTCCTCGTTTCCAGGCAGTTCTTTGACAAGATAGCCAGTCACCGACCGACGTTTATCAAGCCACACGCGCGCGGCCTTTTGCACGGCTTCGGGCGTCACCGCACGCACGCGCGCGGGCCATGACGTCACCTTTTCGACGCTGCCGCCCACAGTCAGTGCAGCCCCGTACCACCGCGCCATGGTGGCCTGATTGTCGCCCGCATAAACGGCGTCGGCGATCAACCGTGTCTTGGCGCGCTCGAACTCGGCGGCCGTAACGCCGCTTTCGGCGATCCTGGCGATGACTCCATCGATCGCCGCCTCAAGGGTTGCGAAAGAGACGCCCGGCAACGGGCTCGCAAATACCCCAAAGCGAGACTCATCCAGCGCGGTCCCTTGATACCAGCTCCCCGCGCCGGTCGCGACGTGCTCATCGACCACCAGCGCACGATAGAGCCGACTGGTCTCGCCGGCGCCGAGTATTTGGGAAAGGACGTCCAGCGCTTCGGATTCTCCTGGTTCTGCAGTGTTCGCCGAAGGCACCAGATAGTTGCGCTGGAGGGTCGGCTGGGCAACACGGGCATCTGCCATGGTCAATTGGCGAACCGCGACCGGGAGCGGCTCCTGCGGCCTCAGACGGGGCGCTACGTCAGCGACGCGTGCAACCTGGCCATAGGTTTTTTCAGCGAGCGCCTTGACCTCGTCGCCGTTGACGTCGCCGGCAATCACCACGACGGCATTGTTCGGCGTATAAAAGCGGCGATAGAACGCCAGCGCGTCATCGCGATTAAGCTTCTCGATTTCCTGGCGCCAGCCGATTACCGGCCGCCCATAGGGATGGTTGAGGTAGAGGGCCGCGGCAACCTGCTCCCCGATCCGCGCCTCTGGGCTATTCGCAACCCGCATATTGAATTCCTCGAGCACGACATCACGTTCGGGCAACACGTTGTCATCGGTAAGCACGAGGCCGGTCATGCGGTCGGCCTCGAACTCCATCACTAGCGGCAGGTATTCCTTGGCAATGCGCTGGAAATAGGCAGTGTAGTCCGCCGTCGTGAAAGCGTTTTCCTGTCCGCCAATGGTGGCGAGCGTCTGCGAGAAACGGCCTGCCGGGTTCTTGGCGGTGCCCTTGAACATCAGATGCTCAAGAAAATGCGCGAGGCCCGATTTGCCCGGAGTCTCGTCCGCGGATCCGACTTTGTACCAGATCATATGCGTCACGACTGGGGTACGGTGATCCGGGATCACCACGACCTCAAGCCCATTCTGCAGGGTGAAATTGGCTATCTCCGGCCCGCCGGCCGCGGCGCTGGCGACTTGAAACGCGAGCGCAAGCGCTGCGGCGACGCCAGCCAACCCAACCGCCGTTGATTGGATTCTCGCCGCAAGCGCGGCCCATGCCGGGATAATCACGCGGACGCCATGAATTCCACTTTTGCGGTGTTCCAAATTTACTCCTTATCATTTGCCAAAGGTGTCCGACTGCCGATCTGCCGGCTCGGCTTTTGGCTTCTCGGATTTGCCGTCAATGCCGTAAGGCTGAGCCGATGACGGCGTACGGTAGCCAACCGGTGGATCCGTCAGCGTGGTACGGGACGGCTCGCGCACGAAGGTAGCAGTCTCCGCATCCCGGTCTTTGCCGAAGCTTTTGCCGAGGCCAGTGATGCTATTCCACAGCCCGCCCGTATAGCCGAGTTGGCTCGGACTCATTTCGGGTGAATGGTCCGGTCCTTGGCCCGTTTTGACGGATGGCTTGTTGGTCGTACCGCGCGCCAACTCATCCGGTCGGAGCGGGTCGCCGGCTTTAATCGGATCGTATGACTTGCGTTCCGCCCTCGCCTTGCGTTCAGCATTGCGTTTTTTTTCATCAGGATCAGCCGGCCAAGCCGGATTACTCGCCGCCAGCGAGCCGGCAGCTACGGGCGCCGGCAGGTCGCGGTTCGGCGGCACCACCAGTGGCGGCCGCTCCTTGTATTCAATGCCCGCCTCCTGGCCGTTGCGAAGCCCGAGCCCTCGCAGGAATCCCTTGACGAACTTCGCGTCGGGCAGGTCGTCATCGTCGTCATCCCCCGCAAAGACGGCGGTGCTGCCCGCAATCACCAGGACGACGCCGAACGCCGCACATAACGCGGCACGGGTGAATTTACGGTTTCGATCTTTTTGAGGTATGCCATTTCCCATAATGAGTTACCGCTGCCCACTCGAAGGAAGCGTAACGCCGTTACGTCTGGTACCGCAGCCACGGCAGAAGGAATACCCCCTTCTCGAATCGACACACGTCGACAGTTACCGCCCTGGCGATTCGGCCCCGCAAGGCCCCCGCGCGCTTTATCACGTTATATCAGGGCTCTTTTGCGGCGTCTTGCAAGAATAACGATTCGTAAACGAGCCCAATGACCCCGGCAACGATCGCCGCATCAGCGAAATTAAAGACGTACCATTGGAACGTCCAGGTTGGTGCGGTGATATGAAACAGGACGAAGTCCATCACCGCGCCGTGCACCGCGCGATCAATCGCGTTCCCGATCGCGCCTCCGACAATTAACCCAAGCGCCAAGCCTGCCAGACGCGAGCGCGTTCTGGCCAGCCAGATCACGAGGAGCACGACTGCGATCACCTTGAGGGCGAACAGCACTCCCTGCCCCAGCGGCCCCGCCTGGTGGAACAGCCCGTAACTGATGCCGGTATTCCACGCGAGCACCACGTCGAGAAACGACGTAACCGGCACCCGGCCCCGCTCCGTCAGCCCGAAGCCGTATAGCAGCCAAAGCTTGGCGGCCTGGTCAACCGCCACCGCAACCAGTGCGACCATCAGGCCCAGTCGCAGCGGCATACTGCCAAGGAAAGCCCGTCGCGTCATTTTATCCCGCAGCGGCGTGAGCCGCGTCCCATTCGCGGAGCGCCCTGGCATCGCGCGGCGTCACATCCGGGTAGTCCGGATCAGCGCCCACATCAGGCTGAATCTTCCAGGACCGGGCGCATTTGACGCCCCGGGCCGGGCGGAATTCGACCGTGACCCCCGGCACATCGTCAAGGCGAAATGCCGCCGTCGGCCCTTCCCCAGGCTCGATGGTCGTGCCGGACGTGATGGCAATCTCGGCCATGCCGATCTCGCCGCGGTCACCGGCAAGTTCTATCGCGATGATGCGCAACAGCTGCGGATCGGAAATGTAGACCGCGGGCGCGGCTTCCAGACTCGAACCTATCCGCTTGTCGGCGCGCGCAATTTCCAGCGCGCCGGTGACGACGCGGCGCACGCGCCTGATGTCGCTCCATACGCGTGCCAGCGCTTCGTCGCGCCAGGCAGCCGGAATCTCCGGGAAAGCGTCCAGATGCACCGAAACCGCGTCTACGCGGGTTTCGGTCAATGAATTGAGTGACCGAAGTCGGGTAAACCCGACTTCGGTGCCAGCATCGTTTCCGTAGCGCGACAGGTACGCCTCTTCGGCCGTGAAGCACAGCATCGGGGCGAGCCAGGCCACGGTGGCGCGGAATACCTGGTCGATCACCGTGAGGCAGGCCTTGCGGGTGACGGAGGAGATCGGGTCGCAATAAAGCGCATCCTTGCGGATATCGAAATAGAACGCCGACAGATCGACCGTCATGAACTGGTTGAGCGCCGCGAAGATCCGCTTGAAATCGAATTCCGCATAGTTCTTGCGCACGCTCTCGTCGAGCTCGCTCAACCGATGGAGAATGTATTTTTCGAGGCCCGGCATGTCCGCGTAAGCGACGCGATCCTCTTCGCGGAAATGCGCGAGATTGCCGAGCATCCAGCGGATCGTATTGCGCAGCTTGCGGTAGGTGTCGACGGTGGTCTTGAGGATCTCCGGCCCGATGCGCAGGTCGTCCGCATAATCGGAGGCGCATACCCACATGCGCAAGATGTCGGCGCCGGACGATTTGATTACGTCCTGTGGCGCGACCGTATTGCCGAGCGACTTCGACATCTTGCGGCCGTGCTCGTCGAGCACGAAGCCGTGGGTGAGCACGACGTCGAACGGCGCGACGCCGCGGGTGCCGCAACTCTCCAGCAGGGAGGACTGAAACCAGCCGCGATGCTGGTCGGAACCTTCCAGATACATGACGGTATCCGGCCCACCGTCCCTGCGGCGACGGATGCCGGCGAGACCTGGAAAATGTTTGGGGTCCTCCAGCGTGAACGCATGGGTCGAGCCTGAATCGAACCAGACATCGAGAATGTCGTCGACTTTTTGCCACTCTTCGTTTGCGAGTTCGCCGAGGAAGCGTTCGCGCGCGCGCGGTGCGTACCAGGCGTCGGCACCTTCGCGCTCGAAGGCCGCGGCGATACGCGCGTTGACGCGCTCGTCGTTGAGAACTTCGACGGACCCGTCATCGTGTTCCCGCGCGAACACCGCGATCGGCACGCCCCAGGCGCGCTGGCGCGAGATCACCCAGTCGGGCCTGGTGTCGATCATGCCGGTGATGCGGTTCTCGCCCTGCGGGGGAACCCAGCGGGTCTCGCGGATGGCCGCAAGCGCGCGGTGACGCAGGGTGTCGCCCGCTTTCACCTCTCCCCAGCGGGGAGAGGTCGCCCCCACCTTACCCTCCCCGGGGGGGGAGGGTAAGGTGGGGGCCGTTGAGGGGGTGCTGGCCGGACCATAGTCCGAGTGCCCCTCACCCGCCGGCTTCGCTGCGCTCGCCGTCGACCTCTCCCCCTCGGGGAGAGGTGAAGAGCCGATCGGCTTGTCCATGGCGATGAACCATTGCGGCGTATTGCGGAAGATCACCGGCTTCTTGGAGCGCCAAGAGTGTGGGTATTGATGCTTCAGCCGGCCGCGCGCGATCAGCATGCCGGCATCGATCAGCGCCTTGATGACGGCGTCGTTGGCGTCGCCCTTGTCGCCCTTGTCGGTGATCACGCGCTTGGGCTTGCCGCCGGTGTCGCGCGGACCGAAGCCCGGCGCCTGATCGGTGAAGAAGCCGTCGCCGTCGACTGTGTACGGGATGGTGGTATCGATGCCCCAACGCGCGAGTTTGCGGGCGTTCGCGGTCCAGATGTCGAAGTCGTCGCGGCCGTGGCCGGGCGCAGTATGGACAAAACCGGTGCCTACGTCGTCAGTGACGTGCTCGCCAGCGAGGAGCGGAACATGGAAGTCGTAACCGCGACCGTTAAGCGGATGCCGACAGATCACGAATTCGAGCATATTTGCCGTGACACTGAACAATCGTTTGAAGCTCACGACCTTGGCCTGCTTCGCCACCTCGTCGGCGAGCTTGTCAGCAAGCAGGAACTGGTCACCGGGCTTTGCCCAATTACCTTCCGGCGCGTCGGTGACTTCGAACAGTCCATAGGCCATCCGGTGCGAGTAGCTGATTGCGCGATTACCTGGCAGCGTCCATGGCGTCGTTGTCCAAATTACCACCGACGCGCTTCGCAACGCATTTAGCGCTGCTTTTGCATCTGCGTCCGGAAAATCGACAAGCGGTCCGAATGGGGCTTCATCGATCGGAAACTTCACCCACACCTGATCGCTCGTGAAATCCTCATACTCCACCTCGGCCTCGGCGAGCGCGGTCTTCTCCACCACCGACCACATCACCGGCTTGGAGCCGCGATAGAGCGTGCCGTTGGCGGCGAACTTCATCAGCTCGCGGGCGATCTGCGCCTCGGCCGCGTAGTCCATGGTGGTGTAGGGATGCGCCCAGTCGCCGACGCCACCGAGGCGCTTGAACTCCTCGCGCTGCACGTTGAGCCAGTGCTCCGCGTAGGCGCGACACTCGCGTCGGAACGCGATCATGGCGGCGGGATCGGTGAGATCTGGCTTCTGCCTGCCCTTGGCGCGATAGTTCTCCTCCTCGATCTTCCACTCGATTGGCAGGCCGTGGCAGTCCCAGCCCGGCACATAGTTGGAATCATAACCGAGCATCTGCTGCGAACGCGTCACCACATCCTTGAGGACCTTGTTGAGAGCAGTGCCGATATGGACGTTGCCGTTGGCATAAGGCGGCCCGTCGTGGAGGACGAACTTGGTGCGGCCACCAGACGCCTCGCGCAGGCGTGCATAGAGGCCGATCCGCTCCCAGTGCGCCAGGATCTCGGGCTCCTTCTGGGGCAACCCGGCGCGCATGGGGAAATCAGTCTTGGGGAGAAATAACGTCTCGCTGTAGTCGCGGGAGTGTTCGGACATGACGGCTCAACCTGAAATTTGGATGACAAACAGGGCGCGGCAATCCCGGTCTTCCGCCGGTCAGGCGGAAGCCGGGCCGCTAATCCGCCGAGGATCCAGCCCGAACTTGTGAGCGAACTGATCGCATGCCGTCATGTCGCCGTTCCTAACATATCGACCGGCGAACGGAAAGAGCGGCATTTGTGCGGGTTCGGAGCGGCATTTGGCGCGTGGCGCGCAGCAGCTCTTCTCCCTCTCCCCGCAAGCGGGGAGAGGGAGCAGAAAGCACCTACGCCGCCACCACCCCAAGCGGTGGAAATGCGTCGCCGGCGCGTTTGAGCGCCATGTGGGCAATCCGGCAATCCTCGTCCATGCGGTGGATCAGATCGTCAATGGTATCGAACGTGAATTCAGGTCTAATCCATGCGATCACCGCCACATCAAGCGTGCGGCCGTAAAGATCGCCCGTGAAGTCAAACAGAAAAACCTCAAGCAGCACCACGCCGGTATCGAACATCGGCCGGCGGCCGAAATTCGCCACCCCGTCGTACCGCCGGCCGTTGACCTCGACCCGCACCGCATAGACGCCGTGGCGCAGGTCGCAAGCAGGGTTGAGCCGCAGGTTCGCGGTCGGGTATCCGAGTTCGCGTCCGCGCCGGTCGCCGTGGACGACCTTGCCGGCCACAAACCACGGATACCCGAGCAGATCCGCCGCCTCGTCGGGTCGTCCCGCCGCGAGCGCGGCGCGTACTGCACCCGATGATATACGCCGGCCGTCATCGAGCAGCGCCGGCACAATGTCGACATGGAATCCGCGGACATCGCCTTCCTCCTTGAGGTAGGCCGGCGTGCCCGATCGCGCCTTGCCGAAATGGAAGTCGAAGCCGACGGCGACTCCCGAGACGTCAAGCCGGTCAATGAGCACCTGTTTGATGAATGCGGAGGGCTCCAGCGCCGCGAGCGCGCCATCGAACTTCATCACGATGGCGCCATCGAGCCCGGTCGCCGCCAACAGGCGCAGCTTGGGGGCCTCGTCGGTCAGACGAAAAAACGGCTCATCCGGGTTAAAGAACACGCGGGGGTGCGGCTCGAACGTCAGCGCTGCGGCCCGGTGCCCGAGGGCGCGTGCGCGACTTATCGCCGTTCCGATCACCGCCCGATGGCCGCGATGTACCCCCTCGAAATTGCCCATGGCGATGACCGCTCCGCGCAGCACGTCGGCATTGGGCGGCGCGTCAAGCGCCTCGTGAATCGCAACGAAGCGTAGCGGAGGAGAATCGATCGACGTCAATGACAGGGACCCGGTTGTTGGCAAGCCGCCGGGACGGTGCCCGCCGCGGTTAATGGAAGTCAAGTGCGACATTGTGATAGCGGATTACGCTGACATTCATCCAACGTCATTTGGCGCGCTCGTACCGGCAACCCATGCGCGCGCGAAGGAGAGGGACCCGCGGGTCGATCCCGCCGGATGACGCATGGAGGCCTGCGGAGCAAGGTTGAAGCCGTATTCAGCGACTGAGTGCAACTCACCACACGAGGCGCGGCGTGACCGACTGCGGGGTCACATCTGCCGCGGCAAATATGGCAGCGAGCGCATCCCGCGAGGGGCTTTCGCGTCCCAACTCCGCCGCATGAATACCGCCGGACACGAACAGTCCATCGATTCCCAGCGCCCGCGCGCCGCGCATGTCGGTGCGCACCGAATCGCCGATGGCGAGCGTGCGAGCGGGCGACGCCGCGACGCCGCGAGCGGCAGCGGCTTTGAGCAGCGCGCCATCGTAAATCGGCCGATGTGGTTTGCCGGCATAGAGCACTTCGCCGCCCATGGTGTTGTAGAGATCGGCGATCGCTCCGGCGCAATAGACGCGCTTGTCGCCGCGCTCGACCACGAGGTCCGGATTGGCGCACAGCATAAAGAGGTTGCGGCCGCGTATCTTCGCGACTAGGTCGCGGTAATGATCGGGGGTTTCCGTGGTATCGTCGAACAATCCCGTGCACACCACGTAATCGGCGGCTTCAACCGGCGTGAAGCGGACGTTAAGTCTGTCGAAGATCGAGATGTCACGTTGCGGCCCGATGTGGAATACGGCACCGCCATTGCGGCCGGCCACAACTTCGCGGGTGAGGTCGCCTGACGTCATCACGTCATCAAAGGCGTCGGCCGGAACGCCCAGCTGATCGAGTTGACGCACCACCCAAGGCGACGGTCGTGGCGCATTGGTAATCAGAATGACGGTCCCGCCGCCGGCGCGATAACGCATAAGTGCATCGCAAGCCTGCGCATAGGCCGCTATCCCGTTGTGAACCACGCCCCAGATGTCGCACAGGACCACATCGTAACGCGGCGCAAACGTCGAAAAGTGATCGAGGAGATGCATCAGATGACAGATGTCAGAAGTCGGATGACAGATGTTCGGAGATCAGAGATCAACTGCCGCTTAGATGCGACCGGCCGCTATCGGGAGTCAATCTGACCTCGGTCATCTGTCATCTGCGCTACCTCCGCACCGCCATGGCAGACGCAATCTTGGCGAGCCCGGTCGAGCGTTGCAAGGTCACCGGGCGTCTATGGATTTGTCACATTGACGCTTTGACGCTCGCATGCTGGAGTTGGACCGGGTGATAGGGGCACCCAGCGCTGGAATGGGTTGTCGGGGGACGGCCCTGCCTTCCTGGCGATTGGTCTTACATGGTGGATGGACTTTCTCCTGCGCGGCGGCCGGCGCCCGGCTTCGCCTCTATGCTTCTTTCCAGCATGGAGGAGCGGCCGTGGACAGGATTCCTGGTGTTTGCGGTCGTGCATGCGGCCATCTGGACGATCCTGCCGTTCGCCCTCTACCCCAACCTACCACTCGATCTCATCGAGGCCCTCACCTATGGGCGCGAGTGGCAACTCGGCTATGACAAATTGCCGCCTTTGCCGTGGTGGCTGGTCGAGATCGCCCATCAAACCTTCGATTCCGATTTCGCCTATTATGCCCTCGGGCAACTCAGTGTTCTGGCGGCATTTGCGGCCGTATGGGGCGTGATGCTTCGCATCGCAACGCCAGCAGCCGCAGCGGTCGCCGTGCTGATCATCGACGGACTGCATTTCTTCAACTTCACGGCGCCCAAATTCAATCACGATGTGGTCCAGCTGCCGTTCTGGGCATTGGCCGGATTGTCGTTCCACGGCGCGCTGCGCACCGGGCGCCTTGTCCATTGGGCGGTGCTGGGCATAGCGCTTGGCCTGGCGTTCTGGGCCAAGTATTTCGTGATCATTCTCGGAATTCCGCTCGCGGTTTTCATGTTGATTGATCCGCGGGCCCGTCGTTGTCTTACGACGCCGGGGCCATATCTCGCGATCGCCATCAGCCTTGTGATTATGGCGCCGCATCTGGTCTGGCTTTATGAAAACAATTGGCTGCCGCTGGGCTATGCGGCGGCTCGCGCCAAGGCCACCAACGGCTTGCTCGATCACTTCACCCATCCGGCACTTTTCGCGCTCGCCCAGCTGTTCTGGCTGCTGCCCGCCATCATCATTGCGCTGCCGCTGTTGCGACGCCCCTATGAAAGCGATGCGACCACGGCCGACGATTACGATCGGCGCATCCTCGCTCTCCTCGCGTTCGGGCCGGCGGTTACGGTGATCGCCGCATCCGCCATAAGCGGCCGCGGGCTCGTGTCGATGTGGGGTTATCCGCTGTGGCTCTTCCTCGGACCGTGGATCGTGGTCACGGTCTCCGCGCGGATCGATCGCACCTGCCTCGCACGGATTGCGGGCGTCTGGGGCACAGTGACGGCTATCTACGCGCTGACCTTCGTGGCGCAATACGCGGTGTTGCCGCATTTCGATCACCGCTATCGCGCGGTGCTGTTCCCGGGCGACCAGCTGGCGCAGGAGATCTCGGCCCGCTTCCATGCTCAGACCGGCGCGCCGCTCGCCTACGTGGTGGGCACCATGTGGCTGGGCGGCAATATCGGCCACTATTCCGGCGATCACCCGCGTACCTTGATCGACGGCGATCCGCGCCGGGCGCCGTGGATCGACCTTGGCGACTTCGCCGCCAGCGGCAGCGTGGTCGTCTGGACCGCCGGAGATCTTCATACGATTCCCGACCCCTATGTCGGGATAGCCGGCAACCCCGCGGTGCAACCGCCCCTCACGATTCCTACGCGGCGCGGCAACGGCGAAGTAACCGTCGGGTGGAGCATCATTCCGCCGATGCGACGGAGCGAGATGCGGATGTGACGAGGCCTACTCCCTCCCCCCTTGTGGGGAAGGGTTGGGGTGGGGGTCGTGCCGCGTGGCACAGCCTTGCTCCACTCCTCGACCCCCACCCCAACCCTTCCCCACAAGGGGGAGGGGAGGAGCACCCGACACTGCTTCGGCGTAGTTTGGCGCGCTACCGCACCGCCTCGATCACCTTGCCGATCTTCGCGAACATCTCCTCGATGTCGGCCTCGCTCACGATCAGCGGCGGGCTGACCGCGATGGTGTCGCCGGTGACGCGGATCATGACGCCCTCCTCGTGGAACGCCTTTTCCATCGCCGCGTAGGCGCGCTTGCCGACGCCGTCAGGCTTGGAGGCGAGGTCGATGCCGGCGACGACGCCGACGGTGCGGATGTCCAGCACGTTAGGCCGGCCGCGCAACGTCATGGCGGCGTCGGCGAACTTCGACTCAAGGGCGCGGGCGCGCTCGAACAGCTTTTCCTCCCGGTAGAGATCGAGGGTCGCGAGCCCGGCCGCGCAGGCGAGTGGATGGGCCGAATAGGTGTAGCCATGAAACAGCTCGATGACGTGCTCGGGCCCGTGCATGAAGGCATCGAAGACGGGAGCCCGCACGACCACCCCACCCATCGGCACGGTGCCGGAGGTGATGCCCTTGGCGAAGGTCATGATGTCTGGCACGACACCGTAACGCTCTGCCGCGAACGCACAGCCGAGCCGCCCGAAGCCGGTGATGACCTCGTCGAAGATCAGCAGGATTCCGTATTTGTCGCAGATCGCCCGCAGCCGCTGCAGGTAGCCCTTCGGAGCCGGCAGCACCCCGGTCGAGCCTGCCATCGGTTCGACGATGAGCGCCGCGATGGTTGAGGGATCGTGCAGCGCCGCGATGCGTTCAAGATCATCAGCAAGGTGCGCACCCCATTCGGGCTCGCCCTTGGTGAAGGCCTGGGTGTCGCGGTTGTAGGTGTGCGGCAGATGGTCGACGCCGGTGAGCAGCGAGCCGAAGAATTTGCGATTGTTGACGATGCCGCCGACCGAGATGCCGCCGAAGCCGACGCCATGATAGCCGCGCTCGCGACCGATCAGGCGGGTGCGGGCGCCCTCGCCGCGCGCGTTGTGATAGGCGAGCGCGATCTTGAGGGCGGTATCGACTGCCTCCGAGCCGGAATTGCAGAAGAACACGTGGTCGAGATCGCCCGGCGCCAGCGCCGCGACGCGGCTTGCCAGTTCGAAGGCCCTCGGATGAGCGAACTGGAACGCCGGCGCATAGTCGATTTCCTCGGCCTGGCGCTTGATCGCCGTCACGATCGGGTCGCGGTTGTGGCCGGCATTGCAGCACCACAGGCCGGCGGTGGCGTCGAGCACCGTGCGGCCGTCCGCCGCGTAGTAGTACATGTCCTTTGCCCGCGTGAGCAGCCGCGGCGCCTTCTTGAAGGCACGGTTCGGCGTAAACGGCATCCAGTAGGCTTCGAGATCGTTGGGGCGCGCGTCGGGGGCTCGGCGGAGTTCAGAAAGGGACATCAGGTTCTCCTGGGCTGGCGTCATCGCGGCGATGTAGGATGGGTTGAGCGTAAGCGAAACCCATCCTGGGCCTTTCCGGCGGCACGATCGTTGATGGGTTTCGCTGGCGCTCAACCCATCCTACGCTCATATCATGCTCATACAACGTTGCCTTGCCGCTCGGGAAGACGGCTGCTACCAAGCGCCAAAATTAACCTCAACGGGGCGCCGCCATGGCGGATGCAAAGAGCAACAAGCTGAAAGCGCGCCTGCCGCGCGGGCTCGCGGATCGCGGGCCGGCCGAGATCGCGGCGACGCGGCAGATGATGGAGACGATCCGCAAGGTCTACGAGCTTTACGGGTTCGAGCCGGTGGAGACGCCGGCGATCGAGTACACCGATGCGCTCGGCAAGTTTTTGCCCGACCAGGATCGGCCCAACGAAGGCGTGTTTTCGTTCCAGGACGACGACGAGCAATGGCTGTCGCTGCGCTACGACCTCACGGCGCCGCTCGCTCGCTACGTGGCGGAGAATTTCGATACGCTGCCGAAGCCCTATCGCAGCTATCGGGCCGGCTACGTGTATCGCAACGAGAAGCCGGGACCGGGACGATTCCGCCAGTTCATGCAGTTCGATGCCGACACGGTGGGCAGCGCCTCGATGGCGGCCGATGCCGAGATTTGCATGATGGCGGCGGATACGATGAAAAAACTCCGCATTCCACGCGGCAGCTATGTGGTAAAGGTTAGCAACCGCAAAGTATTGGATGGAGTGCTAGAGGCAATCGGACTAGGTGACGAGGAGAATGCCGGGAGACGGCTCACGATATTGCGAGCATTGGACAAGCTAGATCGTCTCGGAATGGAGGGCGTGCGATCGCTGTTGGGAAAGGGACGGCTCGACGAGTCGAAAGACTTTACAAAGGGTGCCGAACTATCTGATCGCGAAATTGAAGAAATAGTACACTTCATTCTCTCCGGTGATCAACAAGCAGCCAGAAACAAAATCGAAACATTGCTCAGAGCAAGTCCGCTGGACGCTAAGCAGGTGAGAGCGCTTTTTTGGAACAAAAAAGCCAGGGAGAAAATGCAGCAGGGACCGCAGCTCAAGGATCAAGACATACAGCAGCTATTCGACATTCTGACGCTGTTTCCAAATTTTCAGGAGCCGGGTGTTGGCCTCCGGCGAGAAGTTTGGCGGGATGACTTGCCAATTGACGTCCAATTTGAAAATAACCGCTACAAGGTGTATGCTGATAACTTTCTGACGTTGAAGCACCTTCGTCGGATTTTTCCCCTCTCAAAAACTTATCAAGCTGGCTTAGACGAGCTTGAGCAGATAGCGACCCTTACCGAGGCTGCAGGCTATGGAAGTGGTCGGATTCTTATAAATCCCTCTGTCGTCCGCGGACTCGAATACTACACGGGCCCGGTCTACGAGGTTGAACTCACGTTCCCGGTCTCCAGTGATGACGGCAAACCGGTGCGCTTCGGTTCTGTAGGCGGCGGGGGGCGCTACGATGGTCTCGTGTCGCGCTTTCGTGGCGAACCGGTGCCGGCGACCGGTTTTTCCATCGGCGTGTCGCGTCTGCTGGCTGCGCTTCAACATCTGGGCAAGGTCGAAACCAAAGCCGAGCCCGGGCCGGTGATCGTCACCGTATTCGACAAGGACCGCGTCGCCGATTACCAGCGCATGGTCTCGACTCTGCGCCAAGCCGGCATTCGCGCCGAGCTTTATCTGGGCTCTGGCAAATTCGGCCCGCAGATGAAATATGCCGACCGCCGCCGCAGTCCGTGCGTGGTCATTCAGGGCTCCGATGAAAAGCAGAAGGGCGAGGTGCAGATCAAGGATCTGATCGTCGGCGCCGAGCTTGCCGGGCTCTCCAAGCAGCGCGATGACTATCTGCGCAAGCAGGCTGAAGCCCAGTTCGCGGTTCCGGAGGAGAAGCTCGTCGAAGCGGTGCGTGAGGTGCTGGCGCGGCACAAGCTGTAGGATGGGTTAAGCGGGAGCGAAACCCATCACCTTGCCATCGTAAGACTCGTCCGCGAAACCCATCGTGGTTCCGTCCGCGCACCACGGCCCCGATAGGTTTCGCTGCGCTTAACCTATCCTCGCGCGGTACGGGCTGGTGTTGCGGTTGGCAGTTCGTGATCAGGCAAATCTCTTTGGACACCACAACCGCGAGCGATGTGAGATCATAAACCGATTCGTTGGCGCAAACTTAACCACGTCCCGATCAATTTTCCTCGCTCTATCCCAAGTTCCAGGAACCGCGATGGTTACGTTGCGTTTCAGGCAACATGAAAGCGCTGGATCACATCGTAGCGAACTCGCGAATCAGAGTTTTGAGCCGGGTACAAATGCGCGCCGCGCGGTATCGGGCGCATGCTACCGAGTGCGCCGAGTTCGCACGTCACGCATTGAGCCATGAGGACAAGGCCATGCTTGAGGACATGGTGGTGGTGTGGCGCCATCTGGCGGAACTCGTCGAACGATTCGATTTGAAGTAACATCGTACGGAAATAACGCCGTACGGGGATCTCACTTTCTTCCCGCAGACTCTTGAAGCCCGCTTTCCTGTGCGAGTTTCGTCCAGGCTTCCGCGATCTCAAGCAGCACGCGTCGATGCTCATCCGGCGCTGCCGTCGCCAAACGACGGCATTCCTCTGCATATCGCCTGTAGGTAGCACGATCCTGCATTCGTTGGCCTTTCTGCGTGCCCCGCACAAATGGAACTTGAAACCCGGAACACCGGTTGCAGTCCTCGCAGGTTGTTGAGGGCAATTTGATGCCGGGTTGGCTGGAACCAAATCCGCTCGGACGCGTTTGGGCTCCGACCAGGAGGTGGTATGCCAAGGGCCGCGCAGTACAAAGGATACGCTGCAGATTGCCTCCGGCTGGCCGAGACCAGGCGGTTTCGCGATTCAGATGAGAGAATCCTGCTTGTCGAAATGGCCGCGATGTGGCAGCGGCTAGCAGAGCGCGCGGAAGCTTTAGCAGAACACACGAAAGTCCTTGTAGAACACGCGACGGCCGCTGAGCAAAAAGCGAATAGCTGATCTGCGCGGATGCGCACATCGATTGGTAATATCCCACTATCATTCACAAGTGGCGTTGGCAAATGGCCCGTAACTTGCGAGGCGGAAGAGCAATCATCCTAAATTCGTGAGTTGAAAGCACGCACCTTGCGCAGAAAGCGCTGATAAATCGATAAAACTTCGAAAATCAGCCTACTGCGGAGCAGTTACAATTGGGCGCCCTCAAGCACTCTCTCTTGCTTGTGGGCGAAGGGCTTCGCGAAAATCGGCGACACCAACTTCCGGATCTAGGATCATTTTTCAGGATAGCGGCCGCCAGCGCCTCCAAATTATCACATGTGCGGCCAATCTGACATTCAATCATCGTCATTTTGTCACCATTGGTGAAAAGCCCATATTGAGCGACAGGACGTACACCGGCTTAGGGACCCAAGGTTTCAGCGTGCGATTCTCTGCACAAGCCCCGCTTCTTGTTTTTCGATTGAGGTCGTGGCCGGGTTCGCCCCGGCCATCCACGCCTTGCTTGCTGGACCTCCGCAAGAGAGACGTGGATGCCCGCGACAACCACGGGCATACCAATAAAGGGGTGATCCAATCACATTGAAAACATAATCTACCCGCGCGCCTCGCCCTTCGCGGCCATGATCAGCGTCCAGAATACCTTGTACTTCGACTGCGGTGCATAAACGGCGGCAATTCCTAAGCGGTTGACGCCGCTTTTGAGCATGTTGGCGCGGTGGGACGGCGAATCGCGCCAACCGGAAAACGCCTCCGCCAGCGTGTGATAGCCGGCACCGACATTCTCCACCGCGATCTTGCCATCGAAGCCGCCACTGGTGAGGCGGCCGGTGAACTCGCGTCCGGCGGAGCGGTCGATCTTGTCCTTCGCCGCCATGGCGCGCGCGTGATCCATCGCCATGCGCATCAGATCGGGATCGACCTCGACAGCACCGAGACCGTTGTTGCTGCGATAGCCGGAGATCATCGACGCGGCGGTGGCAGCATCGACCGTCGCATTGGCATCCGCCATGCTGGCATAGAAGCTCGGCTGTGCCGGCGTCCCGGAATCGCTTGTGCAGCTCGCCAGGACAGCGAGCCCGGACAACGCCAGCGCGGCTGGGATGAAGACTCTCATCGAGGGCTCCGAATCGAAGGGTGGCACCATACTGTCCGATGTAGAATGAAGAAAGAGTGCCGTCGGCGACACCACGAGTGCGGATCTGGGGCTCGCAGCACGCGTCCCAAAATGACGCGGAAGTGTCAGTGCCACGAGCAGGGCGCGTCTTTACAAAACTTTACCTGCGGGACAAACCTCGGAAATTCGCCTTCTTCATATTTCGCGCTATCGGCGACAAATAATGAACGGCAATGGAGTTCAGCCATGGGACCTGACCGCGTCAACGAAGGAATCTCGCCATGACCCTTGCACCGCTGCTTTCCGCATCCGCTGCCATTCAGTTTCACGCCTTCGCCGCGATGGCAGCGTTTGGCTTGGGGCTCGTTCAGTTCGCCGCCCCGAAGGGAACGCTGCCGCACCGGACGATCGGCTGGATTTGGGTCGCTCTCATGGTCGTGGTGAGCGTGAGCGCATTTTTCATCCACCAGATCAGGCTCTGGGGACCATGGAGCCCGATCCACCTGCTGGCCATCTTCACATTGATCGTGCTGCCGATCGCGGTGTGGCAGGCGCACCGTCATGCGGTCGACAAGCACCGCAACCGGATGGCGGCGCTGTTCATCGGCGCGTTGGCCATCGCCGGTGCATTCACGTTCCTGCCCGGGCGCATCATGCACGCGGTCGCGCTGGGGCCGTAGTGTGCCGTCACGAAGACTTGTATTTGTCATTCCGGGCCCCGAGCGCAGCGAGGGAGCCCGGAATGATGCCGCATACGATTCGAAATTTCAGTTCTGGCGCAATATGCCTTTGGCTATTGCGCGCCAGGATTCAAAGCCGCAGTAACCGCACAGCGTTGTTGAAGCAAATATCGGCGCGCACGTTCTCGGCCAGCGGCACGTGGTCGATGAACTTGCTCGCCTCGTCGGGCGGCTCGAACGGATAGTCGGATGCGAACATGATGCGCTGATGGCCGACCGCGCTGATCGCGCAATGGAGCGGCTCGGCCGAGAACATGCCGGAAATCGTCATCACGATATTCTCGCGGATGTAGTCCGACGGACGGCGGGCGAGCTTGACGGCATAGAAGGCGGCGCGGCTGTCGAAGCGCCACAGCAGATACGGCATCATCTCGCCCAAATGGCCAAGCGCCAGCGTGGCGCGCGGGAAGCGGTCGAAATGGCCGCCGAACACGAGCCGCAGCGCATGAGAGCCGGTCTCGACGCCCCACTCCCAGGTGGCGCGCCTAAGGCCGTACGTGCCGTCGAGCACCGGCATGGGCGAGGGCGGATCGGCCGGATGCAGGTAGACCATGGCGCCCAGCGCTTCGGCGCGCTCCCAGAACGGATAGAGCGAGGGGTGATCGAGATATTGCCCGTTGGTGTGGCCGTTGATCATGGCGCCGACAAAGCCCAGTTCGCGAATCGCGCGCTCAAGCTCGTCGGCCGCCGCCTTGGCGTCCTGCAGGGCAAGGTGCGCAAAGCCCGCATAGCGGTCGGGGCGCCTCTGGATTTCGCGGGCGAGAAAATCGTTCGATTCCCGCGCACGGCGCACCGCAGTCGCGGTGTCACGCTCGATCTGCACACCTGGCCCCGCGATCGAGAGGACGGCGCGGTCGATGCCGTCGCGATCCATCTGGGCGAGGCGCAGTTCGCCAAACTCGCCGAGCCGCGCCACCGCCTGTCGGAAGATCGCGGGCGCGATCTCGCCCGTCGTGGTCTTCCAGTAGTCCTCGAACCCCGGCGACAGGAAATGCTCCTCAAGCGCGATTTTCGTGACCATGTGCGGGCTCTCTTTCTGCTCCCTCTCCCCGCTTGGACCCCGCTTGGGTGGAGAGAGGGTTGGGGTGGGGGTTTTTCCACAGGTTCAGAAGATATCGGCGATGCCATGAAAGGCTCTCACTGCCGCAGCGCCAGCAGCGCGCAGGCGATGGCCAGCACCGCGAGGGCCGAGATCGCGAGCGACCAGTGCACCCCGACCAGGCTGCCGATCAGACCGACCGTGACGCCCGAGAAGGCCCGCAATCCGAGACTGGCCATGTTGTAGAGTCCGATGACGCGACCGCGGATTTGTATCGGCGCATTGAGCTGCACCAGCGTCTGCGCCATGGCGTTGAAGGCGAGCTCGAAAAAGCCGGCGATGAACAGCAGCACCAGCGCGAGCGGATATACATTCGCGAGTGCAAAGCCCGTCAGGGCGCAGCACCATAGCACCGCCAGGATGATTGCGGTGCGCGGCTTCGTGGCAAGAAGCGAGCGGCTTTCGAGCAGCACGGCCGCCAGCAGGGCGCCGGCCGCATCAGCCGCCAGCAACAGGCTGTAGGCGACTCCCGGGTCGCCATGGCCGAGGTCGAGCGCAAATCCTGGCATCTGCGCGTTATAGGCATTGCCGACAAAAAATGAGGCGCCGCCGCCGAGCAGCGTCATTGAAACAATGACGCGATGTCCGGTGATGTCGCGGATCGTCTGCACGATGTCGGCAAGCCCGCGCACCGCGCGGCGCGGCGGCGCAACGCCCTTGCGAAACCGCGGCCCGTAGGGTGCGTTCACCAGCCACAGGACGAGCGGCAGATAGAACACGGTGTTGAGCAGGATGCCGAGAGAGGGGCCAAGTGCCACCAGGATAGCGCCGCCCACGGCCGGTCCGACCAGCACGCCCAGATAGCGCGCGGTGGCATTGAGGCGCACGCCGCTCGCGAGATCAGCGGCCCCGACGATGTCGTACAGCAGCACCTGACTGGGCGACTGCCACAGCACGCCGGCGCAGCCGTGGATCACCAGCAGCACCATGGCGTGCCAGATCTGCAAGGTGTCGGTGATGAAGAAATAGCCCCAGCCCACGGAGGCGATGATGAACAGCATCATCCCGCACTGGATGATGCGGCGCGGATCGAACCGATCGGCGAGCGCACCGGCAGCGACCGAGAACAGCAGGAACGGCAGCCAGTGCGAGACCACCGCGAACCCTGCCAAAGCGGGCGATTCGAATTTCCGGAACACCACCCAGTAGCTGATGACGTGCTCGATATTGTCGGCCATCATCGCCAGCACGTAGGTGATGAACTGCGCGCGGTAACCCCGGTGGCGCAGCGCCGCGAAGGATTGCTTCGCAGGCGCGGGGGCGGCTGCGGTTTGTGAGCTGTCGTTCACTTGAAGATTTCACCTTCGTGTGCTGCGCTTCCCGCCCGCCACACGCACGACCCGGAACACCGCCACGATCTCTTCGCGGCTGCACGGCTTTGCCCCCAGCGCGAGCGCCCGCGCGCGCTCGAACCCGGTGATGTCGTAATGCGGCGCGGTCGTCTTCGGCGGTCCCTGGTAGGAGGCGAGGGAAATGCCAAGCCGCGCCGCAAAGCCGTGCAGCTCGTCAATGTCGTCCGCCAGCAGGTGGCACCATCTCAGGCCCTGCCATTTCCAGATCGCGTCGTCGACATAGACGGTCATTCGGGTTTCCCGTGCACGCAAGATCAAGTTTGTGGCTTGTAGCCCGGATTGAGCCAGGCTTGTAGCCCGGATGGAGCGTCATCGTAATCCGGGAAAGGCCGATCCATTTGCCCAGGCAGTCCCGCATTGCGCTTTCGCTCCATGCGGGCTACCAATCACGACAACCCTCACTTCTCCACCCAGTCGGCGCACTTCTGCACCTCGTCGCTGGCGCCCCAGGGCATCACCGGCACCGAGGAGGTCGAGTTCTTCGGCGAGCCTTCGATCAGCCTGTCGGAGTACACCATGTAGACCAGCACGTTGCGCCTGGTGTCGCAGCCGCGCACGATCTGCATCTTCTTGAAGAACAGCGAGCGGCGCTGGCGGAACACGTCCTCGCCTTGCGCGAATTTCTTCTTGAAGTGGATCGGCCCGACCTGCCGGCAGGCGAGCGAGATGTCGGACACTTCCTCGGCGACGCCGATCCAGCCCGTGAGGCCACCTTTCTCCGGCACCGTAAAGTGGCAGGCGACCCCGTCAACTTCCGGATCGTCAAGCCCATAGGTGGCGAGCTTGTCATTGGGCGTGAGCAGCTTGAACACGGTGGAGCGCTTGAAGATAAGGTCGGGCTCGTCGGCCGCGCGGACGGCAGGGGCAAGTATCGCTGCTGCCGCTACCGCAAGCGCTGCACACATCTGGATGATACGTCGGGGTCTCACATCGGCCTCCATGTTTCGAAGTCCGCATGTAGGCATCACGCCGCGATTGCGAAAGTCGCATAACCCAGACAAGGCGATCCGGATTACACGTCGCCCTCGCGAAACAAGGGCGGCGGCATGCCCTCGGTCACCGGCTCGAAGCGGCCGGTGGCGCGATCACGCACCAGCAGACGGCCGGAGGCGACGCCGAAATAAGCTCCGTGCAATGCAAGCTCGCCGCGCTCTACCAGGATGCGCACCCAGGGGAATGTCATCAGGTTTTTCAGGCTGAGCTCGACGGATGCCAATTCGAGCCGGCGCCGATAGGCGTCATCCGTCCCGCGGGGGCCGAGCTTGGCGGCCGCAGGCGCGATCTGCGACATCCAGCGGCCGATGAAATCACCTGGGGAAAGCGGTTCCTGTTCGTCCACGAAAGCCCGGATACCGCCGCAAAGGGCATGCCCCAGCACCACGATGTGCTTGACCCGCAGCGCCTGCACGCCGAATTCAAGCGCCGCGCTGGTGCCGTGCTGGGAGTCGCGATCGGGCTCATATGGTGGCACCAGGTTGGCGACGTTGCGCACCACCAGTATTTCGCCTGGCGCGGCATCGAATATGACTTCCGGCGAGACCCGCGAATCGACGCAGCCGATCACCATGATCTCCGGCCGCTGCCCCGTCTCGGCAAGCATCTGGTAGCGCGAACGCTCCCCAGCAAAACGGCCGTCGAGAAAGGCGCGGTAGCCTTCGGTAAGCCGTTCCGGAAACATGCGGGGTGCGTCACCTCCGTCGGAAAATCCGCTACCGATCAAAGCCCTTCCCGCTGAGCCCCTTGCGTGCCGTGCTTTTGCCGGCCGTTGCTCGGCGGGCCGGCACGCGTTCAACCACGACGGTGCGCGGTGCCCCGGTTCGCCCGACGAAGGCGACGGTGTTGACGTCCTTGCGGGCCGTCGCGGCTTTGAGCACCTCGGGTCTGACCTGATCGGGCGGCAGGTCCATCAGGGACGCGGCGATCTCGACCTGCTGCTGCACGTCATCGGTCAACCCGCGGGCTGCCGCGACAGCCTCCGCCAGGGTCGGAGGATCGCGCCGAACCCGCCGCATGCCATATTTGGTTTTCCAAACTGCGCTCATCTTGGTGCCTTCGCCGTTAGCCCCCTTCTCAGATCGAACCGCTCTAGCCCCGCCTACTACAAAACTATTGCGTTGCAACAACGGCTATACTGAAAACGCATACCTATCACCGCAATTCAAAAAGCGCACCTGCTTCCGGCTTAAGCCGACCAACAGGAGTTTGAAATTGTTCAACTATCAGTCCCCGAGTTGCTCGGGCATCGGCGCGGCCAAATGCGCCTACAGGTTCCGCTTCGGCGGCGGCGCCGTGGACGGTGGCGGCGCGCCAGCGGGAGGAGGCGGCGATGCCGCAGGCGCATTACTGTTGGCGGTCGAATCGCCGCCGAACAGCCTGCCGCCGGCAGAGATCGCCTTGCCGGGAAGATCAATCACCCAGTTGACAGTGTTACCGGTAGCATTCGCGGCTGTCCCAGCAAACGTCGAAAGCGACGAAAACACATTTGCGGCAAAACCCCGTGGTTGCGGCTCGGCGTCACCATCGAGTGGCGTGTTCACCGCTACAGGCGGCAGCGACGCGGGGTCGGACGTTGCCGGTGGGACCGGTGCGGGCTGCGCAGAAGCGGCGGCCGGCGGGGTAATGACCACAGGAGAAGTTGCGGGCGCGGCAGCCGTGACGACGGCGGGCGAATCGGGCCGCACGCGCACAATCGCTGGGCGCGCGGCCGGCAACGGGGCGGCAGCAGGTGCGCGGTCTATGGGGGTCTTGACGTCAACGGCCGGCGGAGTCGTAGCCGCTTTGGCGTCAACGGGAGCGTCCTCGGCCAGTCCGGTCGTCGCGGGCCGCGACGTCGGAGTCGGCCGGACCTGTTCGGGCTCCTCCTGATTTTCGCGGCGAGCCCTGAGCATCTGCCGGGTGAGCCCGCGACGCTCCTCAGTAGAAAGGCCGTCGCCCTGGGGCGTAAGGTCGGTCAACACCTCGGAGGACGAAGGCGCGCCGGAAACATGGACGGCATACAGCACCAATGCAACGATGCCGCTTGCAACTAGGCCAGGGATGACCATCAGCAGGAATTTCGAAGGAAAGCGTCCGAGATTGGTCCCAGCTGGTTGCATCGCAGCCACCCCTCGCAGACGGTATTTCAACCATCCGTTTCTGGCAATTTGGTGTTCTCGTTTAACGCCATTTCGACGCTAGTGACGCGAACGTGAACGGAACGTGAATAAAATGCACTGTCAACAATCGGTCCCGCCGCCCGAATGCAACTCCCCCATGGCCGCTATTTCGTTGGCGGTCAAGGTGGCACAACGGCATAGTGCCTGCGTTGGTCAGCAATTGAAAAAATCTCGCGACGCTGGGGTGTTTTGGCGCGGGTCGCCAATCTGATGTGATTGGAGCATCTACCAAGTCATAACGTTCGAGAAGCCGCACAAGCGGCATCCTCCAACGTCGCTGGTTGTAGGGGCGACCCTTGGGGTCGTCCCATTCGTCGCATCCAGCCGAGGGCGACCACAAGGGTCGCCCCCATTTGCGCTAACTTACGCTGCAACGGCGCCGCGAACTCCTCCCCTCCCCTTGTGGGGAGGGGTCGGGGGTGGGGGTCGAGGAATGGAGCACGCTGTGCCCCGTGGCACGCCCCCCCCCACCCCAACCCTCCCCCACCAGGGGGGAGCGAGTCACAGCGGCACAGCACAGCGTTAAGTTAGCGCCAATGAGGGTCGCCCCTACATCATCCTTCCGTCGGCACGAGTCCATTGTTATCGCTTTCATAACGGTCCGATCATTTCAGATTGGCTGAAGCGAGCGACTAGGTCTTTGGAGCCATATCGCTGAACAGCACGCCGCCCTTCGCCTTATCCTCCTTGGCAGACTCCACGATCGTGATCGTCACTGCACCGGGCTCGACATTGTAATTCTTCACCACCGCGTCGGTGAAATCCTTGATCAACGCGCGCTTCTGTTCGATCGATCGACCACCCAGCGCATAGAAAACGACTTCCGGCATCAAGCCCTCCTGTAATTGACCGCCTGCATGGTAGAGCATCGGCGCTGCCGGGAAAACAATGCGCCTGAACTTACCGTAGACTGAGAATGTAGGCGATCACATCGCGCCGGTCGTCTGGCTGGAGAATGATGTTGGGCATCTGCCGATGCGATGTGAGCAGCGCCGCGCTTAGCGCGATCGAGGTCATTCCCGGGGTGGCGGCAATGCGGGCAAATGCCGGGGCGCCGCCTTCCGGAGAGTATAACTCGCCCTTTCCGACCATATGGCAGGCCGCGCAGACGGTGGTCGCGATATGGCGACCGTTAGGGAGGTCGCCGATTTCCTGGGCGGACAGATGCGGGAGCTGACCGATGAGCCACAGCAGCGCCGCTGCCAACACCGCCAAGACATGTGACAACACACGTGACAAGACGCGCCAGTTCATGATCATCACCCCGTCATATTTGCTATGCTCTTATGCGGCCCGCGACGCTTGTATTGTCAGCGGTCCCCCAGTGTAATTCGGCCCTATACGTAACGGGTTCTACGTACTACCTTCCGGCGTTTTCAGCCAGCCGAAATCCAAACCCGAAGTCAACGGAGGAACCAATGAACGTGCAGACCAAAATGCAGGATATCGTCGGCCTGACCAAGGTCGCGCCGCTGTCGCGGCGCGGCTTCATGACGGCGTCCGCCGCATCCGCCGCCGGATTTACGCTCGCCGCCGGCCCGGTGCGCGCCGACGCGATCAAGACCGATACCGCCGGCCTCACCGCAGGAGACGCCAAGGTGAAGGTCACGGGCGGCGACATGCCGGTCTATTATGCGCGCCCAGCCAGCGCCACCAATCCGCCCGTGATCCTGGTCGCGATGGAGATTTTCGGCCTGCACGAATACATCAAGGACGTGACCCGGCGGCTCGGCAAGCTCGGCGCCTTCGCGGTGGCGCCCGACTACTATTTCCGCAAAGGCGACCTCACCAAGATCAGCGAAATCCAGCAGCTGTTCCCGCTCGTCAACGCCAAGACCGATCAGGAGCTGTTTGCCGATCTCGACGCCACCGTCGCGTGGGCGAAGTCGCAGGGCGGCAACACCGACCGGCTCGGCATCATGGGCTTCTGCCGCGGCGGCCGCACCGTGTGGCGCTATTCGACCCACGGCAACCTCAAGGCCGGCGTCGCCTTCTACGGCAGTCTTGCGGATCCGCCGAACGAAGCCATGCCGATCAACGCGCTTGCTTCCGCCAAGGACGTGAAGGAGCCGGTGCTCGGCCTCTATGGCGCCGAGGACCAGGGCATCCCAGTCGATCAGGTCAAGCAGATGGAAGCCTCCCTCAAGGCCGCCGGCAAGACCGCCGAATTCAAGATCTATCCGGGCGCGCCGCATGGCTTCCATGCCGATTACCGGCCGAGCTACCGCAAGGAAGCAGCGGACGACGGCTGGAACCAGATGACCGCCTGGTTCAAGAAGTACGGCGTGCTGTCGTAAAGGGAGTGGGAGCGCGTTGCTATAATACTCACCCAGCGTCGCTGCCGGGCTTGACCCGGCAATCCGTCTTGATGCGAACAAGATGGACCCGTGGGTGACCTCCGAAGAGTGGATCGACTTCATCGAGCGTCGCACCGACATTCACTCAGGCGTCACTGCCGGGCTTGACCCGGCAATCCATCGCCGGAGGGTGACGGGCAAAGGGTGGATCAACTTCATCGGACGCGCTCAAACCGCAAATGAAAACGTGGCGCTTGGCTCCAGCGCCGCGTTTTTCATGCGATGTGCATCGCTGGGCAGACCAAGCGCGCACCGGACACACGCGTCAGAACGGCATGCCGAAAAACCAGGGCCAGGCCACGCGGATGCGGGGGCCGACCCGCGGCACGGGCGCGACGTCGTCCCGTCCATCGAAATCCGTGCCGCCTGGGCGTCCGAAATCCGTACCGCCTGCACGTCCGCTGTCGTTTCTCACAGGGCCCACCACCAGCCGGCGGCCATCGGGGAGGTCGTAAACCTGAATCGTGGTGGACCCACGGGCGGGCTTCCGGTTGGCGACGCGCGATTTCTCACGAAGCCTGTTCTCCTCGGGCTTGACGGCGCCGCGATCGCTCCGTTCCGGTGGCACGGGCGTGGACTGATCCGCAGGTTCAACAACCAGGCTCGCATCGGCGCCGGCGACGCGTCGCGGTCCCGTGATCGCCGATCGATCGGGCGCGCCGATTGAAACAGGGCCGAGGGTGTGCGGCTTCACCTGCGACTTCGCCGCGAACGAGCGCGTCGGGCGACTCGCGTTGATCGGAGACGCTTCATTTGCGGCGCCGCGATCGCTCCGTTCCGGTGGCACGGGCGTGGACTGGTCCACAGGTGCGGCAACCGGATTCGCTTCGGCGCCGGCGACGCGTCGCGGTTCCGCGACCGCCGATCGATCGGGCGCGCCGAGTGGAACGAGGCCGAGGGTGTGCGGCTTCACCCGCGTCTTCGCCGCGAACGAGCGCATTGTCGGGCGACCCGCGTTGATCGCAGGCGCTTCATTTGCGGCGCTGCGTGCGGTCTCGCGATTCGCCTCTGCCGGATCACGACTTGCGGCATCACGATTCGCATCGGCAGGGCGATTCGCGGCTTCACGATTCGCATCGACCGGATCATGACTTTCGACTTGACGATTTGCCGCCTCATGTACGTCGGTGCTGTCATGCGCCTTGAGATTCGCAACGATCGCCGAATAGGCATTCCAGACGCCCAATCCCGCGACCGCGAACGCGACGACCGCGACGCCGAAACGTTTGGCACGGGGGAATTTGGGGCGTTCTACGCCGTAGTCCACGCGGCCATCGTCGGACCAGATAGTAAATGGCGATCGCATACGTACTCCGCGTCCCCCGATCCGCAGAGAACGCAGGTGGCCGGGAGGAGGTTCCCAATCCCATATGGCTGGCCTCCCTTGGCGGAGCAGGCCAATCGCATGTGGCGGTGCAACCTCTTCTCCCCTCTCCCCGCTGGGATGAAGGATCATCCCGGCTCACGATCTCGAGCGCGACCCGGCTGCGCAGAAATGGATCGTATGGCAGCTCCTCTTTGATGACCTTGCGGGCGAGGCCACGTTCCTCCGAAACGTCACCCGGTGACGAAAGGAATATGCGAATGTGACGCGGGACGGTTTTCGTGTTCTTTTCCGGGCGGCAATATCGCTTCGGGGGCCTATCTCGATCTTATCGTCGAAGCACGGTCTGGTGGTCGAGCCATACCTCATTTTGAGGAGTTGGGGGATTTCGATGGAACTATTTCCGGTCAAAAACATTGCCCTATTTTGGGGAACAAACCATGCATTTGTCGAATGAAAGCCTCCTGGTCATTATTCTGGTCGGGCTCATTGCCGGCTGGCTGGCTGGTCAGGTGATGCGAGGCTCAGGGTTCGGGCTGATCGGGGATTTGATCGTCGGTTTGCTCGGCGCCCTTATTGGTGATTGGCTGTTGCCGCAACTGAACATCCATCTCGGCGCAGGGATTGTTGCCCTGGTTGTTAACGCGCTGATCGGCGCAATTATCTTGCTGCTCGTCCTCCGCCTCATTGGAGGAGGCGGCTGGGGTTACAGGCGCTGGCGCTGGCGCAGACGCTGGTGAGTGCCGGCCGCTGGCGATCCCCCGAAGCCCCGGCGGAGCTTAGGGTCTGTCCGGAAAACAAGTGAATCGCCTCAGTGTCATGCCTCGCGGGGCATTCAGTAATCACCGCGTGATGCGCTGTGCCCGAATCGAAGCCAAGTGGTTACTGGATCGCCCGCTTGCGCGGGCGACGACCGCCCTTTGGAGCACTTATTCGTGGACGGGTCCTTATTCCGCCGCCTCGGCGGCGACCGGCCGAATGCTGCGGCCCCGCTTTCCTGAGGCCGACAGGCCGCGGCGCATGCTCTCCAACGACAGGTAGATCACGGGGGTGATGTACAGCGTGAGGAGTTGCGACGTCAGCAGCCCGCCGACGACCGCAACGCCCAGGGGCTGTCGAAGCTCGGCCCCGACGCCGAGCCCCAGCGCGATCGGCAGGCCGCCCATGATCGCTGCCACTGTGGTCATCATGATGGGGCGGAAGCGCAACAGGCATGCGCGATGGATCGCCCGCTCGGGCGGTTCGCCGTGGTTACGTTGCGCCTCGATCGCGAAGTCGACCATCATGATCGCGTTTTTCTTGACGATGCCGACCAGCATGATGACGCCAATGATCGCAATGACGCTGAGGTCCATCTTGAACAGTATCAGGGTCAGGAGCGCACCCACGCCGGCCGCCGGCAGGCCGGAAAGGATCGTGATCGGGTGAATAAAGCTCTCGTAGAGAATGCCGAGCACCACGTAGATGACCAGAACGGTCGCCAGCAACAGCCAGCCCTGTCCCCGCAACGACTGCTGGAACACCTGTGCGGTGCCGGCGAATCCCGCCGTAATGGTGGGTGGGAATACCAGCCGGCGCTCCATCTCCTGGATATGCTCGATCGCTTCGCCAAGGGCGACGCCGGGCGCCAGGTTGAACGAGATCGTCACAGCTGGAAGCTGTCCCTGATGGTTGACCGTCAAGGGACCGGCGCCTTGAGTCAAAGTCGCGACAGTGCCGAGCGGTATGAGCTGCCCGGCACTCGACCGAACGAAGACCTTCGACAGGTCGTCGGAGCGCTGCTGGAATGATGGATCGATTTCCAGAATCACCGCGTAGTCGTTGCTGGCGGTATAGATGGTCGCGACTTGCCGCGATCCAAATGAGTCATAAAGCGTCGTGCGAATCTGCTCAGATGTCAGGCCGAGGGCCGCCGCCTTGCGGCGATCGACGTTGAGGATGGCTTGTGGGCTCTTGATCTGCAGGTCCGAAGATATGTCCTGCAGCACGGCGAGCTTGCGGATTTCCGCATCGACGAGCGGTGCAAAACGATACAGTTCTTCAAGATTGCCGGCCTGCAGGGTGTACTGATACAGGCTCTTGCTCGGGCGTGCGCCGATCTGAAGATTCTGGGCGGGATTCAGGAACACGTTCAATCCCGCGATCGCGCCGGCCTGGCGACGCAATTCCTGGATTACTTCGCCAATGGGTGGTCGTTCCCCACGCGGCTTGAGCTGGATGTACAGGTCGCCGCTGTTTATCCCAAACCGGCTCCCGCCGAGGCTGACCTCCAAATTATAGGACACGACATGAGGACTTGCCCGCAAGATGGCGTCGAGTTTCATTTGCTTGTCAAGCATGCCGGCGAACGAGGTATCCTCTGCCGTCTCGCTGCCGCCGATGATGTATCCGGTGTCTTCGATGGGGAAGAAACCCTTGGGAATCGCATAGAATAAATATGCGGTGATTCCGATCGTCATAAGTGTCGCGGCGATCGTCAGGCGCCGCCTGCGCAGCACCCATTCGAGCGAGATTTCATAGCCGCGAAGCATACCGGCGAAACCTCGCTCCAGAACGCGCGCGATCGGTTTGTTGCGGTCATCATGCAGATGCGGCCGCAGGAATCGGCTGCACAGCATCGGCGTCAACGTCAGCGACACCAATCCGGATGCCAGAATCGCGATGCCGATCACAATGGCAAATTCATGGAAGACCCGCCCGACCACGCCGCCCATGAAGAAAACCGGAATGAAGACGGCCACCAGAGAGATGGTCATGGACATGATCGTGAAGGTGATCTCGCGCGAGCCTTTGAGAGCCGCTTCCATCGGTTCCAGGCCGGCTTCAGTGTGGCGCACGATGTTTTCGAGCATCACGATTGCATCGTCGACCACGAACCCGACCGCGAGCGTAAGGGCGAGCAGCGAAACATTGTTAAGCGAATATCCGCCGACATACATCGCGCCAAACGTGCCAATGATGGATACGGGCAGGGCGAGTGCCGGAATGACAGTCGCCGACAGGCGTCGAACGAACAGATAGATGACGAGCACGACCAGAATGACTGTGAGCATCAACGTACGCTGAACATCGCCGACGGCCGCCTGGATCGGTGCGGCGCGATCCTGCAGGACGTTGATGTCGATGGCGCCGGGGAGTTCGGCGCGAAAAACAGGGATCAGGGCCTTTACCCGATTGACGACCTCGACCGTGTTTGCGTCAGGCTGACGAAATACGGCGACCGTGATGGCGCGCGAGCCGTTGTACCAGTTCCAGGATTCGCGAACCTGGACACTGTCAATGACCCGAGCGACGTCGGTGAGCTGCACCGGCGCGCCGTTGCGATAGGCGACAATGAGCGGCAGATATCCGGACGCCTGCGTCAGTTGGGTGTCTGCCTGCACGGTAGCGGCCTTTTGCGGCCCGCTGAGCGTTCCAACCGGCGTCGTCGAGCTCGCCGCCGCGATCGCGCGTTGAATCTCATCCATCGAGATGCCGCGGCTGGCAAGCAAGTCGGGGGCGACTTGGACCCGCACGGCATATTTTTGCGGGCCGAAGATCGCTACTTGTGCCACGCCGGGTAATGTGGAAAGCCGCTGGCCGATGTTGATTTCAGCAAATTCGTTGACGGTCGAAAGCGGGAGACTCTGCGACACGAGCGTTAACTGCAACACCGCGGAGGCGCCAGGATTTACCTTTCGGTAGGACGGCGGCGTCGTCATCTCGGCCGGCAGCTTGCGTGCGGCATTACCGATCGCAGCCTGAATATCTTGAGCCGCGGCGTCGATGCTGCGATTGAGATTGAACTGCACGGTGATGCGGCCGATGCCGAGCCCGCTCACCGATGTGATCGAGTCGATGCCCGCAATGGCGGAAAATTCTCGTTCAAGCGGCGTTGAGATCGAGGCTGCCATCGTCGCCGGACTGGCGCCGGGCAAGGTGGTCGATACCGCGATGGTCGGGAAGTCCACTTGCGGCAGCGCCGCCACCGGCAGGAAGAAATAGCCGACGCTGCCGACTACCACGATCGCCATGGTCAACAGAGTCGTCATGACCGGGCGTTCGATGCACAGCGTCGGGAGCGTCATGGCGCCTGCTCCGCTACCGGAATGGGCTGCGTCTTCGGGGGTGCGGGCGCCTCGGATCGCTGAATGGCAACGCGCGTCCCATTTGTGAGCCGCAGCTGACCATCGACCACAACGCGGTCTCCGGCCGCGAGCCCCTCGGCAATTACCGTCCTGTTGGTCACAGCCCGGTCGACACGGACGAGCCGCAGCTCGACGGTCGAGTCCGGTTTGATCAAGAATACATACGGGCCGTTCTGCCCGACCTGGATGGCTACGCTCGGCACGGCGAGGGCATTTGCCTGTACGCCAAGGATAACGGTCACGTTGACGAACTGGCCGGGCCACAGCCGCGCATCCTCATTGGCGAACGTCGCCTTGAGGGTGATCGTGCCGGTCGCGGCATCAACTTGATTGTCGATAAAAGTCAGTCGCCCGGTGATCGGATCCGACGGCGCGCCGGGAATGGTCACGACGACAGGCAGGCGCCCGGACGCCAGAGCCGCGCGAAGATCGCCGAGATGCCTTTCGGGCACCGAAAACGTAACGTAGATCGGCCGCAACTGACTGATGGTGACCATCGGCAAGGCGGTCGGCAGGGTGTCGACCGCCTTGATGATATTGCCTCGCTTGAAGGCGACGGACCCGGTTCGCCCGGTGATCGGCGCCCGAATGGTTGTGTAGTTCAAGTTGATGCGCGCGGTTTCCACCGCCGCTTCGCTGGCCCGCACCGTCGCCTCAAAAACCGCCTGGCTCGTCATTACGTCTTCGAGCTTTTGTGCCGGCGCAACGCCTCGGTTTGCTAGCCCGGTCTGGCGCGCAACTTCCAACTGGAAGCGTCGGAGTTGCGACCGGTCGCGCTCCAGGTTGGCTTCGCTCTGTTGCAGCTGCGCGCGGGCCACGCGGTCATCGAGTGTGAAGAGAAGGTCCCCTTCCTTGACCTCCTGCCCTTCCTCGAAATGAACCTGCGCGATCTCGCCGTCGATTCGAGATCTGACCATCACGGTCGCGACGGACTGGACGTTGCCGATGGCGGTGACCTCGATCGGTGCCGGCATTTCCGCGGCGACGTCGGCCACCACGGGCTGGGGCGCCGGAGGCCGTGCGGATCTGTTCTCCGTCGCGGTTGTGAAGAAATAGTCGCGAAAATAATATCCGGAGCCGACAGCAGCCATCAAAAGCACAGCCAGCAACAGCCTTTTCATGGCACGTTTCCCGGGTCGCGCCACATTCTACGTGGGCGTCGCCGGGATCAATTTTGACCCGCAGCCGTGGGGAAGTGCAAGGACGTAGTTTTCCCTATTCTGCCTTCGACGTGACCGCACGAGCCCGGTGGCGTGGCGCCGGTAGCTGCCCCACAGATCGCCTGATAAGATGCCATCCTCTCATCGAACCACCGGCGAGCCCATCATGAAGCGCAGCACCGAACGTATTCTTACGACCCATGCAGGCAGCTTGCCGCGCCCCGCGGACCTGCTCGCCATGGGCGAAGCCATGCAGGACGGCAAACCGGTCGATACCGCGGCCTACGAGTCGCGGCTCGCGCAGGCAGTCGGTGAAATCGTTCGCACGCAGGCTGAGCTGGGGATCGACGTTGTCGATGACGGCGAATTCAGCAAGCCGGGGTTCGTCACCTACATCAACGAACGCCTGTCGGGTTTTGAGGTCGCCCCGGAACGCATCGGCAGCCCATGGGCGGGCTCACGCGAGGCCCGATCGTTTCCTGAATTCTACGCCGAGAGCGCCGGGGCGAGATCGCGCCACATCCACATGGTGTGCACCGGTCCCGTTGCCTATCGGGGCCACGCGCAATTGCAGCGCGACATCGGGAATTTCCGTGCCGCGCTTGGCGCCGTCACGGTCGAAGAGGCATTCATCCCGGCGATCTCGCCAGCCAATGTGGAGGACTGGCAGCGCAACGCCTATTACAAAACCCAGGAGGAATATCTCTTCGCGATCGCGGATGCCCTGCATGAGGAATACCGGGCGATCGTCGATGCCGGCTTCCTGGTCCAGATCGACGATCCGCGGCTCGTCACCTACTGGCTGCTCAAGCCGGAGCTTGGCGTCGCCGAGGTCCTCGCCTGGGCCAAGGTGCGGGTCGAGGCCCTCAATCACGCACTGCGCGGCATCCCGAAGGAGAAGATCCGGTTCCATACCTGCTACGGCATCAACATGGGCCCGCGCGTCCATGACATGGAATTGAAGGATATCGTTCACCTCATCCTGGACATCCGCGCCGGAGCATTTTCATTCGAGGCCGCAAACCCGCGCCATGAGCACGAGTGGAAGGTATGGGAGAACGTGAAGCTGCCGGACAGCGCGGTGCTGATCCCCGGCGTCATCTCCAATTCCACCGTCCTGGTCGAGCACCCGGAGCTGGTTGCACAGCGGATCGGGAGGTTCGCCAAGTTGGTCGGCCGCGAAAACGTGATCGCCGGCTCCGACTGCGGCTTTGCGACTTTCGCAAGCTCAAAGGAAATCCATGCCAGCATCGTGTGGGCGAAGCTGCAGGCACTTGCCGAGGGCGCCAGGATCGCGAGCCGGGAATTGTTCTCTTAAGCCCGCTTGTAGCCCGCATGAAGTGCCGGTCTTCCGGTACGTAATGCGGGACAGCCTGGGTCAGGGCTCCTCCTGCTCCCTCCTCCCCGCTTGCTGGCGGAGGGTTGGGGTGAGGGGCTTCTCCACAAGCTCAGACTCGCGGAGAAGCCCCTCAGCCGGAATGAGCGCGAAGACGCGCTCATTCCGACCTCTCCGCGCTCGCGGGGAGAGGTCAAGACGCACCATCTCACAGCCATTCCCGCATGGAAGCCGTTCGTAATTTCTGCTATTCTGCGGCGACAATTTGGGAAGCCTTTGGGAGACGCATCATGCTCACCGACCGCAGGATTTTCCTCTCCATCATGGCCGGATTGCTGGCGACGCCTGCGCGTGCTCAAGCCCCGGCGATGAGCCGCATCACGGCGTATGCATTCCATTTCGCAGGCCTCAAGGGCGGCGATATCCAGCTCGCCGAATATGCCGGCAAGCCGATCCTGATCGTGAACACAGCGTCCCAATGCGGCTACACCCCGCAATATGCGGGGCTGCAGGAATTGTGGACGCGCTATCGCGACCGTGGCCTGTTGATCGTCGGCGTGCCGTCCAACGATTTCGGCGGACAGGAGCCGGGCGACGCCGCCGAAATCGCCCAGACCGCCGAACACCAATACGGCGCCAGCTTTCCGATCGCCGCCAAGGCCGTGGTCAACGGTGCCGCCTCCCACCCGTTCTACCGGTGGGCATCGGCGCAGCGTCCGCTCGAGCGACCACGCTGGAACTTCCACAAATATCTGATCGGCCGCGACGGCATGATCGCGGCGAGCTTCCCTTCGGAGATCGAGCCGACCGATGCGCGCGTGATCGCCGCAATCGAGAAGGAACTTGCGCGGGTGGTGACGAACTGAAGCCCCGGTACTGCTTTGGAGTAGGGATCGGAAGTACTGCTGGCGGCGGGCCGCACGTTTTGTTGCAGCCGCCGCGCACCTTTATGCCTCGGCCGGCGTGTTGACGGCTCCGCCATTGATCAGCTGTTTCAGCAGGACCGCCGCACCCGCCTGCCTGGAAACCGCTTCCGGGTCCCACTGACCGTCGCCGACATATTTGCCTCTGACGTAGTGATTTGAATAGCTCCACAGATAGGCGGTTGCCTTGCCAAAGCGCCGCCGCGGCCCAAAGCCATTGTACCGTTCAAACGTGAAAAGGATGCGCGGCAGTGTCCAGCCGGTTACCTTGTCGAGACCATCGACCATGATGGCGTCCTTGGCGCTGTCTTCCCAGGACATGGTCGGATCCCAGAGTGGTGGACGATTCTTCGGCACATGCACGGTGCGGGCGGTGAGCGGATCACCATTGTGCAGATGGGTTTTGAAATCGCAGCCGCACTCCATCGCATGCAGGATGCCGATGACGTACCAGGGGAGCATATTGGCAAACGAAGCCGCCACTGATCGATAGCGTTCCGCCCCCTTGGCGATAGTCGCGGCCGTCGCGGCGACCTCCGCCTGCCTGTCCGGCCGGATGGCCATGGTGTTCCACAAGCTGGCATATTCGTTGCGGATGACGTCGAAATCGAGGCTCGGATTCACCGAGCGGGTCTCATCCGGCCAGTCTGCAAGCGGCGGCGGCAACGGTTGAGACTGCGCTGGCTTGGCAAAGTCCGGCACCGTTTCATCGGGTTTCCAATATTTCAGCTTGAGGGCGCGACCGGTCTGCGGCCCGACCTCTCCGTCCACGGAGAGATTCTTCGCGGCCTGGAATTCGAATACAGCGGCTTCGGTGAGCTTGCCGAACTGTCCGTCGAAAGGCCCGGGGTCGAAACCGGCCGCCGCCAATGCACGTTGCAGCGCTTCCACCCGCGGATCCGGGGGCATGCCGTCATCGCGACGGAGGATCACGACGGTCGCGCTTGGTGGCGGATCCTCGGCATGTCCAGGCTGGATCGACGTGGTGTCGTAAGTGATCGACGGCACCAGAATGCCGAAATCCCACACCCGTCCGGAAACCGAACCCCGCCGCACCCCGAAGGCCTTTCCCATCGCCTCGACCGTTCCGCCCTTTCCGTCACTGACCACGATATGGCCGATCGTCGTTGGGACACGCAAAATGAAAGCGCCCGGAATGCGCTGCGCTTCGTTGACGGTAATGATCTTGCCTTTCGCTTTCGCGTCGTCCCGCCAATAGCCTGTGAAGGCATCTGCTGTCGCTGGGTCTTTGCTGTTGGGGGCACATCCATACAATTCGGCGGCCGCCTGGAACACCAACCACGAGCAGAATTCCGCGCAGTCCCACGGTCCGCCCCAGTTCGGGTCGTTCTTGGGCACGAGTTCGCCCAGTTCATAGGTTTGCCCGATGTGGCGCGCGGCAAGTGCGACGATAGCTTCACCTGTCGCGGGCGTATTTCCATTTGGCATGTCAGTTCTCCGTGGTTTGTATGCGTACATCGGCTTGTGGGCGTATATCGGTGGCCTTTGGCGGCCTTGCGCCCGCCGCCCGTAGCGCCAGTGCCTGACCGAGCGTCTGGAACCAGAACTGGGTGCCGAGCGAGGTCGCCAGAGCAGTGACCAGCCAGCCGGCGAGCAGCACGAGCCATTCCCACCATCGGGCCATGCTGTCGCGGCTTTCTTGCAGCCGACGGCAAATCGTCGACGCAGTACCTTTAGGGGATGTCGTGTCAGAGGGGGCTTTGCCGAGCAGGCACGCAATGCTGCCGGGCTCCCAGCCAAACGGCAGATTCAGATTGTCGAGGTCTCTTTGCAGCTTTGCGAATTGCTCTTGCGGCGAACTTTGCGGCTGCGCGGGACCACCCTCCTGATAGAACTTGCTTGCGGACTGCACAACAGCTTCCCGCAATACCGGTTCCGTCCACAGGACGCGGGCAATCTCGAAAGAATTCACGTTGAACGCGGCGGCCAGCATCAGACCGAGGAGAAACAGGACGATTTGGACGTTTCGTTTGTACCACCCGCCCAAACCATCCATCGAATCATCGAACCACTTCGCAAATTGCGCTTCGAGCTGTTCGATCTTGCCCCCTGCATCTTTCGCGTCTTTGATGAACGGCGCCAGCGGCCCATCGACACCGGAACGGTAGTTGTTATCTTCCACCACGATGTCAGCCAGGGCGCTCGCGAAGGTCGTGCTCGGGATATAGCTCGGAAGCTTTCCGGGGAAAGTCAGACTTGCGATGCGGGGATGGCGATAGAGCCGTTTCGCCAAGCCGGTCATTGCGGGGTCGTTCAACATCGCTTTGATGCCGTTGCGGAGATGCCTGCCGCGCCAGCTGGTGACGTTTGCAATGAATTCCTGCAGGACACTGCACATCAGCGACATCAGCAAATAGACGAAGATTAATCCGATCGCGACGTTGATTGTGGTTAGAGTCACATTCATGTTGCCCCCGGACCGCCGTCATCGCCACGTTAAAGACCGGGTGGGTCGACTTGCGGCGGGCTCACCCAGTCGCTCGCTTGCCGGATGCCGGGAAGCGACGTGAACCAACCCGGCTTGCGCGACGCGAGTGCGTAAAGCGCGGCCCCGGATTTGTCTTTGCGCGGCGACTGCCAGACTTCGTAGGGCGCGCCGGTCTCGGCCTGGCAGGCGACGAGAATTGCCGTCACTTTGGTCACATCGAGACGGGTCGCTGCAGCAATTCCGGCTGCATTCCGTAGGTCCAAGGAGGGGTTGAGAAGGGCCGCCAGCACTTTTCTCACATCGCTGCCATCAAGCGGAATCGAAGGTGGCTGCTTCCAAACTTTGGGCAGGTCCCAACGTTGGATCTGATCACGTTTCACCAGATCGGCCAGGAGCGTGAACTTGATGAAGTTCAAAGCATCGCCTCTCCTTGACGAATAGATGCGCCCGAGAAGCCACCCGGCAATCCCGCCGGGCCCGTTGCTCGCAACCAGGGTCTGCACCAGCTTGTCGAGGCGTTGCGCAATCCTGGTCTGCAAAGCGTCGAATTCATCCTGGCTGAGCTGTGGCCATGGCGGTGCGGCGATCTCCTCCTTCGCATCGCCGATCAACGGGATGATGCAAAAGTGCGGCGGCTGCGCGGCCGCCGCGGTCGCGGCGAAATCGGGATTGTTGCGCGCTGCCTGAGGCCATTGCTGAATGATCTTGTTGTTATTTGGCAGGGCAAAACTTGAGCTCAGGAACTTCTGGCAATTGCGCTGCCCAAGGATGAAGTCGTGTTCGCGAAATGACCGCGATAGGAAGCCACCGAAGCCGCCGAGCAGCCCACACGCAATGGCATACAATTCGGCGCTCTGGTTCGGCTTTGGCCGCGACGGCGCGATCAGATAGCGACTGTAAATCGCCTCACTCGCCGCCAGGAAAAGCTCTGTCGGCTTGAAACGCGCCTGATTGATCAGCGCCGGAATGAACACCTTGAGCACATTCACGAGCGCTTGATCCGGCTGTCCGTCGGCGGGAAATTCAGGCGGCTCGGGGAATGGATCGATCATGATGACCGCCCGGTCAGCGTCCTCGCCGCTGCGCGGGTTCGGGTCCGGTGGATTGTCCATCAAAGTGAAATGCGCGTACTCGAAGGGGTCGTTGTTGACGACGCCGCCGTCGATGCTCAGAAACGAAAAGCCTCGCTTTGTGTCGTCCCGCCAAGGCGAAGGCCAGCTCGGCCGGATACTGTCCTGCAGATGCCATTCCGTTATCGGCCAGGAGCGCTTGTCGTATTCAGTCAGGACGGTCGCAATCGTCCGCGGCGCAAGGCCGACCGGGAATGCGGCGGACGCGACCGCTGCTTGGGTGAAATCCTCCCAGTCTTGCGAAGGGCCATTGGGCCCAAACAAGCCGCCTACTTTAAGCGTCCGCGTTCCGTCATTGTCGGCAAATGGGGATGACGCCTTCCACGAGCCGAGACCGTTGATGGAATAATGGACCCGATCGCCGTGCGGCATCATGACGATATTGCCGCCCTCGAAGGTCACCGCGTAGGGCACGCCACGCAGATTGGTAAGCGTCATGTAGACGTGCAGCGTATCGGAAACATACGGCAATGCCTGTCCCCTGGGGCCGAGTTTGAGTGCGTTGGCGCGGATTTGATCAAGCAGACGGCAATCCAGCAGAGAGAGGACCTTGCCCTGGTCGAGGTCATCCGTTTGCAGGAAATCGTCCCCCCGGTGGCCGACACCAATGCCGGCCTGACGACCCATGCGTCGTAGAGACATGGAAGAACGCAGGTGACCTGCTGCTTGAGAGCGGTGCCGAACTGTTGCGGTGTGATCTTTTGAGCCAATCCCGCCGCGCCAAGCGCACCCGTGATGGCACCCGCGGACGCGCCGGTGATGACCTTGATGCCGACCCGGTGATTGGGGATCTGATCGGCGAGGGTCGGATCAAGTCTCGCCCTTTCCCAGGCTTCCAGCGCCTGAATAAGAAAGTCGAAAACGCCCGCCGAATAGGCGCCAGCCGAAATAGCCCCCGCCATCGTCAGGCCAATTTGAAATTCCTGACCAGACACGATCCCCCCGACACGCATAAAGCCAACTAGTGGCTACACAATGTAACAGCGGATATAACGCAATGCAAAGTTGTATCGTGACGAAGGAATGGAATTTTCGTTCATCGAGAAGGCTGAGGGTCGCCGAGTGGTTAAGGCATCAGCGTCGCCTGCGAGTTGACACCCGCAATGTCTCCGACTTTGATGCGTCGGGCAGTCGCCTCGTCAATTCAACGAGCAAGGCCTCAGACCGGCCTGGTGTCGCTACCCGCTTGCGGGCACTACACCGTCACCGCCTTGCCCTTCGCCGGCACCACGACCGTGGTGGCATGCCCTTTCATCTCGGCGACGAACTTGTCGGCATTGGGCTCGATGATCGGGAATGAGCCATAGTGACACGGGATCACCTTGTCGAGCTTGAAGAAGCGCTTGACGGCAAGCGCCGCGGTCTTCGGGCTCATGGTGAAGCGGTCACCAATCGGCACCATGGCGACCTGTGGCTGGTGGATCTCGGCGATCAGGCCCATGTCGGAGAAAATGTCGGTATCGCCCATATGGTAGACGACGGGTTCCCCCGCCGCCTTGATGATGATGCCGCACGGGTTGCCGAGGTAAATCGGCATGCCGTTCGTGATATCGCCCGAGGAATGGTCGGCGCGCACCAGCGTCACGGTGAAGCCGCCCTGGTCTGTTGTGCCGCCGGTGTTCATGGGATCGAATTTCTGCAGGCCCTTTCCGGCAAGCCACATGCACAGATCATAGTTGGTGATGACGGGGGCACCGGTCGCGGCGGCGATGTCGAGGGTGTCGCCTACGTGATCGCCGTGACCATGGGTCAGCACGATATGGGTCACGCCGTTGGTCGCCGCCGCCTTGTCGGACACGAAAGCGGGGTTGCCGGTGAAGAACGGATCAATCAGCACGGCCTTGCCGGCGAAATCGAGCCGGAAGGCGGAATGGCCATACCAGGTGATCTGCATGACGATGGTCCTTGGTTGGGAGGGGGGTTGAAGGATTGGTCGGCGCGAAGATACGCTACCGGACGTCAAGATCAACGCTCCTGCGCCGGTCATTGCCGGGCTCGTCCCGGCGATCCAACAAAAGAATACGGTTCGCCGGAACACTACGATCAGGATGGATACGCGTGTCAGGCCGGCGTATGACCATTACAGTCGATCGAAACGCCAACGCCATGCCCGCTCCTATTGTCGCGCTTGCCGACTTCCGCCTGCCGCCACGCGGCGCGCTGATCGGGCTCGACCTCGGCACCAAGACCATCGGGGTTGCGACCAGCGACCCGGACCGCCGGCTTGCCACCGGCGTCGCCACCGTCGCGCGCACCAATTTTTCCGCCGACGCCAAGCGGCTCCTTGCGCTCGCCGCCGAGCGCAAGGCGGTGGCTTTCGTGCTCGGCCTGCCCATCAACATGGACGGCAGCGAAGGCCCGCGGGCGCAATCGACCCGCGCCTTCGCGCGCAATCTTGCCCGATTGACCGAATTGCCGATCGCATTCTGGGACGAGCGGCTCTCCACCGCCGCGGTCGAGCGCGAACTGATCGCCGCCGACGCGAGCCGCGGCAAGCGCAAGGCCGTGATCGATCAGCACGCCGCGATCTTCATCCTGCAGGGAGCGCTCGATCGGCTTGCCCGGCCGCGCACAGCACCGTGAGCTGACATGCTCGCGGCGCGGCATGGCGAGTAATATAGAGCGAGACCCAAGGCCCGGTCCGGGCGCACATGTAAGTCACCACGATGCCCGTTTGGGGAGGTTTCCATGGATATCACCCGACGTTCCTTCGGTCTCGCCGCGCTCGGCGGCATGCTTGTTCCGGCTGTGCCGGCCATGGCGAAAGCGCCGTTCGTCGGCGCGCAGGCGGCGGGCGTCTATCGCCTTAAGGTGGGCAGCTTTGAAGTGACGGTTCTCAGCGACGGCTGGATTCCCATCGAGACCAAGTACTTCACAGGGGATGCCGACGGCGCCGCCAAGCTCCTCGAAAGCAGCTTCCTGTCAAAGGATATAACGCCGACCGCGGTTAATGAGTGGCTTGTCAACACCGGCGACAAGCTCGTCCTGGTCGACACCGGCACCTCGGACGTGTTCGCCCCGACGCTCGGCCGGATGGCAAAGAACCTCGCCGCCGCGGGCGTCGACCCCGCAACAGTCGACATGGTGATCCTCACGCACATGCACCCCGATCATGCGGCTGGGCTGCTCACCACGGACAAGAAGATCGCGTTCCCCAACGCGACCGTGCACGTCAGCGAAGCCGAATATGGATTCTGGACAGCCGCGGAAATTTATGCAAAGGCGCCCGATGATTTCAAACCGTTCTTCGACATCGCGCGTAATTCCATCAAGCCATATGTGGACGCCGGTAAGGTTGCGATGTTTCGGGATCGCGCCGAGTTCGCGTCTGGCATCACGGCCAGCGCCGCGCCTGGCCATACCATGGGCCACACGATGGTTCATCTATCGTCCGGGTCCAGCGAGTTGCTGCTGTGGGGCGATATCGTCCACAACGCGGCGCTGCAATTCCCGGAGCCTGACCGGGCGATCTCGTTCGACACCGACCAGGCAATGGCGGTCGCAAGCCGCAAGCGGGTTTTCGACATGGTGGCGACGGACAAGCTTCTGATCGCCGGCTCGCACCTTCCGTTCCCGGGCCTGGGCCATGTCGCCAAGGCGTCCTCCGGCTATGCCTATGTACCGGTGCAGTGGGGCGCGGATCTCTAAAGAGCTGTCGTTCCGGGGCGCGCCCTTGCGCGAACCCGGAATCCATAACCGCCAGCCTATCGGTATTCATTTTCGCCTGTGGTCGTGGATTCCGGGTTCCGGCCTGCGGCCGTCCCCGGAATGACGTGCCCCAATTCATTCCGCCAATTCCACGAACCGGAGCCGCAGCGCATTGGTGATGACGCTGACCGACGACAGCGACATAGCGAGCGCCGCGATGATGGGCGACAGCAGCAGCCCCATCACCGGATAGAGCACACCGGCCGCAATCGGCACGCCGGCGGCATTGTAGATGAAGGCGAAGAACAGGTTCTGCCGGATGTTGCGCATGGTCGCCTGCGAGAGCCGGCGGGCCTGTACGATGCCTTGAAGATCGCCCTTGAGCAGGGTCACGCTGGCGCTTTCGATGGCAACATCGGTGCCGGTTCCCATGGCAATGCCCACATCGGCCGCTGCCAGCGCCGGGGCATCGTTGACACCGTCTCCCGCCATGGCGACGACGCGGCCGGCCCCGCGCAGCTTTTCAACAACGCGAGCCTTGTCCTCGGGAAGGATTTCGGCCTCGACCTCCGAAATCCCCAGTTTGCGGGCGACGGCCTGGGCCGTGGTGCGGTTGTCGCCGGTGAGCATGACGATCCGGATCCCGGCGCTGCGCAATGCCGCCACCGCGTCAGGCGTCGTCGGCTTCACGGGATCCGCAATCGCGATCACGCCGGCCGCCTTGCGATCCACGCCCGCAAACAGCGCGGTCGCGCCCTCTTGGCGTAACCGATCGGCGTCCGCCTCCAGCGTGGCGATGTCGATGCCGTCCATCATGCGCCGGTTGCCGATGACGACGCGCTGCCCCTCGACGGTCCCGACCACCCCTTTGCCCGCGGAAGAGTCGAACGCGGCGACATCGGTCAGCTTGAGGTCGCGCGCATGCGCCGCCGCCACGATTGCGGCCGCCAGCGGGTGCTCGCTGCCGCGCTCGAGACTTGCGGCGAGGCGCAACAGCGCATCCTCGCTCCACCCGGCCGCGACCTTTACGGCGACGACCTTCGGCTTGCCTTCGGTCAGGGTACCAGTCTTGTCGATGACCAGCGTGTCGACCTTCTCGAAACGCTCCAGTGCCTCCGCGTTCTTGATGAGCACGCCGGCACGCGCCCCGCGGCCGATCCCGACCATGATGGACATGGGCGTCGCAAGGCCGAGCGCGCACGGACACGCGATGATCAGCACCGACACCGCCGCCAGGAGACCGAAGGCGAAGCGCGGCTCCGGTCCCCAGATCGCCCACGCGGCGAACGCCATGACGGCGACCGCGATCACCAGCGGCACGAACCAGCCCGAGACCTGGTCCGCAAGGCGCTGGATCGGTGCACGGCTGCGCTGCGCCTGCGCCACCAGCTGAACGATCCGGGCAAGGAGCGTTTCGCTGCCCACCTTGTCGGCCCGCATGACGAAACTGCCGCTCTGATTGATGGTGCCGCCGATCAGGCGGTCGCCCGCGCTCTTGGTGACCGGCATCGATTCGCCCGTCACCATCGATTCATCTACGGCGCTGCGGCCTTCGAGCAGTTCGCCATCAACCGGCACTTTCTCGCCGGGACGCACGCGCAGGCGATCCCCGACCGCAACCGTATCCAAGCCGACGTCCTCGTCGGTGCCGTCCGGGCGAACGCGCCGCGCTGTCTTGGGAGCGAGATCCAGCAACGCCCGGATCGCGCCCCCGGTCTGTTCGCGCGCGCGCAGTTCCAACACCTGCCCGAGAAGGACCAGGACCGTGATCACCGCAGCGGCCTCGAAATAGATCGCTACAGTGCCGTCGTCACTGCGAAATGCCGCTGGGAAAATCGAAGGGGCCAGCGTCGCGACCACGCTGTAGAGCCAAGCGACGCCGGTCCCCATCGCGATCAGCGTGAACATGTTGAGATTGCGCGTGCGCAGCGATTGCACGGCGCGAACGAAGAACGGCCACCCCGCCCACAGCACGACCGGCGTCGCCATCGCGAACTGAACCCAGGTCGAGACCGCCGGTGGGACCAGCATGTGCAAGCCCGCGAGATGCCCGCCCATTTCGAGGACGACCACCGGGACGGTCAGCACCAGCCCGATCCACAAGCGCCGCTCCATGTCGATGCGCTCCGGGCTCGGACCGACCTCCGCGGTCGCGACCTCTGGTTCAAGCGTCATCCCGCAGATCGGGCAACTGCCGGGTCCGAGCTGCCGAATCTGTGGATGCATCGGGCAGGTGTAGATGGTCCTGGCGGGCGCCGGAGCCGGAGATTTTTCCTGCGTCAGGCGTTCCGCCGCCAGGTAACGGGCAGGCGCAGCTTCGAATTTCGTGCGGCAGCCGGACGAACAGAAAAAATAGTTGGCTCCGGAATGAGTGGTCCGGTGCGGCGTTGTCTGCGGATCGACAGTCATGCCGCAGACCACGTCCGTCGCGGCTGCAGCCGTCGGCGCAGCGTGAACGTGCCCATGCGGGTGGGCGTCATTATGGACGTTCATGGAGTGCGCCCTTCGGCCAGTCCTTCGCCGCGCGGCACGTCGAAAGCGTCTTCAGTCTCGCTCGTCGTCCGAGGGCACATAGCGGCATATGGCCCGCGCGCCCGCGTTGATCAAGGTCAATATGGCGCTCCGGCGCGTGCTGCTCAGGCGAACGTCATGAAAGCGATAACAGCGACTCGTGCCGGCGGAAAGCTGATGTAGGGGCGACCCTTGTGGTCGCCCGGTTGCCGAATGCTACGAATGGGGCGACCACAAGGGTCGCCCCTACAGCCGCGCTATGCGGCCGCTCCAACGTTATGACTTGATTGATGCTCAAACCCCATCAGATTGGCTGAAACGATCGACCAGTGCAGGCGATAGCAGACCTACTTGCCGAGATGCTTGTCAAAGAACTGCGCGATCTCGGTGAAGACTTCCTTGGACTCTGGCGCGAATGCGTCGAAATTGTATTGCGCATGCGACATGCCTTCATAGACCTGCAGGTCGGCCTCCACGCCGGCCCGGCGAAGCTTGCGATGGGTCAGCACTGTCAGGCTCAGAAACAGGTCGCGCGTTCCGCTGGTCAGTATGGTGGGCGGGAATCCGTGGAAGTCGCCATAGATCGGCGAGAGCTGTGGATCCTTCAGGTCGTGTCCATTGGCGTAGAGCTTCGCTGCACGGACGAGATAGCCGTTATAGCTCACCAGCACATTGTCGAGCCATTCATTGGTCTTGTAGGTGTCGCCGGTCTCGGTCAAATCGGACCATGGGGTACCGGGCGCGATAGCAGCCGGCAACGGCAGGTTCTCCTGTTTGGCCCGCAGGATCATGGCGAGCGTCATGCCGCCCCCCGTTGAGGTGCCGAAAATCGCCATGTTGCGCGGATTCTGCACCTTGACCGCCTCGCGCCATACCGCCATGGCATCGTCCATCGCGGCCGGATACGGGAAGTCGGGCGGCATGCGATAGTCGATGGAGATTACCTTGAAGCCACCATAGCCGGCCATCAGCACTCCCTCTCCGGTGCCGGCCTCGCCCGGGTTGTAGACGTAGCCGCCGCCGTGCACGTGGACGAGCAGCCGGTTGCGATTTGCGGGCAGAATTTCCTTCGGATTGAGGATGAACACCTTCACGCCGCCCATCACGGCGGTTTCCATCGTAACGCCGAGTGCTTCACGCACCTGGCGACGTAACGGTGCGCCGCCGTCGGCAAGCTTGTTGATCAGCTCTTTCCATTCCATTGCACTTTTCGGATCGGCGTTCCAGTTCGGAACCCGAAAAGGAGCCGCGATCTGAGTCTGCAATTGCGGGCTTACGGTGTCGGGCACCGGGATCACGCGGCCCGGCACGGTTCGTGGTCCCGGCTTGGCATTGGCGGCGTTTTCTTGCGCTTCCAAAACGGCGAACCCCGGGTCGACCGGAGCCGCGACCTGCGCGGCCGCTGGCGAGATGAACGCCGCCACCGCTACAGCTGAAACGATCACGAAACGTTGTAGATCACACATTGAGTAACCTCCCTGTCGATAGATTTTGCAGATTACGGTTGCAATGCTACCCCATTCCCGGCAAGCCGTGCGACGCCGGGTGCACCTGCCACTCGGATAATCGCGATATCGTGGCGGATCACGTGCCTGTGGCATGAGCCAGGGGCTTCATCTTTAGCCATGTCGCATGCTCAACGTCTGCTTGACTTCGTGTAGCAGTAAGCCGCCAGCTAATCCGGGATCACTCCAGGCCGCAAAGCCGTCGCCGGTTTCGCTGACACTCCACCCGGGTTACGACTCCCGACCAGAGGCTGGAGCTGGCGATACAACAACACTGGGGACCATGTGCGGCAACCCTTGCCGGCGCCAGCAAATGCTCCTATAGGTCCCGCTTTAATGAACATCGCCCCGAAAACGTCATTCGTTCTCCATCAGCGGCATCTGTTGGGAATAGAGGGGCTTTCGCCCGACGAGATCGTGGGGCTTCTCGATCTCGCCGAGGAATTCGTCCACCTCAACCGCCAGATCGAGAAGAAACGCGGGTCGTTGCGGGGCCGCACCCAGGTCAACCTGTTCTTCGAGGCCTCGACGCGCACGCAGTCATCGTTCGAACTCGCCGGCAAGCGGCTCGGCGCCGACGTCATGAACATGTCGGTGATTTCGTCGTCCATGCGCAAGGGCGAGACGCTGATCGACACTGCCATCACGCTCAATGCCATGCGCCCCGACATCCTGGTGGTCCGCCATCAGGCTTCCGGCGCGGTCGAATTGCTGGCCCGCAAGGTCGATTGCTCGGTGATCAATGCGGGCGACGGCGCCCACGAGCATCCGACCCAGGCCCTGCTCGATGCGCTGACCATACGCCGCAACAAGGGAGCGATCGAGGCGCTCACGGTCGCAATCTGCGGCGACATCGCCCACTCGCGCGTGGCGCGCTCCAACATCATCCTGCTCAACGCGCTGGGCGCGCGCGTGCGGGTGGTGGCCCCGTCCACCCTGCTGCCGCCCGGCATCGAAAACTTCGGCGTCGAAGTATGCCGTGACATGCGCCAAGGACTGCGCAACGCCGACATCGTGATGATGCTGCGCCTGCAGCGCGAGCGCATGAACGGTTCGCTGGTGCCCTCCACCCAGGAGTATTTCGCCTATTTCGGCCTCGACGAGAGGAAGCTCGCCTACGCCAAGCCCGATGCGCTGGTGATGCATCCGGGTCCGATGAACCGCGGCGTCGAGATCGACTCCAGCGTCGCCGACGGCGCCCAGTCCCTGGTCCGCGAGCAGGTCGAGATGGGCGTCGCCGTGCGCATGGCGGTGCTCGAGGCGCTGTCGCGCAATTTGCCGAATGCGTGATATGTTTTCCGACCGTCGCCCGATCCTGCTCACCAATGCCCGGATCATCGATCCGTCGCGCGATCTCGATCTTGACGGCGACCTTCTGATCGCCGATGGCGTCGTCCGCGATGCCAAGCGCGGCATCGGGGCAGCTGGAGTCCCGGAAGGCACCGAGGTGATCGACTGCCGCGGCAAGGTCGTAGCGCCCGGGCTCATCGACATGCGCGCCTTCGTGGGCGAACCGGGCGCCGAATATCGCGAAACGTTCGCCTCAGCGAGCCAGGCCGCGGCGGCGGGCGGCGTTACCACCATCGTGTCGCAGCCGGACACCAGCCCGGCGATCGACGAGCCCGCCATGGTGGATTTCGTGCTGCGCCGCGCCCGCGATACCGCGATCGTTCACGTCCATCCGATGGCGGCGCTCACCAAGGGCATCAAAGGCACCGAGATGACCGAGATCGGCCTGTTGAAGGCCGCCGGCGCCGTCGCGTTCACCGACGGCGCAAAGAGCGTCACCAATGCTCAGGTGATGCGGCGCGCCCTCCTCTATGCACGTGATTTCGACGCGCTCATCGTGCATTTCACCGAGGACCCGGATCTGGTCGGCGAAGGGGTGATGAACGAGGGCGAATTCGCGGCCCGGCTCGGCCTCATTGGCGTGCCCAAGGCGGCAGAGACCGTGGTGCTGGAGCGCGACCTGCGCCTCGTCGCATTGGCACAGGGGCGCTATCACGCGGCATCGATCACCTGCGCGGATTCGCTGGAGGTGCTGCTGCGCGCCAAGGACGCCGGCCACATGGCGACGGCCTCTGCGTCGATCAACCATCTCACGTTGAACGAAATCGATGTCGGCTCCTACCGCACCTTCTGCAAGCTCACGCCGCCGCTGCGCGCGGAGGCAGATCGGGTCACACTGGTCGCAGCACTGGCATCGGGGCTGATCGATGCCGTGATGTCGGACCACAATCCTCAGGACGTCGAGACCAAGCGCCTGCCGTTCGCCGAAGCTGCGCCCGGCGCAATCGGCATCGAGACCATGCTGGCCGCAAGCCTTCGCCTCGTCCATAGCGGTGACATCGCGCTGCCGGCCCTGCTCAAGGCGATGTCGACGCGGCCGGCCGAATTGCTCGGCCTTCCGGGTGGCACGTTGCGGCCCGGCAGCCCCGCCGACGTGGTGGTGTTTGATCCGGACGCCCCGTGGGTGCTCGACCGCGCGGAGCTCAAGTCCAAATGCAAGAATACGCCGTTCGACGAGGCAAGGCTGCAAGGCCGTGTGACGCGCACCATCGTGTCCGGCCGCACGGTCTACGAATACGTGTAGGGCGGTGCTATTCCTTCGCTGCTGTGTGGGAGAATCGTAACTGGCCGCAGCCCTCACCTCTCCCCGCTTGCGGGGAGAGGTCGGATCGCACTTGCGCGATCCGGGTGAGGGGGCCTTTCCGCAGGCTCCGAGTCGCGGAGAGGCCCCCTCTCCCCGCAAGCGGGGAGAGGGAGAGAGCGTGCGCGGCGTCATGTGCGATTGCCCCGCGGCGCCGGGGAAAACGCCATGATCGATTCCGGACAATTGCTCACAGCCCTGCCCTACTGGGCCATCGCGTTCATATTCGGCTATCTGATCGGCACGATCCCGTTTGGGCTCATCATCACGCGGCTCGCCGGCACGGCGGACATCCGTGCGATCGGCTCCGGCAATATCGGCGCCACCAACGTGCTGCGCACGGGGCGCAAGGATCTGGCTGCCGCAACGCTTGTCTGCGACGCCCTCAAGGGCACGGCGGCCGTGCTCGCCGCCTCCCATTTTGGCGGGTCGGATGCGGCGATCGCCGCAGGCCTTGGCGCCTTTCTCGGCCACTTGTTCCCGGTCTGGCTCAGGTTCAAGGGCGGCAAGGGAGTCGCCACCTTCATCGGCCTGTTGATCGCCTTTGCGTGGCCATTCGCGCTCGCTTTCTGCGTGATCTGGCTCATGGTCGCCGCCACGACCCGCTATTCGTCGCTCTCCGCCCTCATCGCCAGCGCCGCAACGCCGGCGATGCTGTGGGCCTTCGACGGGAAACGTGAGGCGTTGCTGTTCGCGGCGCTCGCTGTGCTGCTGTGGGTGATGCACCGAGCCAATATCGCGCGGCTGCTCGCGGGGGCAGAGGGGAAGATCGGGGCAACCACTGGCACATACTCCGGATGAAACACTTGTTACTTCACTTAGGATCATCGTCCCGAAATCGCACATCAACCCGCCGAGGCACCGTCGTTGATGCAAGTTCCCACACGCGTCTTGCGTCGGTCGGTTCAATTTCCTCTACGGAGAGCCTAGCGAATACAAACGCCCTCACAAAAGTCGGCGCAACCGCGATAACCGTGGGAAGATTAACCGCGGCGGATGACGAAAAAATGTGAGAATTGGAAAGATGGTATTCCGGCCATATTTCTCTCAGCTTATTTAATACAGTGTCTATTTCTGGTAACAAACAATCAATTATCACAGGTCTCCTATTCAACAACCGTTCTATGGCTATCCATAAATTGTGACCGTTTTCCAGATGTTCTATATTTTCATTCATCCAAATAATGATTTGATGCGCCCTCGCGGCGACCCGACTCAGTTGTCCAAGCCCCGCATCAGCAGATGTCACGAGTTCGATTTCAGATTCTCTTTTGTTACGGAGGTAATGCTCGGCGATGAAGTCCATTACTGCAAACAGCCGATCGGAGTCGCTTCGTTTCAGGTGAAGTATCAAGATCGAAAGATTCGAGATCGAAAAGTAGTCCTTCGATCGGGCGACACCCTGATATACGGCTTGACGTGAACAACCCAGAAGTCTACCAACTGTGGTTGCCGATAAGCGGCTGATTTCAAGCAGTTCTTTGTCTCGCCTGGACATCTTAAGAGCGTACCTCAAACGGCAACCGACGCACGGTTCGCAGACAACATATTTGACCGCTGAAGCAGCTTTCCGATTTATCCGCCCACCACCGAAGTTTTCCACAGAAAGATTGTCAACTTAATTTACAAACTGATGCCGCTTATTGAAGTTTTTCAACCGTATCGATTAACTTACGGCCACCTGGGTGGTGCAGCATTTGCGGAGTTCTCTTTCGGGCAGCTAAGACGCCGATAAGCGGTCTGTAGATACTCAATGCCCACGGCCTGCTGAATATCGCGGCGTCTTACGGCGTCGTAGAAGGGATTTGTTTTTTTTGTCGATGCCAAAAAGTGGCTGAACGTAAAGGCAACGATATGAAGCCGACACACCGGAAATGAAAGAGACCCGGCGGGCTGTAGGGCAGCCAGCCGGGTCGAAAAATGGGCGCGATTCTGCAATCTCACCCGCCATCCAGTTTGCGGGATAGCCGCCGCATGTGTCAAGGCGGTGGATGCGGTCGTGTCTCCTCGCTGAAAGGACACTCGACCATGAGACGCTCTCTAAATCATAATTTTGGTCCTGGTCTAGGTCTCGCACTCGTTGCGTGGATGGTAGAAGTCAAGGAGGGGATTGCGGCAATAAAGGAGCCGTTCGCAAGTTGTGCCTCTCTTCTAGATATAGTGGTGACGGCAATCCAATTGCCGAGTGCCACGTTTGCGGGAGTGGCGTTTTGGTTTACTGCCCTCGTTTCGTCGACCACTGCGCTCATCGTATACATCGTCAGAAGGCTAAAATCGTCGAGGTGATGACCGGCCCAGCACGTGCCGCTGACGGGACTATCCCGCACTACGGGTTGGAAGACCGGCTCTCCATGGGCGTTGTCGCCCAACAGAAAGGTTCACCAGACCGCTCAGCTTCGGAATTATGTCTATGTCGTACCGCTTGAAGTGGACGGCAAAAATTACGAGATCTACTTTATGCTCCAGCGCGCATCAGGCGGAGAAATGGCCGATCTTCGACTCACTATCGAAAGCGCGCATCCAAATGGCGGCTTCAATGTGCGAAAGCGACCGCGTGAAATTCGCTTCGTGGTGCTGGCTCACAAGGTACTAACGAAGCAGCGAGTTCACTTCGCCCCCCGGTAAAAAGAAGGGCTCTCCTTTTGGGAGAGCCCTGTTTCGGTTTCCACTTCAGCTTTGCAGCCTATCTCGCATCACGCGTGGACCAAGCGAGCTTGGCGGGGGAGCGCTTTTTCAACCGATCTATCGCTCCTTCAAAAGAATACACTACATCTCGATTAGTTTCAATGGACTTGCTGTTGATCTGGCTGACATTTAAAACAAAAAGTCGATACAAATCATAGGGTTGACGTACGTGACAGCCAGTGCTTAACGCCCCGAACGCCTTCTCCAAAAAGTCAACACCATAGACGGTCGTAAGGAACGCGACCGTGGAATCGCATCCCCTGAGGGGGCATACTCGCCAGAATTGCATTTGGAGACGCCTCCTTGGACATGAAAACGCCCATTCGTCTCACCGATGACCAGCGCCTCGATTGGCTGCGCCTCATCCGTTCGGAAAACGTCGGGCCGCGTACCTTTCGCATGCTCCTCAATCACTGCGGCAGCGCAGGGGCGGCGCTCAAGGCGCTGCCTGATCTCGCCCGGCGCGGCGGCGCGGCGCGGGCGGTACGGATTTGCACGCGCGCGGAGGCCGAAGCGGAGCTTGCTGCAGCCGCCAAGATGGACGTTGCGCTGGTGGCTCTGGGCGAGGACGAATATCCGGCGCAGCTGGCGACCATTGACGACGCCCCGCCCCTGCTCGCGGTCCGTGGCAATTCCGCCGTCCTGAACCATCCCATGATCGCCATGGTCGGTTCGCGCAATGCCTCGGCGGCCGGGGTCAAGATCGCGCAGCAGCTTGCGCGCGACCTCGGGGCCGCGGGCCTCGTCGTAGTGTCGGGGCTGGCCCGTGGCATCGATGCGGCGGCGCATCGTGCCAGCGTTGTGACCGGGACGGTCGCGGTCCTGGCCGGCGGCCATGATCGGGTCTATCCGCCGGACCACGCGCCGCTGCTGGAGGCACTGGTCGCCAACGGCGCCGCGGTTTCCGAGATGCCATTCGGCTACGAGCCGCGCGGCCGCGATTTCCCGCGGCGCAATCGTCTCATCTCGGGCCTGGCGCATGGCGTCATCGTGGTCGAGGCGGCGCGGAAATCCGGCTCACTGATCACCTCGCGGATGGCGCTGGAGCAGAACCGCGAGGTGTTCGCGGTTCCAGGCTCGCCGCTCGACCCCCGTGCTGAAGGCAGCAACGCACTCCTCAAGCAGGGAGCCGTCATGGTCACGGAGGCCGAGGACGTGCTCGCCGTACTGCGCCCGATCATTGGCGACCGACCCGCACCCCCGCTCGGCGAACCCCTGTCCGAGGAAGGCTCGCAGGCCCCCGAAGCGTCGCCGGATGCCCGCGCCCGCGTCATCGGGCTGCTCGGGCCGACGCCGGTCACGCCCGACGATCTTGTCCGCCTGTCCGGCACCTCGACCACCACCGTGCAGGCGACGTTGCTGGAACTCGAACTTGCTGGCCGGCTTAAAAGACAACAGGGCGGCCGCGTCGCTCTATTGTGATTGTACGAATTCACATAATCAATTTATGCTTGTGCTGATCGTAGGATTCGATGTCTACCGATTCAAGCTATGCAGCTGTCGCGGTTTGACAGCGGGGGGTCCTTTACCCATGTTCCCGATTCTGTCACGTACGCCGGTTGCCGCGGAAATCTTCGGCACAAGACCTGAAGTTATTGGAAATACATGAAGATAGTTGTTGTCGAATCCCCCGCAAAGGCGAAGACCATCAATACCTATCTGGGCAGGGGCTACGATGTGCTGGCCTCGTTCGGGCATGTGCGCGACCTCCCGCCCAAGGACGGCTCGGTCGATCCTGATCACAACTTTCACATGATCTGGGAAATTGATCCTAAATCCCAGAAGCACGTGAACAGCATTGCAACCGCCGTGAAGGGGGCGGACACGCTCATCCTTGCCACTGACCCCGACCGCGAAGGCGAGGCGATTTCCTGGCATGTCCTGGAGGCACTCAAACAGAAACGGGCGCTTAAGGGCCAGACCATCGAGCGGGTGGTGTTCAACGCCATCACCAAAGCGGCCGTGACGGAGGCTTTAAAGCATCCGCGCGACATCGATCAGCCCCTGGTCGACGCCTATCTGGCTCGCCGCGCGCTCGATTATCTCGTCGGCTTTACGCTCTCACCGGTGCTGTGGCGCAAGCTGCCCGGCGCCAGATCGGCGGGCCGGGTCCAGTCGGTGGCCCTGCGGCTCGTCTGCGATCGCGAACTGGAGATCGAGAAGTTCGTCCCGCGCGAATACTGGTCTCTGGTGGCGACGCTGGCGACACCCCGTGCGGAAACGTTCGAGGCCCGCCTGGTCGGCGCCGACGGCAAGAAGATCCAGCGGCTCGATATCGGCACCGGTGCAGAGGCTGAAGACTTCAAGCGCGCCCTGGAGACGGCGGCCTTCACGGTCAAGTCCGTGGAAGCCAGGCCCGCCAAGCGCAATCCTTACCCTCCGTTCACGACCTCGACTCTGCAGCAGGAGGCAAGCCGCAAGCTCGGTCTCGCGCCCGCGCATACGATGCGCATCGCCCAGCGCCTCTACGAAGGCATTGCACTCGACGGCGAGAACGTCGGTCTCATCACCTATATGCGCACCGACGGCGTGCAGATTGCCGACGAAGCGATCGCCGCCATCCGCAACATGATTGGGTCGGCCTACGGGCAGAAATATCTGCCCGATGCCCCGCGCCGCTACCAGGTGAAGGCCAAGAACGCCCAGGAAGCCCACGAAGCGATCCGCCCGACCGACCCGACCCTGCGGTCGCGGGACATCAAGCGCCATCTCGATGCCGACCAGGCGAGGCTCTATGAGCTGATCTGGCAGCGGGCGATGGCGTCCCAGATGGAGTCCGCCGAGCTTGAGCGGACCACCGTCGATATCGACGCCAAGGTCGGGGCGCGCCTTCTAGAGCTGCGGGCAACCGGAACCGTGATCAAGTTCGACGGCTTTCTCACGCTTTACCAGGAAGGCCGCGATGATGATCCGGACGACGAGGACTCGCGCCGCCTTCCTGCCATGGCAGCCGGCGAGCGGCTGACCCGCAAGAGCATCGCGGCGACCCAGCACTTCACGGAACCGCCGCCGCGCTATTCCGAGGCCTCGCTGGTCAAGCGCATGGAGGAACTCGGCATTGGCCGGCCTTCCACCTATGCGTCGATCCTGCAGGTGCTGCAGGACCGCAAATACGTGCGTATCGACAAGCGCCGGCTGGTGCCGGAGGACCGTGGCCGCATCGTGGTGGCATTCCTGGAAAGCTTCTTCGCCCGCTACGTCGAATATGATTTCACCGCCGACCTTGAAGAGCAGCTCGACCTTGTCTCCAATAACGAGCTGGAATGGCACGATCTCTTACGCAAGTTCTGGCAAGACTTCACGGCCGCAGTCGCCGAGATCAAGGACCTGCGCATCGCCCAGGTCATCGATGCGCTCGACGAGATGCTGGCGCCACACATCTTCCCCCCGCGTCCTGACGGCACCGACCCGCGCCTGTGCCCGGTTTGCGGCACAGGACGGCTGTCCCTCAAGCTCGGCAAGTTCGGCGCCTTTATCGGCTGCTCGAATTATCCGGAATGCCGCAACACGCGGCCGTTCTCGGTGCCGGGCCCCGACGGCGCCGAGGAGCCGGGCACCAAGGTGCTGGGAATCGATCCCGACAGCGGACGTGAGGTGACGCTGCGTACCGGCCGGTTTGGCCCTTATGTGCAGCTCGGCGAGGCGATGAACGGCGAGAAACCTAAGCGCGCCGGCCTGCCGCGCGGTACCGATCCGGGCACCGTCGACCTGGAGATGGCGCTCAAGCTGTTGTCGTTGCCACGCGAGGTCGGCCGGCATCCGGATGATGGCGAGCCGATTTTGGCGGGAATCGGCCGCTTCGGTGCCTATGTGCAGCACGGCAAGACCTACGCCAACCTTGAAACCGGAGACGATGTGCTCAACGTCGGTCTCAACCGCGCCGTGACATTGATCGCGGACAAGATCGCCAAGGGACCGCGCGGCCGGCGGTTCGGCGGCGATCCGGGCCGTCCGCTTGGCGAGCATCCTGACAAGGGCGGGCCGGTCGTGGTGAAGTCAGGCCGCTACGGCCCCTATGTGAGCCACGACGGCGTCAATGCCACCCTGCCCCGGGATAAGGCGCCGGAGACGATCACGCTTGATGAGGCGCTCCCCTTGCTGGCGGCACGCGCCGAGCAGATCAGCAACGGGGGCGGCCGCCGCCCATCAAGGCGCGCCAAGTCGGAGAAACCCGCCAAAGCGGCACAGGCGGACAAGCCGGCTGCCAAAGCGACACAGGCGGACAAATCCGTTAAGGAACCCGTGAAGGAGAAGGCTACAAAGCCTGCGCCGGCAAAGAGCGTGCCTGCGCCACCAAGGCTTGCAAAAACCGGTGCTGCAAAATCAACCAAGCCCACCAGGCCGCCAGTAAAATCCACAAGACCCGCAGCCAGACCAGCAACGAAGAAGGCAGCCAAAAAATCGACAGAACCCAAGGCTCCGGCAAAGCGCGCCAAGGGCCGCAAATGAAGTGGGCTGGCAAAGCGGTGGGGAATGACTATCTCTGGAGTGTGATTTTCAGCTCAAAGAGGCGATTTCGATGTTCCGTAGCCCGCACGGAGCGAAGCGTAATGCGGGTAAGACCTCGCCCAAGGCACCGACAATCCCGGATTACGCTGCGCTCCATCCGGGCTGCGACGCTGCTATATCCTATTTCTGGACGACTATTTGAGTTCTCAAGCCCGAAAGCATAACGCCCTCCCCTCCAAGGAGGAATTGCTCGCCTTGATCGGCAAGGAAGCCGGTAAAGTCGGCACCCGCGAGATCGCCCGCACATTTGGCCTCAAGAACGCGGATCGTGCCGCCCTCAGGCAAATGCTGCGCGACCTTGCCGATGAGGGCGTGATCGAAAAGCGGCGGAAAAAGCTGCACCGCGCTGGCACATTGCCCGATGTGGTGCTCGCCGAAATCACCGGCCGCGACGCCGACGGTGAGCTGATCGCCGTGCCGGCCGAATGGGACGAAGAGGCCCACGGCGAGCCGCCCAAGATACGCCTTTACGTGCCGCGCCGCGCACGACCGGGCGACGTACCGGGCGTCGGCGACAGGGCTTTGCTGCGCATCGAGAAATTGAGCGATGCCGAGGACGGCATTTTCCACCAGGGCCGCGCCATCAAGATTATCGGTCGCGCCAAGCATCGCGTGCTCGGCGTGTTTCGCAAGCTGCCAGGTGGCAGCGGCAGGCTTGCCCCCATCGACAAGAAAAGCCTGGGTCGCGAACTCGCAATCCCGGCGGGCGCCACACTCGATGCAGAGGAAGGCGACCTCGTCGCGGTCGAGGTGAGCCGGAGCGGCCGGCTCGGCCTGCCCACGGCGCAGGTGAGAGAGCGGCTCGGCTCGCTTGCCACCGAAAAGGCGGTAAGCCTTATCGCTATCCACGCCCACGGTATCCCGCATGTATTTCCCCACGCGGTGCTGCACGAAGCCGAGGCAGCGCGGCCGACAACGCTGCAAGGCCGCGAGGACTGGCGCGAGGTCCCCTTCGTCACCATCGACCCGGTCGACGCCAAAGATCACGATGACGCGGTTTTCGCACGCCCTGATACTGATCCGAAAAACCCGGGCGGCTTTGTCATCGATGTGGCGATCGCCGATGTGGCGCACTACGTCAGGCCCGGCTCGGCGCTCGACCGCGAGGCGGCGGCGCGCGGCAATTCAGTCTATTTCCCGGATCGGGTGGTACCGATGCTGCCCGAGCGTATCTCCAACGACCTGTGCTCGCTCAAGCCGGGCGTCGACCGGCCGGCGATTGCAGTGCGCATGGTGATCGGAGCCGACGGCCGCAAGCGCGAGCATCGGTTCCATCGTGTGCTGATCCGCTCGCTCGCCAAGCTGCACTATGTGCAGGTCCAGGCCGCCATCGACCGCCAGCCGGATAAAGCGACCGAACCTCTGCTGCCTCTCGTCATCGCGCCGCTTTACGCCGCCTACGCGGCGCTCAAGCGCGCCCGCGAGCAACGCGGCCCGCTCGATCTCGATTTGCCGGAGCGGAAAATCCTGCTCAAGCCCGACAACACGATCGACCGGGTGATCTCGCCGCCCCGGCTCGACTCGCACCGTCTGATCGAGGAATTTATGATTCTCGCTAACGTGGCAGCGGCCGAGACTCTGGAGCGCGCCAGCGTACCGCTCATCTATCGCGTCCATGACGAGCCGGCAATGGAGAAGCTCCACGCGCTGCGCGAGTTCCTGGCAACGCTCGATATCTCGTTGCCGAAAAGCGGCGCCCTGCGGCCCGAACGGTTCAACGCCATTCTGAACCGGGTCAAAGGGCGCGATACTGAAAATCTCGTCAACGAGGTGGTGCTGCGCACCCAGGCCCAGGCCGAATATGCGGCCGAGAATTACGGCCATTTCGGCCTGAACCTCAAGCGCTACGCTCACTTCACCTCACCGATCCGACGCTATGCGGACCTCGTCGTCCATCGCGCCCTGATCCGCGCGCTCAAGTTCGGCGACGAGGGCCTGCCGGCCGCCGAGACGGTGCATTCGCTGGCGGAAATTTCCGCGCGGATTTCGGCCGCGGAGCGACGTGCCATGGCGGCCGAGCGCGAGACCGTTGATCGCTTGATCGCTCATTTCCTCGCCGATCGCATCGGCGCAGTCTTCAACGGCCATATCGCCGGCGTCACCCGTTCCGGCCTGTTCGTCAAGCTCGACGACACGGGCGCAGACGGCTTTATTCCGGCCGCAACTCTGGGCGATGACTATTTCCGGTACAACGAACGCGCCCATGCGCTCGTCGGGGACGCCAGCCGAGAGACCTACCGGCTCGGCGATGCCGTTACGGTGCGCCTCGTCGAGGCGGCGCCCGTTGCCGGCGCACTGCGGTTCGAAATGCTGTCGGAGGGACGACACGAGGCCCACGCAAAGGGACATCGGCCTGCGTCGACACGTAAGGCGCAACATCACGAACGCGATTCGGCGCGCGATGTTCGCCGCAAACGGGCGCATCGCCGATGAGCTGGCAAGATTCGACCCAGGCCCCGTCAAGCGTGCCCACACTGCCGGCGCGACCCGTGTGGCTTTCAATCCGACGCGGGCTATGCGGGCGATGCCCAAACTGCGGCAGAGGCAAAATGTTCCGCGCCTTCCTCAAGGTGGCGGATTGCTGCCCGGCCTGTGGCGAAGCCCTCCATCACCACCGCGCCGACGACGCGCCGGCTTATTTCGTCATCCTGATCGTCGGCCATCTGGTGGTGCCGCTCGCGCTCGTGGTCGAGGTTGCGTACGCGCCGCCCTATTGGCTGCATGCCGTGTTGTGGCTGCCTTTGACGATCGGCCTCGCGATTGGACTGCTGCAGCCGACCAAGGGCGCGATCGTGGGCTGGCAATGGGCGAACTACATGCATGGCTTCGATCCGGTAGCCCAAACGGATGGGTGAGACGCTGATCGGGCGTCGCAGTGATTCCCCTGTTCCGCCTGCAGGCAAGAGGATCACATTGCCCACCGCCTCTGCTCCCTCTCCCCGCTTGCGGGGAGAGGGTCGGGGTTGAGGGGCGCTCTCCGCGCGTCTGAGCCGGTGGCGAGGCCCCCTCACCCGGAATGGGCGCGCAGGACGCGCTCTTTCCGGCCTCTCCCCGCAAGCAGGGAGAGGTAAGTAAAGGCGGCAGCCCAATGCGATTACCCGCGCGAGCGGAGAAGTGAAAATTGAGATTCGCAGATGACCACCGATCCGTACGCCCGCCTTGCCGAGTTCCTGTCGATCGGAGACACGCGCCAGAACCTGCCCGGCGTGAAAATCCGTGATGCGGCCACCATGCTGGTGATCGACCGTACGGGGCGCACGCCCAAGGTGCTGCTTGGTCGTCGCCATCACGGCCACAAGTTCATGCCGGGAAAGTATGTATTCCCGGGGGGGAGGGTGGAACGTACCGACCGCCACATGAGTTCGGCAACGGCGCTCGACAAGCGCGTCGAGGCGCGGCTGATGAAGGACGTACGCTATCCCAGCCCGCAAAAGTCGCGCGGTTTTCCGCTTGCGGCCATTCGCGAGGTGTTCGAGGAGACCGGCCTCGTCCTCGGAGTCAAATCGGATTTCACAGCCGCTGCCGTCGACGGCGAAAACGGGAGTAAGGGGAAGGGGTATGCGCCCAACGACGAATGGGCGAAATTCGCCGGATCGGGCGTTGCGCCCGATCTCGCTTCGGTGCACTTCATTGCCCGCGCCATCACCCCGCCGGGGCGGCCGCGTCGCTTCGACACCCGTTTCTTCTCGGTAGACGCCACCGCCATCGCGGCGCGCATCGACGGCGTGGTCGGCCCTGACACCGAGCTGGTGGAACTGGTCTGGCTGCCGATTGAGGAAAGCCTGAAACTCGACATGCCCGGCATCACCATGGCGGTTCTGGAAGAGCTGAAGATCAGGACTGCGGAGGGCTTGACCCACGATCTTCCAGTACCGTTCTATCGCATGCAGCGCGGCAAGCGGCTGCGCGAGCTCCTGGAGTGACTGCGGCGGTAGCCGATTCCTTGACTTTTCATCGCCGGTCGCTAGGGTCCCAGCCTGACGGTTCAATCAAGTGTCGTGCGCCGCGAAAGCGGGACATCCAGTTATCATCGCGGAACTGACGGGATTACTGGATCGCTCGCTTGTCGTGGACGATGACAAAGGTGCTTTCAAAGCGGAACCCCTGAATCAGGACAACTTGCAGGACACTGCCCAACTCAATCGAGGACTGCCGCCATGGCCAAGGCGACCATGATCAAGATCAAGCTCTTATCGAGCGCCGATACCGGTTATTTCTATGTCACCAAGAAGAATTCGCGCACCCAGACCGAAAAAATGGTGAAGAGGAAATACGACCCGGTCGCCAAAAAGCACGTGGAATTCCGCGAAACCAAGATCAAATAGCCCGATTTATAGCGGCGATGAAGAGCGGCTTGTCGCCTTGCTCGCGATCCGGCGGGGGCCGGTGTATTTCAAGTCTGAAATCCGATCTTGTTTTCCCCGCGCGCGTGCGCGGATGAAAGCCAGCCCCGTTTTCAGCTGCCGACACATATCGGTTTTCGTCTGAGCGAGGCGCGAGGCAGGCGTCACGCCAGTCCGAGACGTCCTCTTTCGGGCGAAAATGGTGGCCGGCCGGAAACGGTGTCTTTGAGGAGGCCACTCCCACCGCTCCGACCGGCCGACCCCACGGACTCAGGAGATGCGGCGGACCTGAGCTACCCGCGGGGTTTTCGATGCATTGGCCGATAAGGACTTCGATATGCACGCAGCGTGTCGCCACGTTGGCCATTGCTGGACCGCAAATTATCGGATGCGGCCTGGAACACAATTGGTTAAGGCCTTGATGGATCGGTATATTCCGATCAACCATAAATTTTTAGGATGAATTTTAAGAAAGCGGCGCCCGGACGCTCATGCGGCATCGGCCACAACCGGTTGCGGCCGTCGCGTTTGGCGCGATAGAGCAGAAACGAGGTCGCATTCGGCCCACTCACCCGCAGCAGGGGCCTCGGCGCCGGTCGACGCCGTGATGACTTCGAAATACTCCGCCGACAGCTCGCCTTGAGAAGCCTCGACGAGCAGAATGCGGGTGGTTATCGCCGTTCTGCCTCCGAGTTGCCCAGGAAGCGGCGAATCGTTTCCATGAACTTGGCGACCGAAATCGGCTTCGACAGATAGGCCTCGCAACCGCCCTGCCGGATGCGCTCCTCGTCGCCCTTCATGGCGAAGGCGGTAACGGCGACCACCGGAACCTGATGCAGTTCGGGATCGCCCTTGATCCATTCGGTGACTTCGAGCCCCGATACCTCGGGCAGCTGGATATCCATCAGGATCAAGTCGGGACGATGCGTGCGTGCAAGCTCGATCACCTCGACACCGTTGCGCGTGCCTACGGTATCGTATCCGTGAGCCTCCAACAGGTCGTGGAAGAGCTTCATGTTAAGCTCGTTGTCTTCCACTATCAGCACGGTCTTGGCCAATCTCAAATCCCCTCACTGCCCCGATGCCCGAGCGCGCCAACCGATATGCGCGTGTTGCCGACGGCATGCCGGTACGGTAGTCGGGATTCCTTACAGAAACGGAAATTAGCACGACCTGAAAGGTTGGGCTAAGCACTCCGCTCAAGTACTGGCAACCCCGTCGGCGCTCGCAAAAACCCCTTGATTTGCCTAAACTACGGAGCAATTTCGCGACGGTTTTTTCGAATTTCGGGACACTCGCTAAAACCGGCCTTGATCGCAGCCGGACCCGGTTCTAGGTTTTTCATAAACCTGTGGTTACCGTCAGGTATCCGGCGTCGGTAAATTTTGAAACAATTTTCAGATTGACTGCCGACACGAACAGGCCGCGCCGCGACTCCGGAGGAAACTCATGCAGGCATTAACGCCCTGCCGCAAGCCGATCGCGCTGCCATCGAGGAGAGCGAACTGCAACGCTCCGATAATCGCCTGAAGAGGGTCGGCATGTCGGACAAGGCGACCTCACCGCTCACGCTCATCGACATAGATGGGCAACGGGCGTCCGTTGTGCCGAAGAGCGCGAAGGTATGCGCGTTCACCGCGCATCGCCCGATGAAACGCCGCTACGCCGTGCCGCGCATCGCCCTGGGCCTCGCGGCCGCCGTGACCTCGGCAGCGCCAGCCTACGCGGCTGACGGCGACTCGTTCTTCGCCGGCAAGGCGGTACGCATCGTGGTGGGATTCAGCCCGGGCGGCGGCTACGACCTCTATGCACGCGAGCTTGGCCGCTATCTCGGGCGGCACATTCCCGGGAATCCTTCGGTCGTGGTCCAGAACATGGCCGGGGCCGGCAGCCTCAAGGCAGTGAATTTTCTCTTCAATGCGGCGCCGCGCGACGGCACCGTCCTGGCGACTTTCGCCCGCGGCATCGTTTTCGAGCCGCTCATCGGCCGCCTCGACGGCGCGCAATTCGACGCACCCAAATTCAACTGGATCGGCAGCGTCTCGGACGAGGTGAGCGTCTGCGCCATCAACGCCTCCCTCGGCATCGTCACGTGGCAGGACATGCTGATCAAGAAGACTGTGATCGGTGCATCGGGCGCCGGCGCCGACAGCGACGTATTCCCGATCGTGCTGCGCAACCTGTTCCATTTGCCGATGCGGATCGTCACCGGCTATCCGGGTGGCGCCGACCTCAACCTCGCCATGGAACGTGGCGAAATCGACGGTCGCTGCGGCTGGTCATGGACGAGCATTGTCAGCCGCAATCGCGATTGGCTCACCAACAAACGAATCCGGATCACACTGCAGATCGCGCTGGCCAAGCACGAGGACCTACCTGACGTGCCGCTGGTCACGGAACTCGTCTCCGACCTGCGCCAAGTCGCGGCTCTCAAGCTGATCGTTTCGCGACAGAGCATCGCGCGCCCGTTCGCGGCGCCGCCCGAGGTACCGGTGGAGCGCGTCGAGACGTTACGCCAAGCCTTTGACAGCACCATGCGTGATCCAGACTTCCTTGCCGAAATGCGCAGCCAGTCCCTGGAAGTGCACCCCGTGGGTGGCACCGAAGTGCAGAAGCTGATGCGGGATGTCTACGCATCGCCACCGGAGGTCATGAAACTTGCGCGGGATATTCTGGTCGAGGCGCCGTAGTCGATCACTTCAGCCAATCTGATGGGATTGGAGCATCGATCAAGTCATCCGTTGGAGGGCCACACAAGCGGCGCCCTCCAATATCACCCGCTGTAGGAGCGACCCTTGTGGTCGCCCCATTTGTCGCACCCGACAACAGGGCGACCACAGGGTCGCCCCATTGGCGCTAACTTACGCTGCAACAGCGCCGCGAACTCCTCCCCTCCCCCTTGTGGGGAGGGGAGGGGGTGGGGGTCGAGGAGTGGAGCAAGGCCGTGCCCCGTGGCACGACCCCCCACCCCAACCCTCCCCCCACAAGGGGGAGGGAGTCCCAGCGGCACAGCACAGCGTTAAGTTAGTGCCAATGAGGGTCGCCCCTACCGTCGGTACTTTCATGGCGGTTCGGTCACTTCAGCTTGGCTGAAGCGAGCGACTCGCTACCTACAGCACGTTCCGAAGAAGTGGATTTACTTGCCGTGCACCTACTGCTTGCTCTTCCCACAGGCGGGGGGGTTAGGCGCTATACCCATCTAACAGCGATGCACTCTAAGACTAAGGAGAGCGAGCCGGAACGCCGAGCCCGTCCAGGTTGCGCTGAATTTCCACCCACCTCAAATACTCTTCGAACAACGCCTTGCGCTGGGCTGGAGTGAGGGGCGTTACATAGCGTGGCTCCGCCCGCTCTTCCGGGAGGTCCGGCTGCTGCTGCGCTATATCGTCGAGCTTCAGAGGTTTGGTCGGGTTGCTCTGGATAATGCGCGGCTCGACCGCTGCAGGTTCCGGCGTCGACGTGAGAGGCACCGTCGCCGGTGCTCGGAATAAAGATGTGAACACTGACCCTATCGTCATAGGCGCGCCCGACTGGTCCTTCTGAGGTGACTCCGGTACGCGCATTTCGACGGCCTCAAGATGCCAACACTTCCGGTTTTTTTCGCGATCGTAATGATAGTACCAATGTGCGCCCTGCACTGGTTCTTGGTTTGGTTGTTCGACGCAGTCGCTGCCCGCAACCACGCGACTGCCCCCCCCAAGGATGATCAAAATGCAAGTCGCCAAGGCTACTGAATGGACGTGACTTGGCACCGTGCTCTCCAGGGCATGTGAAGCCAAAGAAATGATCCTAATCATCGCATCAAAATGCGCTCTAATTCCGGCGAGACCTCGCGCAATGTGATTTATATTATCGGCGGAAGCGGTGCACGTACAGTCGATAGCTGCCGTCGGTTGGGGATTAATGACCACGGACGGTTCGCATGCGGTCGCGCGTCAGGCTTTACCTGACCAGTAACAGTAGAACATGGAGCGCAATCCACCGATGAAGAGCAATCGCCGATCTTGGCCCGGCAACATCGATACTGTGGCCCAGCTGGCAGCAGCGCGCGAATTGGCGATCACAGCGCTGGGGTTTCTCGCAAGCAACACTGGTGAGCTTTCGCGCTTCCTGGCCCTGACCGGAATCGACGTGGGCTCGCTACGTATCGCAGCTGCGGAACCCGGCTTTCTCGGTGGTGTTCTCGCCTACATTTCTGGCGACGAGCGCACGCTCCTGGCATTCGCAGCCCACGCGGACGTTGCTCCGGAAGAGATCGGGAGGGCAAAACGCGTTCTCGCCGGCGCTGAATGGGAGCGCGACCTGCCATAGGGTCAAACCACATCCTCCGCGTTTTCCACAGCGTCCGTCGTCGGCCAGATAAGCTCTGGGCTATTATTCGCCTCGAATCCTCCTGGCGAATCCGATGGCCAGCTTTTGCCGCGATTGCCTTGCCGATGTGCCGGAGCGCGGCGTGCGCTGCACCGGCTGCGGTTCGCCGCGTGCTATGTGCCATGGCGAACTTGAGCGCATGGTGATCGCCCATGTAGACTGCGATGCGTTTTACGCGACGATTGAAAAACGCGACGACCCCTCGCTTGCCGACAGGCCTGTGATCGTCGGCGGCGGCCATCGCGGGGTGGTGGCAACTGCCTGCTACATCGCTCGCACTTTCGGCGTCAGATCCGCAATGCCGATGTTTGAGGCGCGGCGCCTGTGTCCCGATGCCCATGTGATCACGCCCGATATGACGAAGTACGCCCGGGTCGGGCGCGAGGTGCGCGCGATGATGGGAGAGCTTACCCCGCAGATCGAACCGCTGTCGATCGACGAAGCTTTTCTTGACCTCACTGGCACCCAACGCCTGCATGGTATGATTCCCGCCAAGTCGCTTGCGCGTTTTGCCAAGCGGGTCGAGAACGAGATCGGTATCACGGTGTCGATCGGACTGTCGCAGAACAAGTTCCTTGCCAAGATCGCGTCAGATCTTGACAAGCCGCGCGGGTTCTCCGCGCTCGGGATGAGCGAAGCGCCGGCGTTCCTCGCGCCGCGGCCCCCAACCTTCATCTGGGGCGTCGGCAAGACCATGGGAGCGGCGCTCGCACGCGCGGGTTTTCGCACCATTGGGGACCTTCAGGGCGCCGAAGAGGCCGAGTTGATGCGCCGCTTCGGCACCGAGGGTCTGCGGCTTGCGCGTCTCTCGCGCGGCATCGACATGCGTGCGGTCAATCCGGACCGCGAGACCAAGAGCGTGTCCGCCGAAACGACGCTCGATGAGGACGTCGCCGAATTTCGTGTGCTTGAGCGCAAGTTGTGGGAGCTGTGCGAAAAGGTCTCCGCGCGACTCAAGGCCAAAGAGCTTGCCGGCGCGACCGTGACCCTCAAGCTCAAGAGCGCCGATTTTCATCTGCGAACACGTGCGCGATCCCTCGGTGCCCCAACCCAACTCGCAGCAAAGATATTCACCGCCGGCCGCGAACTGCTGGCGCGCGAGGCCGGGGCGACCCGATTTCGCCTGATTGGTATCGGTGTCAGTGGGCTCGCGGACGCGGAAGAGGCCGATCCGGCCGATCTCGTCGATCAGCATGCCCGCCATAGCGCCGCTGCCGAGCATGCAATGGACCGCCTGCGGGAGAAATTCGGCCGCACTGCGGTGATCCGCGGTATTGCGTTCGAGGAGGAGGGGTCGGGCTGAACGAACCCGCCTCTTCCGCAGCGTGGGGACCGGCGGATTTACCCTAACTTTAATCCACCCTGCGTCGCTCGCTACGCCGTCGCCGAAATGAAGCCCGCCTCACTTGCAGGCGCCGGCATCCTTCACTTCGAGCTGCGACATGATCCCGGACACGACAAAATCGCCGTAGTCGAGGGTCAGCGCACGTGAAACCCCGTTCTCATAGAGTTCGAAACCAATGGCGTAGGCCGGCATCTGCTCGCCGGTTTTGGCGCTGCTCTGATCGAAATAGCTGATGGTGACAGGCCAGCGCTTGAGAGGGGCCAGCGCCGGGTTTCCGGCGGCGGCGTCGTCCGGCAATTTCTCGCCGGGGGGGATGACGTTCCCAATCACCGCCAGTGTCGAGAATACCTTTTCGCCGGACTCCGAGCCGTCGAACACGGACAGTTCGAGCAATCTTTTGCCGGCCTCCGCTGCTTCGATAACGCGCCTGACATGCTCTGTCGGAAATACCACCTTGGCATCGAGATCGAAGCTCTTGGCCTGCGGCTTTGAAAGCTTGACGGAAACACCGGAACTGTCGCGGCCGGCATTGCCGTCGACGACATCAACGACACGATCATTGACTTTGTTTTCGGAGTTGAAGCGGAACGATTTGGCGTTACCCTCTTCCCAGGTGGCGGCGCGCAGATCGCTCAGCGCCATCTTGCCCTCGCCATTATTGATCTCGGACACTTGGCGGAACTGCAGTGCATAGCCCTCGCACGCATTACCGGAGAAATCATAGAGGATGCGCCCGTGCACCGCCTCGATCGGCCGCTGACCGCGCGATTTGGCAAGCGTGAGGTCATAAACGGCACGATGCGGCGCGAGTGCCGCCGTTGCTTCGGCAGGTGAAGCGGCAATACACGACGCCGCTGCCAACCCGGCGGCTATCGGCACGGCGATTCGAACAGGCGTCATCGAACCTCCTGATACGGCCGGCTAGAAATTCCGGCGATTCGCGAGTCCCACTGCTGAACATAGGATTCATAGGATAACGGCGCAATGCCCTGGCCGACCCTGAAGTCAACAGTTACGGCCGGGCTCGTCGCGGGGCCATTTACGTCTTTCTTTGGTGAAGGTCCACATGAAAGACGTGGATGCCCGCGACAAGCGCGGGCATGACTGAGCAGAGGCGATTTCAATCTCATCGGAACGCGTTCTAAGATCGAAATCGAGAATTGGGTCGGCATCGCTGTCATTGCCTGCACGCAGATGTTCCCGCGCTTGCAAGACGTCTGCCAATCGGTCAAGGTCCGTCAAGGGGCAGTCAATTCGGCAGGGGGGCCTGATGTCCGGGACCATCGACAAGAAGCTTGAAGAGTTAGGGATTGCGCTGCCGACTCCGGCAGCACCGGTTGCCAACTATGTTGGCTTTGTGCGTACCGGACGCTTACTGTTCGTCTCTGGTCAATTGTGCCTTGTCGACGGCGCCCTGGTCGCCACAGGCAAGCTTGGCTCACAGGTGACCGTGGAGCGGGGTCAGACCGCCGCCCGCGCCTGCGCCGTCAACCTGCTGGCGCAGGTCAAGGCTGCCCTTGGTGACCTCGACAAGGTCGCCCGCGTTGTGCGGCTCGGCGGCTTCATCAACTCGGCGCCGGATTTCCTTGATGGTCCCAAAGTGATGAACGGCGCCTCTGACCTGATGGTGGCGGTGTTTGGCGAAAAGGGGCGTCATGCCCGTACCACCGTCGGCGTTGCCGTGCTGCCGGCCGATGCAGCGGTCGAGGTCGAGGGTACATTCGAAGTGTCGTGAGCGACCGCACACGAGGAGTGGCTCGAGGACCCGGTTCGGGATCGAAACCCGACCTCAGCTGGCTGACCGCCCGCCCGATTGCCCATCGGGGGCTCCATGATTGCGCGCAGGGCATCGTCGAAAACACCGCATCTGCCGCGGCGGCGGCGATAGCAGGCAACTATGGCATTGAGGCCGACCTGCAGATCAGCGCCGATGACGAGGCCATGGTTTATCATGACGATGCGCTTGGCCGTCTGACCGATGGTGCAGGCGCGCTCCGCGACATGCCCGCCGCGGCTCTCAAACGCGTGCCGTTCCGTGCGACCGCCGACCGGATGATGACCCTCGGAGACCTGCTCGACCTCGTGGCCGGGCGCACGACGCTCGTCATCGAACTCAAGAGCCGGTTCGACAGCGACCTTCGGCTTGCGACGCGAACCGCCGCCGTGCTTGCGCGCTATCATGGGCCGGTCGCCGTTATGTCGTTTGACCCCGCGCTTATCGTCGCCTTGCGGCGCATTGCCCCGCACGTCGTCCGCGGTATCGCGGCGGGACGCCGCTGTCCGCCGCTGGTTTGGGGCTATCTCAGTTCGGCGCAGCGCCTTGAATTGACATTTTTCCTGCACGGATGGAAAAGCCGCCCCGCCTTCCTCGCCTTTCGGGTGGACGATCTCGCTGCGATCGCGCCGCGGGCAGCGCGGCTCATGGTCGGATTGCCGTTGCTCACCTGGACCGCCCGCGCCGCGCAAGACCGCGCCACGGCAGCGCGCTTCGCCGACCAGATGATCTTCGAGGGATTTCGGCCGTAGCACGGATTTCTCATACCCCTGACGGTTTTGGCGGACAACTGCGGACGATTCTGGGAAGCACTGCGCAAAGCGCCGCGTCAGCTCAAGGCCACGGCTCATCTGCCCCAACAGCAGCGCACCGGCGTTTGAGGTGATTGTCCCGCCATCGAATTGCGCCACCACGGCCCGTTCATAGCCGCCGCTCGCCTCGATGCCAACGGCTTGGTGCGGTGCTGCCGCAACCATGCCGACCCCTTCCTGTCGCCGTCGAGCGGCCGCCGCGTGCCGTCCACCTTGGGGATGTACGTTCGGCGCACCGGTGGGGCCTCTGCCAGCTTTGCTTGGCGCCTTCCTCCATCCGGGCTACCTTTACGCTCATCGCGCGAAGACAGCATAATCGAGGAGGTAACGATGGTGCGTCTCATTCGTACGCTCACGCGTTTCGCAGGCGGCGCTGCAATCGCCGGTCTATTGTACTGCGCAGCGCAGGCGGAGGAGCGATTTTCTGAGCGTCGCCTCGACCAGCTGACGCCCGAGCAGGAGAAGATGGCGACCATTCTCAAGACGCCGCCGCGCAACAGCGAGCTCAACGGCGGGCCATTCAATGCCTATGCGCGCAGCCCCGGTCTCGGTCTTCTGCTCCTGCAGGTGAGCGATTACGTGCGCTTCAACAGCTCGCTGCCGCCGCGGCTCGGCGAGTTTGCCATTATGATCGCGGCCCGGCAGTGGTCGCAGCCCTATGAATGGCGGGCGCACTATCCGCTGGCCATCAAAGGTGGCCTCGACCGCCAGATCCTCGTCGACCTGGGCGCCGGCGCAAGACCGCAAGGCATGAAGGAGGACGAGGCGGCGCTTTACGATTTCTGCACCGAACTCTATCGGGACAAGAATGTCGGCGACGCCGCGTTCAAGGCAGCGCTCGCCAAGTTCGGCGAGCGCGGCATCATGGACCTGATCGGGATCATCGGCTACTACGACATCGCGTCGATGGCCTTGATCGTGCAGAAGACGACCGCCAAGCCCGTCGACGAAGCCCCGCTGTTGCCGCTGACGCGGTGATGGGCCAGTAGGGCGGGTTCGCTTTAACCCGCCATTGCCGGTTAAATCGGAAGGGCGGGTTAAAGAGAACCCGCCCTACACTGACTGCCGATGGAAGCGAGAAGCGATCAGCCACACCGGGTCATTCATGCCGCACATCCGTTTCGAATTCGCCACGCTCACGCTTGATGCCGAACTCCTCGACACGCCGACCGCAAACGCGATCCTTGCCGCGCTGCCGCTGAACGCCCGGCTGCTGTCGAAGCGGGGCCAGGTGGTGGCCGGCTACAACGTCCAGATCGCGGTGGACGACAAGCACAAGCTCATCGTGGGGAGCGAGGTCGTCAATGACGGCAACGACACCGGTCAGCTTTACGAGATGGCCAAGGCCGCCAAGAAAGAGCTTGGGGTTGCGACGCTGACGGCGCTGGCCGACAGCGGCTATTACAACAGCAATGCGCTGAAGGCCTGCGAGGACGACGGGATCATTGCCTACGTTCCGCCCGTCAAGCGGACCGGCCAGATGGAAGCGAAAGGCCGCTTCACCCACGGAGTACCCGCACCAGAACGGCTGCACGCTGCCCTGCGGCGGCAGCGGGCGTCCATCTACATAAATGTAGCGAAGGCCGTAGTTTGCTTCGCAGATGATCGCGATCACGCCCGCGTTCTGCATGATCTTGTGCGGCTGGCCATGCATGTGGAACTGCGTCAGGCCCATCGGCAGGCAATTCGCGTTGGAGTTTTCTTTGCCGGTGTCCGCCATCCGCTGCTTCAGCTCGCTGGCCCACGGCGTGAACGGCAAGCCGTCGGGGACATTCGCGCCGATCTCCCAGAACGCGGCGATTGGAGGCGAGTTCGGATCCTTGGGTGGTGCGGGCGTCTGGGCGGTAGCCGCCTGATTGCGGGTCAGGCCGCGCAGCTCCGGGGTGGCGAACGCGCCCTCGCCTCTGAACGGGACCCAGTTGCCCGACAGGTCTGGCTTCCCGTCCGGCGTCCGCGGCGTTGGAGCGCCCATCCGGACGCGGCCCTCCGCGTCGCGCGGAACTCCAGCGGCCTGATCCTTGGGTCACTGCGCGGCCATCGACGCCGTATCAATCGGGGCGATGATCGCGGCGCCTGCGATCGCGCGGTTCATATCGATCTCCTGGTTCCTGGGCGGACTGTGAGATGCGGCGGCGATGTTACTCCAATTCGGCGACGCTCGTGCGGGCATGGGCGCGGCTCCCAGACGCCCTACTTTGGCGCCATCCGCTGCGGCCGACCGTATACTTCAGCGTCGTAGTCCGTATGAATCGCACTTCTATGTCGAGAACCAGCCACGCGCTCAGCGTCTTCCTGTCCTACGCACATGCCGACGAGGACCATCACCGGCGGCTGGCAGAGCATCTCAAGAAACTCGAAGCGGATGGTCTCATCGATGCTTGGGACGATCGCGCCATCCTGGCGGGCGAGTTCTGGGATCAGTCGATCAAGTCAAGAATGGCCGCCGCCCAGATCATCGTGCTGATGGTCAGTCAGCGGTTCCTCGAGTCGCGCTACGTAAGCGAGGTGGAGATTCCGCTCGCGATTGAGCAGCAGGAGGCAGGACGAGCGACACTGGTCTGCGTGATCGTCGACGAGTGTGACTGGAAGCGGTACTTTGCCAGCTATCAAGTTCTGCCGCCTTCCGCCGCGCCGGTGACGGAATGGCCTGACCGGGATTCTGCTTATGCCGTTATCGCAACCGGCATCGGCGCCTTGGCCCGCGAACGGAGAATCGGTATCGGAGAAAGCGTCCGCCTCGATCGCGAGCAACGGCGCCGAACCATCTTTCGCCACACACCGTTTCGAATCGCCGGCGAGAACTACGACCCGTTTCGCGCATTCCAAAAGATCTTCCTCCGGCATCGTCTCTATTCGGAGAAGGCGCGTTTCCCGTTGGAACTGGCCTCCGAAAACGACGCCGAATTTCTCGGCCTGGACTACCAGACGATCTTCGCGATGGTGCGCGATTCTACCCAGCCGCCAGGGCTCGACTGCGATCTGTTCGGCATTCCATATTTCCTGCTGGGCCACTGCGTCGAGCGCGGTTTGGTCCAGCCGCTCCACGACCGACTGAAAGCCCACGAAACAAGGTTCGCCTGGTGGGATGAAACATGCCTCTATGAAGGCCGGCTCTACGGCGTGCCACTGTCGTCGTTGACGATGATTCTCGCGGTGCGCCGGGACGTCCTGGAACAGCACAGCCTGGCAGCTCCCGACAACTGGAGCGATTATCTCACCCTGATCGACGCGCTCATGGAGCGCCGCTTGCCGCTCGCTCCGGCTCCCCTTCAGGGGCGGGATCACATCACGCTGTGGTACGACTGGTTAAACCATTTGTATGCCAACGATGCAAATGACCTCGTCCTGTACGGCGGGAGTCGAATGCCGGCGCGCGAGGCCGCGGAAACACTGCGCAAAGGCACGGAAAGCTACCTCACGCTGGCGTCCAAGCTGGCGCGCTACGCGACCAGCTGCGACGATCTCCCTCACTGGTCCACCACCAACTGGGACGACGGCATCGAGGCGTTCGCCCGCGGCAAGCTGGTGACGAACATGATTTTCAACGATGCCCTGGAGACTCTGCGCCGGCGGATGGAGACGCGGCAGGACGATCGCGCGTCGGCGTTCCGCATCGAATACCTTCCGGTACCGAAGGCGACCCCGTCGGGCAGACACAACGGGCACGTCGAGGGATGGATTTTGTGCGTGCCCACCGGTGCCAGATACTATGAGGCCGCCAACGAGGTCCTCGAGTGGTTCCTCCAGCGGCCCATCCAGCAGGCCTACGCCCTGTGGGGAGGGGCGTCGGCTGACTTCGCGGTGATCGAAGATCAGGTGCGGGATGCCAACGATGGTGGCGCCGGCCGGTCGTTCAAGATCTCGGTTGAAGACAGCCAGAAAGGACGGACGTCGATCAACCTCGTCAAGCACAACGGCCCGCGCACGCTCGAGGTAATCGATCGCATTCGCGCGAATCTGTACGACGGCGTCCTCGCCGTGGCTTCCGGCAAGCAGAGCGCTGCGGCAGCAACCGACGTGCTCGTCCGGCGCGTCGAACAGCGCCTGCTCTCAAGAGGCGGCTGATGCGCCGCCCGACGATCCTGCTGACAGGAGCCACCGGCCACCTCGGAGCGGCAATCGCCAAAGAACTCCTCGGCCGCCCAGGTCCACCGAACCTGCGCCTGCTGATTCGCAACGAAGAGAAACTGCGGAAGCTTGCGAACTCAGATCCCGCGATGGAGCCGCTGCGGGCCTGCGAACGCGTGGTCACCGACATCCGCGACGTCGGGCCCGTCGAGCGAGCGGTCGCCGGCGCTGACGCGGTCATCCATGCCTGCCACAGTCATGAGTACTGGAATGGCGCCCCGTACCTGCTCAGCGTCAACGTCGGCGGCGCCCGGAACATCGTGCGCTCGATCCGCGCTTCATCCTCGGTGAAGAAGGTCGTCTTCATCGGCAGCTACAGCGCTCATCATGGCGCTTCGTTCGACGACGATCTCGTGGCCATCTCGGCATGCTCGGCGCGCGAGTGCAGCTCGCGCTCGAAGCGGCTGGCGCAGGAAATCTTTCGTGCCAGCACGTCGGACGGGCGGTTTCGTCTCGACATCGTGTCACCCAGCTACTTGATCGGACCCTTCCAACTCGAGCCCACCTACTTCGGCGCGCTGTTCCATCGCGTGCTACTGGGGCCGCTGCGATGGTGCCCGCCAAACGGCATCAACGTCGTCGATGTCCGGGACGTCGCGCGGATCGTCGGACAGTGCGCGACTACCCTCCACATGTGCGAACGCCGGATCCTCGCCTCCGGCGACAACATTTCACTGCGCGAGCTGTTTGGCGAAATGAATCGGCAGGCCGGGTTCACCACCACTCCGCGGCGAGTTCCCAGCGGGCTCTTCCTTTTCATGCCGCGGCTCAAGCAGTTCGGCGCTTTCGGCCGCCAGTACTTCCGGAACAATCACTATGTGGACGAAGGAGGCCTGCGCACTCGCCGGTACGCGCTCGCCCAAAGCATCCGCGACACGCTGTCGTGGGCAAAACGCTGGCCCATGTACACGCGTCGCAGCGAATTCATCTGGTGGTTCGCCGAGCGCTACCTGCTGTAGTCGATATGGAGCGTATGAATGAATCACATGGAACAGGAGCGGGCGTTGGTACTGGAAGGAAGGCGCGCCGCAAAGCAGGACGCGATCGAGCAACTCTCGTCGGAGTTCGACTGGCAGTTCGAGCAGCGCTGGCACACGGCTGCCCAGCTGGTCCTCCTTCATCGCGGGCGAGTGGTACTCGAGCGAGCGCGTGGTGTGGGAGCCTTCGCTTCGGTCACCACCGACACGCCGTTCCTGGTGTTCTCGATTGCCAAGTCAGTGTTGGCCCTATGCATCCATCACCTAGTCGATCGGCGCGTCATTGGCCTTGGCGACCCGGTGTCGCGTTACTGGCGGGAGTTCTCGGGCCATGGGAAGGCCCACTGCACCATTCGACACGTGCTGCTCCATCAGACGGGATTGCCCACCCACGGGCTCTGGCGACAGCTTCAGCCGTTTTCCACGTGGAATCGATCGATCGAGCGGCTGGAACGCAGTCGACCCTCATCAGAAGCCGGTATCGTCAGCGCCTACCAGCCGCTCAACTACGGCTTCATCCTGGGGGAGGTGTTGCAGAGGGTTTCAGGGCTCTCACCGCAGGAATACCTGGAGCAGCACTTCCTGAAGCCGATGGGACTGACGATCACCACCTGGGCTCCGTCGGCAGACCAGGTCGAAACGGCTCCGCGAATCGAATCGCGTGTTCCGGCAGTCTCTACCTGGCTGTTCAATCGAAAGTATCTCCGCACCAGACTGGTGCCGGGCTTCAATCTTCTGAGCACCGCGAACGAATTGGCCGCATTCTTCCTGCTCTTGAGCCAGGGCGGCTGCTACGGCGGCACCCGATATCTTTCAGTTGAGACTGTCAGAGAGGCCACAGCGCTCCACTTTCGCGGGAGCGATCTCACAGTGGGTCGGGAGACCCTGTGGGCCATGGGATTCCATCTGGGCGGTTTCAAGAAGGAGCACGCGTGGCGGCCAGGGCCCGCAATGGGAGTGCGCAGCTCCGTTCGCACGTTCGGACACTGCGGTCACCTGAGCTCAATCGTGTGGGCGGACCCTGACGCGTCCATCGTCTTTGCGTTTACGTGCAACGGTCTCCTGAGTTCATGTGGCGCAGCACTGCGGTGGCAGCGGCTGGCGGATCTCGCCTGGAATGCTGTGGCGGCGTAGATGCCGATCCTCATAGCTTGATCAGAGCGCGCGGCTCACGTTCGGATTGCCGTTGCTCACCTGGACCGCCCGCACCGCGCAAGACCACGCCACAGCAGCGCGCTTTGCCGACCGGATGATCTTCGAGGGATTTCGCCCGTAGCAACCATGGACGAAGACAGCGGTGCGCTGGCGACTGAACACAATGTCAGGATGTCCGGGCAAGCGAAAACGTAACCCAATCGCGTGCAGGGTCAAACGTCGGAGTCGTTCTCCTCACCGATTTCCCAATTGAGCAGGTAATTGTCCATCTGCACCTTCACCGGAAGCAGGCGGATCAGTCTGCTCCGGCCGACTACTGAAGGAGAGCTCGTCGATCAATACAACCCGCCGCGGCGCACGGCACCATCCGCCTCCGGGCTGACGCCAATGGCCTCGACGCCGCCCATCGATGCGATGGCATCGTTTTCGGGCGGTGCGGTTCCGGGCTTGAAGGCTTCCAGGATGGCGTTGGTGGTTCCCGGCCCGGCACGCTGGCCGGTCTTCACGTCAACGCGGATGAGCTTAATGCCGGGCGGCACCCGGAACGGCATCGCAGGTTTGTCCGCCAGCGCCGCCTTGAAAAAATCCTTGGCGATCGGCGCCGAGAGGTGTCCGCCGGTGGCATTGCGACCAAGGTGGCGTGGCTTGTCGTATCCCATATAGACGCCGACCGCGAGATCGGGTGTGAAGCCGACGAACCAGGCGTCCTTCTCGTCGTTGGTGGTGCCGGTTTTGCCAGCGATCGGCTTGCCCACCTCTCTGATCACAGTGGCGGTGCCGCGCTGGATCACGCCTTCCATGATTTCGGTGATCTGATAGGCGGTCAATGGATCGAGCACCCGCTCGCGCCGGTCGATCAGGCCGGGCTCCGCCTGATTTTCCCATTTCTTGGCATCGCAACCACGGCATTCGCGCTGATCGTGCCGGTAGATCGTGCGGCCGTAGCGATCCTGGATGCGATCAATCATGGTCGCGGTCACCCGGCGACCGCCATTGGCGATCATCGCATAGGCGGTCACCATCCGCAGTACAGTTGTCTCGCCTGCGCCGAGCGAATAAGACAGATAGTTGGGCAGGCTGTCATAGATGCCAAAGCGTTTGGCGTATTCGCCGATCAGCGGCATGCCGATATCCTGCGCAAGACGCACCGTCATCAGGTTGCGCGACTGCTCGATGCCGAACCGCAAGGTCGCGGGGCCGGCATACTTGCCGTTGGAGTAGTTTTCCGGCCGCCACACGCCGATGCCGGGGCCCTGATCGATCTCGATCGGCGCATCGACCACAATCGAGGACGGCGTGTAGCCATTGTCGAGCGCGGCAGAGTAGACGAACGGCTTGAACGAGGAACCCGGCTGCCGCATCGCCTGGGTGGCACGATCGAACTGGCTCTGGTCGAACGAGAAGCCGCCCACCAGTGCGAGCACGCGCCCGGTGAGCGGATCCATCACGACCATGCCGCCGGAAACCTCCGGGATCTGGCGCAGCTTGTACTGGCCGCTGTCCTTGCCGAGCGGTTCCACATAGATGACATCACCGGGCGCAAGCACCTGGCTGACTTTCAGCGGATTTTTTGCGCTCGACGCGCGCGCCCATTTGACACCGTCGAGCGGAATATTCCCGACCTCCCGTTCGCGCACCACCGCACCGCCCGGCTCGCGCGCCGGCTGGAAGCCGATCCGGGCCGACTGCTCGTTGGTCTCCAGCACCACGGCGAGGCGCCACGGCGCGACATCCGAGAAAGCGCGGACGTCTGCCAGCTTGGCGCCCCAGTCACCGCTGATGTCGATCTTGTGCGTTGCCCCGCGGTAGCCCTGCGCGTCGTCAAAGCGAACCAGCCCGTCGGTCAGCGCCTTATGGGCGATCACCTGCATCTTGGGATCAAGCGTGGTGCGCACCGACAGACCGCCTTCATAAAGCCCCTTCTCGCCGAATTTTTCGTAGATTTCGCGGCGTACATCTTCGGCGAAGAAATCGGCCGCGATGATATGGGAGCCGATGCCACGGCGCGGGGCAATGGTGAGCGGCTCTTTCTTGGCTTTTTCGCCGAGTTGGGCCGTCACATAGCCGTTCTCGACCATGCGATCGATGACGTAATTGCGCCGCTCGGTCGCGCGTTCGCGCTGACGAAATGGATGCAGCGTGGTCGGCGCCTTCGGCAGCGCCGCCAAATAGGCGGACTCCGCTAAGTTCAGTTCGTGAACCGACTTGTCGAAATAGAGCAGTGCCGCCGCCGCCACCCCATAAGCGCCGAAGCCGAGATAGATTTCATTGAGATAGAGCTCGAGAATCTTGTCCTTGGTGTAGGTGCGCTCGATTTTCAGCGCCAGCAGCGCCTCCTTGATCTTGCGCGCAAACGACACCTCATTGGTGAGGAGGAAGTTTTTGGCCACCTGCTGGGTGATCGTGGAAGCGCCCTGCGGCCTGCGGTTCGTGCCGAAGTTCTGCAGATAGAGCCAGCCGGCGCGGGCAATGCCGCTGAAATCGAGGCCGGCGTGCTCGTAGAAATTCTTGTCTTCGGCGGAAATGAAGGCATTGACGACGAGCTTCGGCACGGCCTGAATTGGAAGATAAAGCCGGCGCTCCTTGGCGTATTCGGCGAGCAGTTCGCCGTCGGCCGCATGCACTCGCGTCATCACCGGGGGCTCATAGTCCTGAAGCTGGGAATAGTCGGGCAAGTCCTTGGAAAAATGATAGAGCAGTCCAGCAACGGCTCCGACCCCGACCAGGAACACAACCGATCCCGCCGCGAACAGAAAGCCCAAAAACCTGATCAAGATCCGCATCGCCGGCCTATTTGATAAGCCCGTGTCGGGCCGTATGCCGGCGACGCCGGCAACTCTACGAAGCCGGCTGCGCCGGCGAGGTCCGCCATATGTTTACACAGACGGCTGTACCGGCTCCCTACCGCCAAGCTTAACCGGAACACCTATTCGGAAGCCACCCCAGCGCCGCACCCCCGATACGCCTAGACTCGCACTCTATGCCACAACATCCATTCTCGTCGCTTGTATTTATGATCAAACTTTGGCAAAAAATGGTGGATCGCGCACAGATCCAGTCGCAAATCCCAACTCCCAAATCGGCACACCGGCCAGTCACCCTCATTGAGCGGGCGTGCCTGTACCGCCGGCAAGTCGTGTGGCGAAATAAGTCCGCACCGCGTGCACGATGGCGTCACCCGCGCGCGACCGCCAGGTTTCAGAAACCAGCTGTTTCAAATCCCGCGCGTTCGATACGTAGCCGAGTTCGATCAGCACCGACGGCACATCGGGCGCCTTGAGAACCCGAAAGCCCGCCGACCTGAGCGGACGTTTGTGCAGGTGCGCCGCACCGCGCATTTCACTCACCACGTTACGTGCAAAATGGGTCGAGAAGGATCGTGTTTCTCGTTGCGCAAGATCGATGAGAATGTCGGCGATATCGTCAGGTTCGGCGGCGAGATCGACGCCCGCAATGATGTCTGCCCGGTTCTCGGCGTCGGCCAGGCGCTGGGCCTCCGCATCGGAGGCCTTGTCGGACAGGGTATAGACGGTAGCCCCCTCCGCCTCGCCGTCGCCACGCGCCAGCGCATCGCAATGAATCGAGATCAAAAGCTGCGCCTGCCGCTGGCGCGCGAATCGCACCCGTTCCGACAGCTCCACGAAGGTATCGTCGCTGCGCGTCACCAGCACCCGATATTTGCCGGTGCTCTCCAGTTTATTGCGCAGCATCGAGGCGAATTCGAGCACGAGATTTTTTTCGAGCTCGCCGCTCGGCGCGCGCGTCCCGGGATCGATCCCGCCATGGCCCGGATCGAGCACAATTACTGGCCGAGGGTCGGCCGCGTGCTCCTCACGGTCGGGAAGCACCGGTGCCGACTCGGGCGACCGCGGCAGGTGGTTGTCAATTGCGGCAGCGCGCAGAAATGTCTCTCGATCGACCGCCATCAGATCGAGCACCATGCGGGCCGGTTGCCCATCCACGGGATCAAGCACGAATGCCTTTGTGACTCTCACGGGGCCAGTCAGATCAACGACAATGCGGGACCCGCCTGACATTACGAGCCCATAGCGAAACGCCTTGATTATGCCCCGGCCGTGCTCGCCGGTATTGGGCGGAAGCTGGAAATCGACTTGCGGGATATCGATCACCACGCGGTAGGGATCCGCGAGGGTGAACGCCCGCATGTCGATCTTGTGGGAAAGGTCGATCACCAAGCGGGTTTGCCTGTCGTCGCCGGCCAAGCGGGCGTCCGTTGCGATCGGGGGTACCTCCTGGGCCGGGGCAACGGGCGGAAGCGGCATCTGCGCGCGAGCCCGCAGCGGCCACGCCAGTTCAAGCACGGTCGCCAGCACAATCACGAAGAACTG
>DATGCX010000325.1:0-2252 GCA_035311445.1 Xanthobacteraceae bacterium | reverse complement strand
CGCGGGTTCATCATCGCGGGCGCCCACATCCTGCGGCGAGCTTGGCAAATCTACGTCGCCCACGTCTTCTTGTTCGCAATCTACCTCGCCGAAATTTCCTATGTCGCCACCAGCTTCGAGAACCCGCTCTATGCCGACGAGATGAACATTCTCGATTTCCTCAAACAGCCCGACGTGACGATCGTCCAGGCGCTGTTGCTCAAATTCAAGCCGTCCAACATGGATATATTGCCGCTCTACATCATCCTGCTGCTGTTGTTTCCGCCGATCCTGTGGCTGCTGCAGTTTCGATCTTCGCTGGCGCTCGGCGCCTCGGTTCTGCTCTACGTGCTCACCTGGCACTTCAACTGGAACATGCCGAGCTATCCCAGCGGACATTGGTACTTCAATCCCTTCGCCTGGCAACTGCTGTTCGTGTTCGGGGCCTGGTGCGCGCTGGGGGGAGCCCAGCGGTTGTCTACGGTCGTGCAGTCACCGGTGACACAGGGGATCGCGGCTGCGTATCTTTTGTTCGCATTTGTCATCTCGCTCACCTGGTATCTGCCCGGCATGAGCCAGTACGTCCCGCACTGGCTGGAAGAGCTGATCTACCCGATCGACAAGGTCAATCTCGACGTCCTGCGCTTTGCGCATTTCCTCGCGCTGGCGGTGCTGACGGTGAGATTCGTGCCGCGTGATTGGCCGTTGCTCAAATCATGGTGGGCTTGGCCGCCCATCGTGTGCGGGCAGCATTCGCTGGAAATTTTCTGCCTGGGCGTATTCCTGTCGTTTGCCGCTCATTTTGCCATGGTGGAGGTGTCAGGCGCCGTCTGGATGCAATTCCTCGTCAGCGGGCTGGGCATCGTTGTCATGATTGCCGTCGCCTGCCTGATAACCTGGTATAAGAGGGCAGAAGGACGTAGTCCCGGATCGCGTTCGAGGAAAACGCCGGACGCGGACCTCGCGGGAGGCGAGGCATGAAAACGCCCGTTGCGGCAATGCTGGCCGTATTAGCTGTGCCTTTATCGGCTCTCGGCGGCACGGTGGTCGCCGCTGAGGGCAGAAATGCGAGATTCCTGGCTATTTGCTGTTTGGAAACAATGAGTTAAAGCACGTTGCGGAGGCGGTCGAGAAGGACCGGCGGCTGACTATCGCCGTGGTCGGAACCGGGTCCTCGATTCTCGCCGGTCCCGATGGCCCGCGGTCAGCCTATCCGGCGCGGCTGGAGGCGGCGCTCAAGCAACGGCTCCCTTCGGTCGCGGTCAAGGTCGTGACCTTGGTCAGAACGCGCATGAGCGCCGAGGACTTGGCGCGGGGAATGGCCAAATTGCTGGTCGACGAGAAGCCCGATCTGGTGATATGGCAAACAGGAACCCTCGATGCCATACGCAGAATCGAGCCCGATGATTTCAGGGCGGCGCTCGACGAAGGCGTGGAGACGCTGCATAAAGGCGGCGCGGACGTCATCTTGATGAACATGCAATACAGCCCCCGGACCGACATCATGGTTGCGCTCGGTCCGTACGCGGATAACATGCGCGTGGTGGCGCAGCAGCACGAAATCCCGCTGTTCGACCGGCTTGCCATCATGCGGCATTGGTCCGACACTGGTGCTTTCGATCTTTATGCCGCGGGCAAAGACAATGTGCTCGCCCAACGCGTGCACGACTGCATCGGTCGCGCCATTGCGTCCATGATCATCGACGCCGCCCATCTGGGGCCGGTCGAGTCCAAAGCGGGTCAATAAAAATAGGCGTCAAACAGGAAAAAACTTCCACAGGGACGAAACGCACATCATGGTTCGCCATATCTTTTTGCGTCGCGCGGCCGTCTTCGGGGCCGTTGCGACGGCAGGTTTATTTGCGCTGCTTCCGGCGCGGGCGCAGACGCCCGGCTTGATCGTTACGCCGGCCGCGCTGCCATCCTCGGCGACCGCGCCACGCCCACCCGCGTGCACGGTGGCGGCTGAGCAAGTGCGCTTCGATCGCCCGCTGCCCCGCACGGCGCGGCGTCTCGTCAGCGGCGAGCCGATCAAGATCGTGGCGCTCGGTTCTTCGTCGACCTTCGGCGCAGGTGCGAGCACATCCGCCGCCTCCTATCCGAGCCGGCTGGCGGAGGAACTTGCCCGCCATTTCCCGGGACATGAGATCGCGGTGTTGAACCGCGGCGTTAACGGCGAGGAAGCCCCCAACATGCTCGCGCGTCTCGACACCGCGGTGATCGCCGAGAAGCCTGACCTGGTGCTGTGGCAGGTGGGCACCAACTCGGTGCTA
>DATGCX010000324.1:0-21989 GCA_035311445.1 Xanthobacteraceae bacterium | reverse complement strand
GGTGGCTGGAAAAGCTCCAGCAAGTCCGAATGCCCGCCCGGCGCCCTTACCATGCGCCGCGGCCTCGCCGAATTCGACCGTATCTGGCACGGTTATACCCTCGGGAAGAAATGTGCATAGATCAGCCACAAGGGGGAGGGTAGGGTGGGGGCCTGGCTCAGCGAAATCTGGCCGTTCCGTCGTCGGCATCTGTTCCTGATTCCGGGCGATTCATCCGTTGGCCTCCGCCTGCCGCTCGATTCGCTGCCGTATCTGCCTGCGTCGGAACAGCCCATCACTGTGGCAGCCGATCCGTTCATGCCGCGCGAAGAGCTGCCGCATCCGGATATCCTCTTCCAGCGCACCCATGAACGGTCTGTCGAAGTGGAAGCCGACGATGACGAAACGGCCCAGGACTTCGCCAAGGTACCGGGATGGCGCAAAGGGCGCGCACCCGCCGCGCCGGCCGTTCCGGTGCGCACTGCACTCGCCGTCGAACCGCGCGATGGTCACCTGTGTGTATTCATGCCGCCTGTCGAGCGGCTCGAAGATTATCTGGAGCTGCTGGCGGCTGTCGAGGCTACCGCTGCTGATCTGAAAACGCCGGTTCACATCGAAGGTTATGGGCCGCCGTTCGATCATCGGATGAATGTCATCAGGGTCACGCCCGATCCTGGCGTCATCGAGGTCAATATCCATCCGGCGGCGCGCTGGTCGGACGCGGTGGCGATTACGCGCGGTCTTTACGAGGATGCGCGGCTGGCTCGCCTCGGCGCCGACAAGTTCATGATCGACGGCCGGCATACCGGCACGGGCGGCGGTAACCACGTGGTGCTCGGTGGCGCCACTGCGGCCGACAGCCCGTTCCTGCGCCGGCCTGACCTCTTGAAAAGCATGGTGCTCTACTGGCAGCGGCGGCCGTCGCTGTCCTATCTGTTTTCCAGCCTGTTCATCGGCCCGACCAGCCAGGCGCCACGCATTGACGAGGCGCGCATGGACATGCTGCACGAATGTGAGATTGCGCTCGGGCTCGTCCCCGCACGGCCTCCCTACCCTCCCCCGCGGACGGGTACGGAGGGGGCCCCGCTCCCGTGGCTGGTCGACCGGCTGTTCCGCAATCTCCTGGTGGACGTTACCGGCAATACTCACCGCGCCGAAATCTGCATCGACAAGCTGTTCGCGCCAGAAGGCCCTAGCGGCCGGCTCGGTCTCGTCGAGTTCCGTTCCTTCGAGATGCCGCCCGATGCGCGCATGAGCCTCGCCCAGCAGCTGCTGTTGCGCTCTCTGGTCGCCTGGTTCTGGCGTGAGCCGCTCCAAGGCCCACTGGTGCGCTGGGGCACTGCGCTGCACGACCGCTTCATGCTGGAGCATTTCGTGTGGCAGGATTTCCTCGACGTGCTCGATGACCTTGGCCGTGAAGGCTATCGCTTCGATCCGGCATGGTACGATGCGCAGCGCCAGTTCCGTTTTCCGGTCTATGGCGAGGTGATCCATAGCGGCGTACGGCTGGAGCTGCGCCACGCGCTCGAGCCCTGGTACGTGATGGGCGAGGAAGGCACGCCCGGCGGCACCGTGCGGTTCGTCGATTCATCGGTCGAGCGCCTGCAGGTCAAATTGCAAGGCCTCAACGCGACACGCCACGTCGTCACCTGCAACGGCCGTCGCCTGCCGCTGACCGGGACCGGACGACCGGGCGAGTATGTTGCGGGCGTCCGTTTCAAGGCGTGGTCGCTTCCCTCCGCCCTGCACCCGACCGTGCCGGTGCATGCGCCGTTGACGTTCGATATTCTCGACAGCTGGAGCTATCGCTCGCTCGGCGGCTGCGTCTATCACGTGGCCCACCCGGGCGGACGCAATTACGAGACCTATCCGGTGAACTCCTACGAGGCCGAAGCAAGGCGACGGGCGCGCTTTCAGGACCACGGGCATACGCCCGGATTTGTCGCGAAGATTCCACCGGAGGAGCCGTCGGTGGAGCATCCGGTGACGCTGGATTTGCGGAGGCAGGGCGGATAGCGCCTGTGTCACTCCAGCTCCCCCACCACGCGAAGCTGCAATCTCCCGATCAGCTCTGCTCGTCGCACCTCGGCATCCTTCATGGCGGCGTCGAGCTCTCGCGACGTCGTGGTGTTCGATCCATACATGACGGTGCCTCCAATCACGGCTGAAATCGCTGCCATCATCGCAATGGGAGTGAGCGCGATGAGCCCGATCGCCACGGCCAGCATCCATGTGCCGCCGCCTGCGATAGAGACCTGGGACATCAATTTGATCTTCCGGCACCGCGCCATGGACTCGGCAAGCTCCTCGAGCTGCGTTTCGAGTTGGGCGATCTGATCGTGCGGATCCTCATCGTCGCTCTCGAATGGCTGCGCATCTTCGGCCATGATATTCATGACATCGCCATAGGATTGAACCCATCAGGGCATGCCCTTATCCACATCGGTGGGCCTCGCTTTTGCACCGGCGGAAGAGCATATCATCGTTTCCGAGGCAAGATTCGGAGGCCCGCCATGCCGACATTCAAGCTACCCTTGTCCGGGGACGTGGTTCAGACGATCAGCCCGTGGACGGCGTTCATGTCGCCGATTGGAAGCCAGCTAAGACTCAGCAACGTCGCGATTGGCCAATCGAGCGAGCCAGCGGTCGAGGCGGATGTGCTTTCGGACGTAGCGAGCTATGGCAAGCAACTCGGCCGCATCGGGGATGCCCTCGTGGTGCTGTTGGCGCATTTTCATCCCGCAGCACCTCTGACCAAGGAAGAAACCGCCGCGATCGATGATCTCAAGGAAATGCTGCAACGGATCGCCGACGTGAAGGACAAGCACAAGCGCAAGGCGATGCGCCCTTACGTGGCGGAATTGCCAGACCAGGCACCTGCTCCATCACCCTCGATGCCGGCGTCGACCGCCATGTCCGCAGCGGCAGTTCCGGCCTCCCGGCCCGCCTCCAGTCGCAGCACGGCAAGCAAGCGCAGCAGGAGCACCCCGTCAGCCTAAGCCCAAACTGTGGGCGCAACGGAGAGAACCAACCTTACGCGACCTAAGGAGGCCCCGGTGGCAGCACCCCCCAAAATGGCGCCACGGTATTGGCGCTGCAAGGCCGCAACGTGGTGGCTCTGCGGGGACCGCAAGCAGGTCTGCCATAACGCGCAATTTTAGTCTGATCTTGGTGCGAGGGGCACCATTATGCCGGGATCTGAGTGTGACCCGGCTGACATACCCGCTATCGCAATCTGGAACCGGCGCGTCGAACCGCCTATCTTTTTGCGATGTCCGTGCTCACCGAATCGGGCGCTTCCCAGAGCTGTGAACTCGCCCAGCTGCTGGCGGGCTATCGGCCATTGCCGGGCGTCTATGATGAAATGATGAGCCATGACGGCGAGTTGCGCGAGCATTGGCACGATCTGCTCACCGGCCTTGCCGCCCTTGGACACGAGGAGCGGTCGCGCCGGTTTGCCGCCACTAACCGCTATCTGCGCGATTCCGGCATATTTTATCGCGTTTACGAGGATAAAGCCGACGTCGAGCGCGGCTGGCCGCTGACACCCATTCCGCTGGTCATCGGGACCGATGAATGGGAGCGCTTGCAGGCCGCACTCGTTGAGCGTGCTCACCTGGTCGAGACGGTGATCGCCGATGTTTACGGTGCCGGCAACCTGTTTCGCAATGGCCGACTTCCGGGCGCGTTCGTGGCCGGCAGCCCCGAATTCCTCCGGCCGCTGGTCGGCGTGCCGCCGCCGGGCGGCGCGCATCTACGTATTTACGCGGCGGACATCGCGCGCGGCCCCGACGGCCGCTGGTGGGTGCTGCGCGATTGCACTCAGGCACCGTCGGGCGCTGGCTTCGCGCTCGAAAACCGGCTGGCGCTGCGTCAAGGCATTCCGGACATCTATCGCAACCTGCGTGTCCACCGGCATGCGCCCTTTTTTCAGGCCCTGCAGGCGGAACTCGTCGGCCTGACTCGTCAAGACGATTCTCGCGTCTGTGTGTTGACACCCGGGCCGATGAACGAAAGCTATTTCGAGCATGCCTACCTCGCCCGCTATCTCGGTTTCCTCCTGGTCGAGGGTGAGGACCTCACGGTACGCGACAACGGCGTTTTCATCCGCACGGTCTCTGGTCTGAGGCGTACAGAGGTTCTGCTCCGCCGGCTTGACGCGGATTTTTGCGATCCGCTCGGGCTTAACGCGCGCTCGCGGCTCGGCGTGCCGGGGCTGGTGCAGGCGGTCCGCGATCGCAAGGTGGTGATCGCAAACGGGCTCGGCAGTGGAATTGGAGAAGCGCGGGGCATGTTGGCGTTCCTTCCAGCCTTGTCTCAGGCGATCGACGGGCGTGAGCTCGCTATTCCCAACATCGCCACGTGGTGGCTTGGCGATCGGGCCGTGTGCGCTGCCATGCGCGACCGGCTCGACGACATGGTCGTCGCCTCGGCTTATTCTGCCGCGCTGCCGAGCGAAATCCTTGGCGATGGCGTGCTTGGCAGCGAACTCGGACTCGTGCGGCGGCGGCGCATCTTGCAGTCGGTTGCCGATCGCGGCGTCGATATCGTGCTGCAAGAGGCGGTGCGACTTTCCACCATGCCGGTGTGGCGCAACGGCAAGCTGGAGCCGCGGCCGTTCATCCTGCGGGTGTTTCTCGCGAGACACGGTGACGGCTTCGCCGTGCTGCCGGGCGGCTTCGTGCGTATCGGCGACCCTGGCGACATCTACGCCATCAGTCTCCAACGCGGCGCGCTGACGGCGGACGTCTGGATTCCATCCAAAACCCCTTGGGTCGCAACCACCCTGCTGCCGAGCCCTGACCGCATCGAGATCCGGCGCGCCTCTGGCACGTTGCCGAGCCGCGCCGCTGACAACCTGTTCTGGCTCGGCCGCTATGTGGAGCGCACCGAGGGAACGTTGCGGCTGGTGCGCGCCCTGTTGGCGCGAATTTCCGAAAGCAATCCGTCTGATCGCGACGTCGAATCCATCTGCTCTCTGCTGCTGGCCTGGCGTGCGGTACCGGACAATGCGCCGATGACACGGCCGGTGGCAATTGCCCGGGCTGCGCTGCAGCGCGGCGACGATCCCGGCTCGGTGCCGGCGCTGGCGAGAGCCGCGCGCTCCACCGGGTCGGTGATCCGCGACCGGCTGTCTCCGGACACTTGGCAGGCCCTGGCGCGATTAGTCGCCACCTGCGACGCGCCACTCGGCGGTTCGACCGATTTCGAAGCCGCCATGGCGGAACGGGTAGAGGCGGCGTTGCGCATCATCGCGTCGTTCTCCGGGCTCGCTCAGGAAAACATGACGCGGCTCGGTGGCTGGCGCTTCCTGGAACTCGGTCGCCGCATTGAACGCGCCATCGTGACCTGCCGCTTCGTGCGCCAGTTCGGCGCGCGGCTCGATCGCGGCCTCGATATCTTGCTTGAACTTTGCGACAGCCGCATCACCTATCGGCAGCGCTACGTTATGGTGGCGGCGCGCGCGCCAGTGATCGATCTAGCGTTGCTGGATCCCTCAAATCCACGTTCGGTGGCGTTCCAGTTCGACCAGATCGAAAGCCATCTCGACGCGATGCCCCATATGCGGGCCGACGGCAGGCTATCGCTGCCGCGCCAGATCTCCATGGCGACCGCGGCCAAGCTGCGTACCGCCGATGCGGCGCGGGTCGATGCCAATCTGATTCTGGCGACCGAAACGGCCCTGATGCATCTCTCCGAGGCGATCTCCAGCACATTCCTTGGACGCAATGAGCCTCCTGAGACGCGCGAGGAGCTGCCGTCGTGATCCATGAACGTGGGAGGCGTTTCCGCCGTTTTTCAATCGCTTCCTTCCTTGACTGTGATCTCGCTCACATCGACGACCGTCCAGAGCGGCTAGAGTGTGGCTGCGTCCATCCGAGGAGGTGGCATGGCGCGTATCTTTCTCAGCCATTCGAGCGCGAACAACGCGGCAGCAATTGCGCTGCAGAATTGGATAATAGAGGGCGGGTGGGATGACCAACCCTTCCTCGACCTCGATCCCGAGCAAGGCATAGCAGCGGGTGAGCGTTGGGAGCGGGCACTGCACGAGGCGGCGGATCGTTGCGAGGCAGTTCTATTTCTGGTCAGTCGTGATTGGCTGAAATCAGATTGGTGCCAGAAGGAATTCCACCTCGGGCAAAAGCTTAACAAGCGCCTGTTCGGCGTTCTGATAGAGGATGTCCCGCGCGCAGATCTGCCTGCGACTCTGACTGCAGCCTGGCAGACCGTTAATCTCGCGTCCGGCCATGATCACGAAATTTTTCGCGCCGTCCTGCCCGATCTGAGCAAAGAGCAGCACGTCCTTTTCTCGCGAAGTGGGCTTGTCCGTTTGAAGGTGGGGCTCAACAGGACGGGGCTCGATCCCCGATATTTTGCGTGGCCACCCGAAAATCAGCCGGACCGGGGGCCTTACCCGGGATTGCGTCCCCTTGAGGCAGAGGATGCCGGCATCTTCTTTGGTCGTGAAGCGCCGACTGTGGTCGTTCTCGACCGGCTCCGGGGCTTGCGGGAAGCGGCGGCGCCTCGGCTTTTGATAATTCTGGGCGCTTCGGGTTCCGGCAAGTCGTCGTTCCTGCGTGCCGGCCTGATTCCAAGGCTCAGCCGTGATGAGGTGAACTTTTTTCCCCTTCCCATTCTCCGACCCGAAATGGGAGTTATTACGGGCAAGACTGGGTTGATCCATAGCGTCCAAGAGGCGCTTGCGGCCAACGGGCTGTCGCTGAACCGAGCCGACATTGCGGAAAAGGTCAGTGAGGGCGCCGCTGCCCTGCTTCCTTTGCTCAACGAGCTTGCCCGGAAGGCACGCGCACCCACGTTTCCCGGGGGAGCGCCGCCGGCGCCTCCTTCACTCGTGCTATCCATTGATCAGGGAGAGGAGCTGTTCCTCGCGGAGGGTACCGAGGAGGTGCACACCTTTCTTGTGCTGCTGAAACACCTTGTCCATGCGAGGACGCTGAACCTGATTGTGCTGTGCACGATCCGCTCCGATTCCTATGAGCGGTTGCAGACGGCGCTGGAGGGCATTCGCGCGGAAATTTTTGGCCTGCCAGCCATGCCGCGCGGTGCCTATCAGACCATCATCGAGGGTCCGGCGAAAAAGCTGAAAGACGGTAAGCGGAAATTGGAGATCGAGCCGGCCCTCACCGAAGCAATGCTGACGGACATCGAGGCGGATGGCGGAAAGGATGCCCTGCCGCTGCTCGCTTTCACACTCGAACGGCTTTATCGTGAATATGGTGCTGATGGTGACCTCCTGGTCAAAGAATATGACGCCCTTGGTCGCATCAGGGGCTCGATTGAAGCCGGGGTGGAAGCGGCGCTGACGGCAGCTAACGCCGACCCGACAGTTCCGAAGGACGCTGCGGCACGACGGGGCCTGTTGCGTCGGGTGATGATTCCCGCTCTGGCCAGGATTGATCTGGAAACTGGCAAACCTCGGCGGCGGGCCGCGCGCATGTCGGAAATACCGGCGGAGGCGCGAGGCCTCGTCAACTGCCTGGTGGAAGCGCGCCTGCTCGTCACGGATAGCGCCCCAGGCACGGGCGAGACAGTCATTGAACCAGCGCACGAGGCGTTGCTGCGCCAATGGGGCGCGCTGCAGGAATGGCTGAAAGAGGATTCCGAAGCGCTCTTGATGCTCGGAGGCCTACAGCAGGCCGCCGCCGAATGGGAACGGCAAGAAGGTAAAGAAGAGTACCTCTGGCCACAAAAACGCGTGCTCCAGGCTTGCGTGATGGTCGACCGTCTGCGTCCGCAGCTCAACCAAACCGAGAAGCGCTTCCTGCTTCTCCTGGACAGCAATGACTTACTGCAGGAACTCACCAGCCTGTCAACGCCGCACCAACGGCGGGCCGCAATAGGCGACCGCCTGGCCAAGATCGGTGATAACCGTGCCGGGGTGGGGCTGTGCCCAGACGGTACGCCGGATCTTCTGTGGTGCGAAATACCCAGCGCCGAGATCTCTTTAGGCGATGGTGCCGGAACGTTCTCGGTGAAGCCGTTCCGGATGGCCAAATATCCCGTCACCTGGGCGCAGTACCGTTCATTCTTGGCTGCCCCGGATGGTTATGCCAACTCTGCCTGGTGGGAGCGCTTGGTTCGCAACGAGCTCCCGGAGGATACGGAGCGGGCTGCCAACCTGCCAGCGGAGAACGCTTCCTGGTACGACGCGGTGGCCTTCTGTCGTTGGCTTAGCGCCCGCCTGGGGTTTGAGGTGCGGCTACCCGCCGAATGGGAGTGGGAAGCGGCCGCGACGGGGGGCTGCGCTACTTACCAGTATCCTTGGGGAATGGGATGGGATTCTCGCTATGCCAATACCGAGGACAGCGGGATCAATCGTAGTACGGCAGTTGGCATGTACCCTCATGGCGCCTCTCCCTTTGGCATATTGGATTTGAGTGGTAATGTATGGGAATGGTGCATCAATGAATACGAGTCATCGGGAGCGGTTGAGCACGCAGGAGGTCGAGCCAGAGCTGTGCGTGGTGGATCCTGGATGTGGAAGCATGATTGCGCTCGCGTGACTCTTCGCGAGCGGGATCTGCCTGATTATCGCAGCCGTAATCACGGATTCCGACTTGCTTGCTCCATACGCTGACACACCGCAGCCGACCCGCAACGGGCGTCCCATCGCACCCTCGGCACCCTGCGGCGTCAGCAGCGGCGAACAGGAATATGCATCTTCGTTAGAAAATCGAGCCTGCGCGCCAACGGCAAGTGCTACGCGACCCCGTTCTCGTTCGCTCAGAAATCCAGCTTATCCGCCGTCGGGACATCTGAGTCCTTATTGTTATAGTATTCGTGCCTGTTTTCGGCGCAGATGATTTCCTGCCATTGGCCAGAGCCACGACCATACGTGATGGTCGCGGACCAGGGCGCGGTGAAGACGCCGTCATCCTCGACCGTGAAGTGGACCTGCAGGTACTTGCCCCTGTAGTTACGGTCGATATCCACGGGGGGCCGGAAGTTCTCTTTTGCGTCCCGCTCCAACCCTTCCTTCGCGGCGTCGTAATCGAGCAGCCGATAGCGTTCCACCACGTGCAGCTTCTCGGTATAGGGCGTGCCGTACAGGTCGATCATCGCGAAGGGCCGATCGGTCCTGGTCCCCACGGTGTCTATCACCAGCGTGTCGCCTTCGTAGTGGCCGACCGAATCCCCGTACCAGGACGGCTCCACCTGCGCGGGATGGGACTGGTTCATGCGCACACGTCGGACATCGGGTCCCTCGTCGTAAAGGATCGTGATCTGGTGCGGCTGCTGCAGCATCTGCATGCCGAAGTTCTTGTAAATGTACGGCACCGGTTCGGGCCAACACTGGTTGGCCGGGCTCGGAAAAGTCACGCCGGCTAATGAGATCTCTCCGTATTTCTTGACGACCTCCGCCGCCCAGGGCTTAAGGATCGGATTGGTGTAATCGCCGACCAGCTGATTGTAGTTGCTCACGCCATTGCGCCGCGATCGGTTGGTCACCGGGCCGGGACCCGATGCTGGCGGCTCGAATCCGGGAAGCGAAGGGTGGCGCCATACACCGGAGAAATCCGGGATGGATGCTGCGCTCTGTGACTCGCTACCGGCCGGCTCAACCGCAGGCGCCACCGTTTGTCCCAGCGCAGGCGTCACAGTCGCTGCCGCCAATGTCACCAACAGAATGAATTCCCGCTGCACCTTCATGCCAGCCTCCCTTTCGCGGCCCTCTTCTTATCGGGGGTATGCATAGATGTTATCCCAGGCGCAGGAATGGCGCACGGCTAAAAACGAGCCTATTTGCGAGACCGGAATTTTTCGAGATGACGTTTCCGGTTCGGCTTCGCATCCTAGAAAACGAGAGGTTCCCATGACCAAGAACAGGCTTGAGGCTTTCAGCGACGGGGTGTTTGCCATCGTGATTACTTTGCTGATCCTCGACGTGCGGTTTCCGGCAGACAAGCCGCTGACGCCTGAGACGCTGTGGAGCATGGCGCCACACATATTGGCGTTCGTGCTCAGCTTCGTGATCGTCGGCGTTTACTGGGTCTCGCATCATAGCATGCTGCATTTCATCAAGGCGGTCGATCGGCAGCTGCTATGGTTGAATCTCGTGCTGCTGTTGATCATCGTGTTCATTCCATTTCCCGCGGCGCTGCTCGGCCAGCACCCGAACAGCCAACTCGCGGTTACGCTTTACGGCATCAATCTGATGCTGGTGAACACGGCCGGCACCGTCATGTGGCTCTATGCGGCGTTACGGCCGAACCTGGCGGTCGACGGCATCGCGCCCGCCGTGCCGCGCTTCGTCGCAAAACTCCACTCCGCGCCGATCCTGGTCTACGGAGCCGCGATCGTGCTGGCGCAATGGTACGTGCCGCTAAGTCTCATTCTCTTTGCCTCCGTCCCGACCTTCTTCATTCTGCCCAACCCGTTCATCGACCGGCGCCTGCGATCGGCGATTGGGGCACCTGGCGAGCACTTTGCGCCGTCGTCTCGATGAGTAAGTCGCAGTTGGCGGTCCGCTCGGCTTTAGCCACGTTCGTCATCACCCCACCGCCAGCGCGGCGGCTCGCCCTTGACCCAGCACACCGCGACGAGCAGCCCGCAAAGCATGGCGACAAACGCAAGAAACGAACCGACCTTCCTCCGGGGCGGAAAGAGCAAAGAGCCAATGAGCAGGAGCCCCGCGAACGCGGTCAAGACAAGCCAGCCTCGCCGGGCGGCGGGAATGCCCCAACCCCAACCGTAGCGCTTAGCGGGAAACCAGTACTTGCGCTCAGTCTGCATGAGAATTCCTCCCTATTTCTTTTTCTTGCGCACTTGCCAGTTCGGATGGCTGCGCTCCCAATTCTTCCATTGCCGAAACCGACGTTCGCGACGCGAGCCGGGAGCGGCGTGGGCCCGCACGCCATGCGCCGCCTTCGAGCCGGTGACCTGCTGCCACCCCTGCTGGGGATCGAATTTCTGCGCGTAGCCACCGCTGAGAACTTCGAATGCGCTTTGGGCGTGCCCCTTAAGATCGATGGGACCCTGTGAATACTGGTGCGCGAACCAATTCGGCGTCACGAAGTCTGTCACAAGAATGCTGCCGATCTGGTAGCCATATTGGTCATCCTCGACCGGGTCGCAGACTTCGCCGGCCCAGAATACACCCTGAGGATCTTGGTAGGCGCTGTTTAGCCACGGGTCCACCGCCATCTCGCAGATTTCGTGAGTCGCTCCGACACTGACGCTTGCGTTGTCGGCGAGAATGGTTTTCACAAATACCTTGGAGATCGGAAGGCCTTCGTTCGTCAGATCATGATAAGCGAGCGCCTTGGCCTGGTCGCTGTCATCGAGAAATACTACCCACCAAGTGCCGGTAGCGGGTGGCTGACCCGGCGGAACAAAGGTGAAAGTCGCGGCTTCAACGCCCCAGATCGGTTCAAGGTCCTTGTTCCACTGCTGCTCGAAGGCAGACAGCATGTTCTCAACGTCGGCGTCGGAGATCGCAGTTGACTCGTTTATAACGGCAATCTGTGGCATCGTGCTGCCTCCTTCGGATTGAGGATCCCAGTTTCGACATGCTTCATCAATCGGCAAACCGCAAGACCATTAAGCGCCGAACAAGCGGTCCTGATTGCAAACCAGGCATCCCGCGGACATTCATGCGGCCTCATTGCCGGAGTTGACCCGGCAATCTATCCTCATGTGAAGAAGACGGACCCGCGAGTGCCGGACAAAGGTGAATCACTTCATCGCGACACGCTCCGCATCACGATAGACCTGATATGAGTTATCGATGGTGCTCACAGCAATTTGGTTATAGCGGGTTAGGCAGTCGAAACGTGACAATATGCTCTGCGCCATAAAATGATCTATGACGTGCGGCAGACCACGACCTATGTGTACGAGACTGCTGTCACGCGGGCGCGTCATGTGCTGCGCCTGCTGCCGGTAACGCGGGATCTTCAACGCGTCACGGCAGCCATGCTCGATATTGATCCGATCCCGATCAGCCGGCGCGAAGCGACCGATTTTTTCCACAACTGGACGACGGTCGCCGAACTGGAAGAGCCCCACGAAACCCTGACGCTGAAACTCGCGGCGCGCATCAGCGTTACGGCGGTCGAACCGATAGACCCGGACAAATCGCCGCCATGGGAAAGCGTACGCGCCGAAGCCTATGCGAGCGAGAATATTGGGCCGGTCTCTCCGGTCCACTTCATCCATCCGAGTCGCCAAGTCTCGCTTGATCCGGAAATCCGCGACTATGCGCGCGCGAGCTTCGCGCCACGCCGCCCAGTGCTCGCCGGTGCGGTGGAGCTGATGCATCGAATCAAGAACGATTTCACGTATGAGCTGGGCGCCACGACGGTAACGACAACGCCATCCATGTCATTTGCGCTGCGTCGAGGTGTCTGTCAGGATTTCGCACATATCATGATTGCCGGCCTGCGCGGCCTCGGCTTGCCGGCTGCCTATGTGAGCGGTTTTCTGCGCACCGTGCCGCGCCCAGGCGCAGCGCACCTCGCCGGAGCCGACGCCATGCACGCCTGGATCAAGGTGTGGTGCGGCGCCGCAGGCTGGTGGGGGCTCGATCCCACCAATGCCCTGATCGCCGGCGAAGATCACGTGGTGCTTGCCATCGGCCGCGACTATGCCGACGTGGCCCCAATCGACGGCGTCGTCCTGGCGTCGGGTGAGCAGCGCCTGACCACCGCAGTCGACGTGATCCCGGTCGAGGGGTGAGAGTGCTGGACGGATTAACAACCGCGGCCGGCTTTTGACCGATCCGATGATAAACTCCGCGTAGTCCGCCCCCCGATGATCCGCGGCGGGTAGACTGCGCTAATGCGCCCTGCACCCAACTGGAGACATCGGCCCTTTCCGCTTCACGCGGCCTTGGGCGGTAAGGTGGCGATTTCCGCCTCGTATGCGTCGTCCATGCGCGGCTTCAGTCCATGCTTGGACAGGGCGTCTGCGAACATCCGACGGATGGCAGGATCCTCGTCCGCGTAGTCGATCTGCATTCCCCCGAGCCGCCGGCTGATCCATGACATCGGCACGCCCTGCGCATTGCGCGGCGTGGCGTGCTTGAACGCGAGATAGCGTGCTGGCGTCGGACCCGTGTTGAAGTGCTGGTGGAACCACGCGTTGGGAGGCACGATCATGGTTCCGACCTGCCAATCGTAACGGTGCGGCGGGTCGCCTTCCGGCCACATCAGGGAGTAGCCCTCGCCGCTGAGCACGATGACATGCGCGCCCGGCCCGTGTGCGTGCGCCTTCTTATAGGTGCCGATCGGGAATTGCGAAATGTGGCTCGCAATTGTGCCCTTTGCCATGTTGAACCTGATGTGGCCGCCGCCGGCACCGCGCTCTTTGGCGCTGATCAACGGAAGATTGATAGCATCCGGGACGAAATTCGTGGTCAGCAGGAATCCCTTCTGTTCTCCCTTGGAGCTGAAATAGTCCGGCTCGCCGGCGAAGCGGTTCTTGAAATCGTGCGCCGTATTGAAGACGAATGCGAGGTCATCATAGAGGTTGAGCACCGACGGGCAATTAGTGACCGCGACGAAGCGCGCCGGCGTCGTGCCGGATCCATTGAAATGCTGATGCCAGGTGTTGAGCGGAACCGCAAACATGGCGCCCGCCTTCCACTCGAAGCCGATCCGGTTGCCGGCATCGTTCCAAACGGTCGTCGAGCCGCGACCATCGAGTGCGAGGATCATCTCCTCGTAAAGTTGGCGCTGTGCCGCAAGTTTCCCCCCGGCGGGAATTTCGCATACATAGCAGTCGTTCGAGGTGCGCGACGCCTCATGGTTGATAAATACGCCGGCACCGCCGCGGCGCGCCCATGGCTTCAGCCCCACCGTGCGAAGGTTTGGAACGTAATGGGCGCTGATGATATCGAGACCTTCTTCGCGCACCCAGCGCAGGTAAGGCGTGTCCTTCTCGGTGGCAAATTTGTTTGCCAGTTCGTCCGAGACAGTGGCGTTCTTGACCATGCGGGCCCTCCCAGGTAGACGAATTCCCGCCCCGGCACGCAATTCACGCCTTCGCGGCTGATGTGGCCGGTAATGCGATACATTTGTCGGCTCGCATACGCACGAAGATCCTCTCGCCCACCAGGGTTCTGAGCGAAGGATGTGCTCGCGCGAGCAGGACAAGATCACCGATCCTGACGTGGAAATCCAGGTGTTCGCCTAAGAATGCCTTAGCATCCACTACGCCCACGCAAACGGTGTCTCGATCCCCGCCCTCCGGCGGCTGTTCCGAAAGCTCGACGTCTTCGGGCCTGACCGACACGGTCACGGCTTCGTTCCGAGGCAGGCGATCAAGACACTGAGCATTGAGCGCGCCGACTGGCGTACCAACGCGGCAACGACCATCCACAGTCTCCTCGATGACCTGCGCATCGATAAAATTCGTGGTGCCGATGAAATCGGCCACGAATTGGTTGCACGGCCGCTCGTATATCTGGCGCGGCGAGCCGATCTGCACGATCCGTCCTTCGTTCATGACGGCGATCTCGTGCGAGAGGGCAAGGGCCTCGCTTTGATCATGGGTAACATACACGGTGGTGAGTGCCAGCTCGCGCTGCGTGCGCTTGAGTTCAAAGCGCATCCGTTCGCGCAGCTTGGCGTCGAGGTTCGACAGCGGTTCGTCCAGCAGCAGAAGCTCCGGCTCCATAACGAGCGCCCGCGCCAAGGCAAGACGTTGCTGCTGGCCGCCCGACAGCTTGGTGGCAGCTCGATCCGCGAGATCATTCAGTGCCACCGCGCGCAGAACGCGCATGACTCTGTCGGCGATTTCCTTGCGGCCCGGTTTGCGGCGGCTGACCTCGAGCGGAAACGCCGCGTTCTGGAACACGCTCATGTGCGGCCAGATGGCATAGGATTGAAACACCATTCCGAAATTGCGCCGGCTCGGCGGGATGGAAACCCCCGCGGCCGATGAGAACACGACCTTTCCATGCAAGCAGACCTCGCCGGACGTCGGCGTTTCGAGGCCCGCGATGGAGCGCAGCGTGGTGGTCTTGCCGCAGCCACTGGGGCCGAGCAGCGTAAAGAGTTTTCCATCCGGCACTGTAAACGAAACGTCATGCGCTGCCTGGATCGCCGTGCCGCGATCGCCCGGATATTCTGTGCATAGCGACTTGACGATCAGCACGACTTCGAACGCCTCCCGGATCGACGCGATGAGGTCGATCCATGCTTCGCCTGTCACCCGGGCTCGACCCGCAGATCCATCTTCGCATGAAGATGGATTACCGGGTCAAGCCCGCCAGTAACGCTGAGCGGATGTCAGCGCGAAGCGTTCTAGACGGCCGGATCCGCGATGCCGAATCGCCGGCTGGCAAATCGTTCGAGCAGGACCAGACACAGCAACGACGCGATCAACATCACTCCCAGTGCGGAAAGCTCTACGGATTGTCCGTTCTGCCAATATTCCCAGATCATGATCGATAATACTTCCGATCCCGGGCTGTAGAGAAGAATGGAGCTGGAGAGCTCGCGCACGGAGACGATCACCACATAGATCCACCCCGCAGTGAGTCCGGGCTTGAGCAAGGGCAGAACGACCCGCCAGAACGTCACTCCCCACGAGGCGCCGCTCATCATTGCGGACTCCTCCAGCTCCTTGTGCAGCGCAAGCATGGAGGCCGCATTGTACCGCATCCCATAGGGCATGAATCTGGTGACATAGGCGATGAGCATGATCCACAGGGTGCCGTAGACGCCGATGCCGACATGGAGATAGCACACCATGATGGCGAGCCCCAGGACCAAACCCGGAAACATCAACGGCAGCGAGGCGAGATTGTCGAGCAGCCACCGGCCGGGAAGCTTGGTTCGCGTCACGATCCAGCACAGCACCGCCGTGGTCAGCGTCACAACAGTTGCGCTCGCCACTGAAAGCACCAGGCTGTTCCAGACCGCGTTCGCGAAAGCCGGATAATCGAAGACGGCACGGTAGGCGTCCAGGGTCACGTTCCTCAGCGCTGCCATCGAAGGTGCGACGTAAAACTTTTGCAGCGAGCACCACACCAGCACCAGGAAGGGCAAGACGACAATGATGGCGAGATAGGTCGCGAAGGTCGCGGCTGCGAGATAGCGCCACCGGCCGATGCGCATCACGCGCGGCCGAAATCCTTTGCCGGTTACAGTTGAAAATTTTTCGACTGCGGCGGCCATACGCGATTGCGCATAAAAGCACACCGATGCGATGACGATGAGCGCCATCCCGTAGCTAGATGCCAACCCGATGTCGCTTGGATAGCTTTGGACAGCTTGGTAGATCGAAGACGTGTAAACCTCGATCCCGACGGGAAGTCCGAGTAAGGCGGGTACTTCGAATGATTCGATCGCGCGCAGGAAAAGAATGAGAAAGCCCGCTACTGCAGCGGGCCAAACAAGCTTCAATGTCAGCCGCCGGGCAATTTGCAGCACCGTCGCTCCACACATTAGGGCCGATTCTTCAAGCGAGGGGTCCATTGAGCGGAACGCTGCCGTCATCAGCAGGTACGCCAGGGGCGATTGATGCAGACCATCGACAAAGATCATGCCGCCCATTGAATAGATGTTCGTGACGACCAACTCGGTGGCGAACAAGTTCTGGACGGCGATGTTGATGATGCCGATTTTCGGGCTTGCGAGAAGGATCCAAGACACCGTGAACAGAATGGCAGGGATGACCAGGGGGACGAGCGACAGCGCGAAAAAGGTCGACTTGAAAGGCGTATCGGTCCGTTCATTGATCCACGCGAAAACCGTACCGATAAAAAACGCCAGGCTCGCCGATCCAATCGCGAATTCGACCGAATTGCCGAACACGCGCAATGTTTCGACGCTCCAATAGGCGGTGCGGTAATTATCGAACGTAAGCTGCGCCGGGTGCTCCGCGGTTTCCGGTGTCAGGAAGCTTTGCCAGAGGAGGAAGCCGAGGGGCACCAAAGCCAGCCACGCGGCAAGGCCCACGGCGGCGCCGACCACAAACCATTTCGCGTCCGGTGCAAGCCGCATGCGGTAAGTAGACGGCGTTGCTGCCCAGGCCATTCTGATCACATCATTGTTTTCGCGATCGTTGGCTGCACGGAGCACCGAGTCGTTTGTCGGTCAGAACGCGACCGTATCGACCTTGTGATATCAGGATTGAGCCGCACGCTGAAGCCCGTTGTCCGGCGGGTGGCGGGTTGCGCCTTGTCGATCGCCCGCCATCGTCGTATTGCAAGCCGCTGTTCACTCACCCACGGTTCTCAGTCCCGATAGCCAACTATGAAACCTCAGCAAGGCACCGCACTCATTCTTGGAGCATCTGGCCAGGATGGCGCCTATCTGGCACAGCTCCTCATTCGGCGCGGTCTCAACGTTCATGGAACATCGCGCGACAAGGAGGTTTCCAGTTACACCGGGCTGCGTCGACTCGGTATTTACGACCGCGTAACGCTTCATTCGGTTGTCCTGAGCGACTTCCGCAGCGTTGTCACGGTGCTGAACAATGTCCGGCCGGCCTTGATCTTTAATCTTGCGGCGCAATCTTCGGTCGGGCTGTCGTTCGAGCAACCGGTGGAGACCATCGACAGCATCATGCATGGGACGATCAACGTCATGGAGGCTATGCGCTTCCTCTGTCTGGATGCGAAATTCTACAATTCCGGCTCCAGCGAGTGCTTCGGCAACACCAGCAAGGAGCGGCCGGCCGACGAGACCACGATGTTCTCCCCTCGCAGCCCTTACGCCGTCGGTAAGGCGGCTGCATTTTGGGCTGTGGCAAACTTTCGAGAGGCTTACGGCCTGTTTGTTTGCAATGGGCTCATGTTCAACCACGAATCGCCGCTGCGACCGCCCCGGTACGTGACCCAGAAAATTGTCCGCGGGGTTGTCGAGATCGCGTCGGGTCGCGCCAGCGCGCTCGAGCTTGGCATGTTGAACTGCGCGCGCGATTGGGGCTGGGCACCGGAATATGTCGATGCCATAGTCCGGATACTGGATCTGGCCACGCCGGAAGACTTTGTCATTGCGACTGGAGAGACTCACACGCTGGAAGATTTCGTGGCTGCGGCGTTCGCCTGTGTCGGCCGCAACTGGCGTGACCACGTCATCGCCAACCCGGCGCTTCATCGACCGATCGATATTCTTTATTCAAGCGGCAATCCAGCGAAAGCAGCGCGCATCCTCGATTGGAAGGCGCAGAAGAAGATGACCGATATCGTGGGCCTCCTAGTCGACGCAGAGATGCGGCGTTGCGCGGCGGAAGGCTGGAAAAAGGGCAGCGGGAGGGGCCGAGACTAATGCGCCCTCAAGGCGGCTCACTCCGGCATAAGCGGGGCAAACAATTCATCTACCGCCATCCGCCGCTTCGTGACCCCTTGTTCGTGCAGATAGCGGCATAGCGTGTCAATCGCTTTGCGGTTCGCCGCCACTCCGTAAGGCCAGATATCCCGCCCCAGCACGGCCTGCGTGGCGCGGTATTCAGCCTCGACCCACGGTAGTGTCACGGCGAAAGCGGACAGCTTCTCAAAATCGGCAACCGCGATTTCCTTTGCTTTTGCAAAGGCATTGAAAAGAGTTCCGGCCATCCACGGATGCTGCTCGACCAGGCTGTTGCGGATGCCCACAGCGTGCATCAACGGATAGACCCCGGCTTCGAGGTAATAAGCGTGCTCGACCGTGCGGTAGTCGGGGAAGAGCCGGTCCACATGAGCTGCGCCGCGGAGGAAACAGGACGGCGGTCGCGCCGAGAACACCGCATCGAGTTCCCCGTCGGCCAGCATGCCCGAGAGCGTCTTGCCGGCCGGAATTGCCTCGGTCTCGACGCCCGGCAATGCCTTCTCCCCTCCCACTTGTGGGAAAGGAAAAGAGGCCGGCTGTTCCAGCGGGCCGACCCGCCAGCGCAGGTCCGACGGCTTTATCCCGTATTCGTCCGACAGGAACCCGCGCATCCATACCAGCATGGTGGTGAAATATTCGGGTGTGCCGACACGCTTGCCTTTGAGGTCTGCGGGCGAGGCGATGCGACGATCGGTGCGCACGAAGATTGCGGAGTGCCGAAAGGCGCGGGACAGGAAGACGGGAATCGCCGTGTAATGCGCCTTGCCCTGATCACGCAGCATGATGTAGGTCGAAAACGACATCTCCGAAACGTCGAATTCCTGGCTTTTCAAATTGCGCACGAAAAGCTGGTTCGGCTCTACCACATGATAGGTGATGGCGCAGCCCGCGACCTTGACGACGCCGTCCCGGATGGCGCGGATGCGGTCGTACGCGCCGGATGCGATCGAAATGGGAACGTCAGACATGATCCCCTTATGCGCAGGTTGACCGCGCATCCATCTGCTTCGCAAACAGTCTTTCATCCGATGGATCGTCGGGTCAACCCCGGCAATGGTGACGCTAGGGTTTTCTGAATCGCTCCGCCGGCGGCGCAATCTCGGTGACGAGGTCGCGCACCAACGCCTTGTTCGACAGCGGTTTCACCGTCATCTCGCCGGGAACCAGCCGCGTCGTGCACGCATATTCCGTACGGCCATCGATCTCCATCACGCATTCCTTGCAGGCGTTGGCATTGATACAGGAGAACCGGATCGCCAGGGTCGGGTCGCGGTTCGCCCGGATCCAGCGCAGGGCGTCGAGTACTGACTGGCCGGGCTCGAACGGGACCTCGTAGCTTTCCAAGCGCCCGGCCTCCTTCGCCAGCCCACGCCAGACCCGCAATCGCGTGATCGCCCCATCCCTACCCTCCCCCGCAAGCGGGGGAGGGTAGGGAGGGGGCATTCCTTGTGCGGGCGAGACCGAAACCAAATCAATGCGCCCGTCACGCCAGCGCACCTCCTGCTTGACGCGCCATTCGGGCAGCATGCCGGGGAAGTCCTCGCGCGGATGCGCCCCGCGGCTTTCGGCGCGGCGCAATGCGGCCCGCGCAACGACGCCGGCGATGAGCAGCATGTTGCGCAGATCGAACCAGTCGATGCGGCGCATGTCGAAGCGCCGGCCGTTGCCGAATGGCCGCTCGCCGAGTTCCTCGGCAAGATGATCGATGCACATGATGGCGCGTTCGAGCCGTTCCTGGGTGCGGAACGGTCCGACATCGTCCGCCATGACAGACTGCAGGCGCTGGATCATATCCACTGAATTGGGGATACCCGGCGCGCCCTTCGCGGCGAGGAGATCGAGCGCGGCCTGGGCTGCCGGCGGCCGATAGGGCTGCGAGGTCATCCGGGCGGCACGCGCGGCGGCGCTGCACCCCGCGCGTCGGCCAAACACCAGCGCCTCTGTGACCGCATTGCCGGACAGGCGATTCGCACCGTTGGCGCCACCGACCGCCTCGCCGGCGACCAGAAGCCCAGGGATTTCGGTTTCCATGCGCTCATTGGCCGCGACTCCACCCATGTGGTAATGCGCGATGGGCGCGACCTCGATGGGCATACGCGTAAGGTCGATCGCGTTGTTCGCCAGCCGGTCGATCACCGGTCCGAATGCCGCGCGCAATTCGCGTTCTGGGCAATGCTCAAAGCTCAAATAGGCCCCGCCATGGGGCGAGCCGCGGCCCGCTTCCACTTCCTTCACTATGGCGTAGGTTGCAAGATCACGGGTCAGTACATAAGCACCGTCCTCACGCATTCCGTAACGCGACGTGAACTCCTCGCCGAGGCCGTTGAGCAACCGTCCTCCCAGCTTATAGCGGAACGGGTCCCACATGATGGGGTCCATGCCGATCAAACGTGGAGCTAAATGGCCGATTGGAAAGAACTGCACGAATTCCATATCGATGAGCGGCGCGCCCACCCGCAGCGCCAGCGCATAACCGTCGCCCCCCATGTTGGCCGATGCACTGTTGCGGCGGTAGAGCCGTGTCAGCCCGCCGCTAGCGACGATCGTCGCCTTGGCCGCGATCGTGACGGGCGCGCCGGAGGTGAGATGGAGCGCTGTCGCTCCCACCACCTCGCCGTCGCGGCTCACGAGATCGGTCACGAGCAGGTCGCCAGCCTTGCGAATGCCGGAGGCTTTATTGACTACCGTGCGTAAGGTCTTCGACACGGCAGGTCCGGTATTGAGGAAATCCACATAGACGCAGCGCGGCCGATCGTGACCCGGCGCCATCGTGGCGATGATGCGGCCGTCCCTACGGGCCCAGCCGACGCCCCAGGCGTCCATCTGGCGTATGCAGTCCGGCCCCTCCTCGCACAGAAGCCGCGACAGCCTTTCATCGCACAGCCCGCGGCCTGCCTCGATGGTATCGCGCCAGTGATAGGTCCAATGATCCGGCGTGTGCGATCCAAGTGCGACCGCAACTGTCATCTGCGCCATCACAGTGGCGCCTCCGCGGCCGATCAGACTGCGGTCCACCAGCAGCACCGCGACACCGGATCGAGCGGCTTCGACCGCCGCAGACATACCGGCGGCGCCTGATCCGATCACGAGTAGGTCGGTTTGCACATGCATGGGCTCGATCATAAGAAGCCCTTGGGAAGCCGAGCGCCCGACAGCGCCTCAACCGTCCTTCCAAGAAGAACTGGTCGGCCGTGGTTGGGTGCGCGAGGGTCGCGTTTCTTGTAATAGAGCATGTAGTCCTCTTCGCGGCGTGAGCAACGATTTGAGATGGATCGCCGTCCCTCGGGGTTTGCTGAGATGACCTCCAGGATATGGCCTCCAGACGGCAGCAAGGTCGACCGATTCGGGGTGGCCATCGCGCCCGCGATTCCGGCGCGGGGCGCCGTTTTCCGCCCTCGCAAATTCGGCCCTCGCCAGTCATGGCGTTGACGCATATCGCACTGGCGCTTGCCGCATATGTACGCCGCACGAGCCGCAGCGTTTATGGCGCGGAAATGGATTAACAGGGGTTAACGATCTGCTCTTGTTGCATTGCCGCGCGGACAAACCTTTCACGTCCGAAAGACCCTTAGCGGTTCGGCGCGATGCCGTAAGAGGGGCAAAGCCCGTGGCGATCAGAGCGGTCGGGCACTGGCAAGGATGATTTCCGGCAGGTAGGGAATGGCTGTCGTGCCTGGGACGTCCAGGCGGTCGCCGAGGTAGTCCCAGAACGCAATTTTGAGCTTGGCG
>DATGCX010000323.1:0-27336 GCA_035311445.1 Xanthobacteraceae bacterium | reverse complement strand
AGGGGATGCCGGGCGAGATCGAAGCGCTGTGGCGACGCGGCGCCGGTTGGCTCAACGACGCGGGCGCCGAGATCGTCGAAGTGTCGCTGCCACACACCAGATACGCCCTGGCAGCCTACTACGTCGTCGCGCCCGCCGAGGCGTCGTCGAACCTCGCGCGCTATGACGGCGTCCGCTATGGCCTGCGCGTGGGAGGCCGTGACATCATCGACATGTACGAGCAGACCCGGGCGGCGGGCTTCGGCAAGGAAGTGCGCCGGCGTATCATGATCGGCACCTATGTGCTGTCCGCCGGCTATTACGATGCCTATTACCTGCGCGCCCAGAAGGTGCGCACGCTGATCAAGCGCGATTTCGAGGACTGTTTCCGCGCCGGCGTCAACGCGGTCCTCACGCCCACGACGCCATCGGCCGCCTTCGCGATCGGCGAGAAGACTGCGGACCCGATCGAGATGTATCTCAACGACGTGTTCACCGTGACGGTGAACATGGCTGGCCTGCCCGGCATTTCGGTGCCAGCGGGGCTCGATTCACAAGGTTTGCCCCTTGGCCTGCAACTGATCGGCCGGCCGTTCGATGAGGAGACGCTGTTCTCGCTGGGTGCGGTGATCGAAGCGGCGGCGGGGACGTTTGCGCCGGAGAGGTGGTGGTAGGGCGAGCCGCGATCGACCTGTAGCGGTGCCGAGTACGGTATTCGGGGGATGCTCAACCCGGGCGACGCTCATGAAAAGGTCGCCGAATCAGGAGATTCGGCGACCCAATGCGATCTTCGGATTGGCTACGGGGCCAGCCAGGCGGTGTTGCGTGACGGCGCGAACCCGACCGGGACACGAGCGACTTCCTTCAGGGACTTGATATCGACAACCGACACGTCGTTCGTTTGCGGGTTAGCCACGTACGCCGTCTTGTCGTCAGGCGAGATCGTCACCCAGTTCGCGCCCTTGCCGCCAAGAGCGGCACCTCCGAGGAGCTTCAGGTCCGGCAGCGAGTATGCGTAGAGAGTACTGTTTTTGCTGCTGTCAATCACCAGGGTCTTTTGATCCGAGGTGATGGCCATGCCGTGAGAGACCCCGCCGAAGGGGTTCTGTTGTGCCGCCGGGATGTCGGGTAGGTTGATGAAATTGGTTGTCACATGCGTATCAAAATCAATGACTGAAAAACCGTGACGCGTGTTTTGCGCGTATATCTTGTCGGTAGAGCCGTCGGGTTTCGTCGTTATCGCCATAGGCGAGGGGGCGGGACTCATTGTCAAAGTCCACGCGACCTCGTTGGTTCGCGTGTCGATGACGTCCAACAGGTTCGGCGCCGGTTTGGCGGCTCTGACGCCCCCGCCGACCACATACTTGCCGTCAGGCGTCACATACAGGTCGTGGATGCCGCCCCGAATCGGGATGGTCTTGATGTTCTGAAGCGAGGCGGTGTCGATCACGTCGACGCCGCCATTCAGTTCGGCCTTGATCTCCGGAAAAGCCGACAAGTCGTCCCACGCCTGCGCGATCGCGACATAGAGAAACCGCCCATCGGGCGTCGGTGCGATAAGGTTGGGGACACCGCTTAGAGGAATTTTTTTGGTTATTTGCAGCGTCTTTCCGTCGATAACGGTGAGCGTTCGCAGCCATTCCTCGGTGATGTAAATCCGGCTGCCGTCTGTCGCTGCCGCAACCCCATGGACCGCCTCGACCCCCGGGATCTCCGCCACCACCTTGTTCGTGGCGGGATCAATGATGGAGACGGTATCGCCGGCATTGTTGGTTTGGACGATCCGCAGCTTCGATTGTTGCGCAGCCGCCAGGGAGAACGATACCGTGCACACAAGGACCCCAGCCAAGGCTGCGAGTCCTCCACGAAACGCCTGCTTGCTTGTCATCTTCGTCATCCTTCTATTCAACGACCAGCTTCCTCCCGAACGTCAGGAAGCGCGTTGGTTCATCAGGAGATCCGTTCACTTCGCGCCCATGACCCATTCTCTCAATGTCTGCCAGTCCGGGTCGTTCTTCGACGCGAATTGCTGGCCGCCATTGTGACGGGGGTCGCCGCCGGCCTGTTCGGCGAGCGGATGCTTGAGCAGTCGGCTATCTTCGTAGCCGGCCGTCACCACTTTCTGGATCAACTGGAAATTCTGGCGCGACTGCTCTTCGTTCCAGGTCGTGGCGCCCTGTGACAGCTGCACGAGATGGAACGGGGCGTTATTGATCGAATGGCAAGCAAAGCATCGCGTATGGCCCGGACGCTTGGCAAGGAAGACGGCCTGAACCTTCTCCTTGAAGAACGGGTAATCCAGCGTCGGTGCCGCTGCTTGACCATTCGCCTGAGTCAAAGCCCCGCCTGCCGCAAAGCATACACATGCCGCAGCGACCACATAAGGCGAGGTTCTATCCATGCGGTGCATAGAGACCTCCCATAAGGCTATCTGGTAGGAAACGCAGCAGGCTACGCCCGAGCGAAAGCGCTCGTCAAGTTGCCGCGTGTGCGGTCGAGACTTTTCGGGAAGTAGCCCATCGCGTTGATCCCGCCCCGACGCGATCGGAGGTCTTGCGGATACGATCGCTGCACGGTGCTCGCCGATCTCGACGTGCGTAAGATGCGAAAAGAGCTCAAATTGAGTCAGGCCGAATTTGCAGCCCAGTTCGGTCTATCGGCCGCGACTGTTCGGGATTGGGAGCAGAATCGAGGCAGGCCGGAAGACGCTGCGCGGGGTACAGCTCCATGTGATCAAAAAAGAGTCCGACGCCGTGCGGCGCGCTCTCGCGTCCACGCGGTCGTGAAACTGCCGACCTTGCATCCGCTTTAGCCCCCCGTTATATAACCGCCATCTCACACGCGGATCTTGGCCCACAAGGCCGTCCGGTGGCCGACCGGCGGCCCCCTTCCCTACCCTCCCCTGCATGCGGGGAGGGCAGGGAAGGGGCCGCAGAGGCTCACGGTTCCGCGGCGGAACAACCGGAGAATATGAATGGCGCTTCCCGATTATTCGATGCGCCAGCTGCTCGAGGCTGGCGTTCATTTTGGTCATCAGTCGCATCGCTGGAATCCGAAGATGAAGAATTACATCTTCGGTTCTCGCAACAACATCCACATCATCGACCTCGCTCAGACCGTACCGCTGCTGCATCGCGCGCTCGCGGCCGTGAGCGACACCGTCGCTAAGGGCGGCCGCATTCTGTTCGTCGGCACCAAGCGGCAGGCCCAGGACGCGGTCTCGCAGGCCGCCAAGAAATCGGCGCAGTATTACGTCAATTCGCGCTGGCTGGGCGGTACGCTCACCAACTGGAAGACCATCTCGGAATCGATCAAGCGGCTGCGCAAGCTCGACGAGCTTCTCAGCGCCGGGGAGGCCCAGGGTTATACCAAGAAGGAACGGCTGACACTGACCCGCGAGCGCGACAAGCTCGACCGCGCGCTCGGCGGCATCAGGGACATGGGCGGCCTTCCGGACCTCGTATTTGTGATCGACACCAACAAGGAAGATATCGCGATCAAGGAAGCGCGTCGGCTCAGCATCCCGGTTGCTGCCGTTGTAGATACCAATTGCGATCCCGACGGCATCACCTATGTGGTGCCTGGTAACGATGACGCCGGCCGCGCCATTTCGCTTTATTGCGATCTCGTCGCCAAGGCGGCGATCGACGGGATCTCACGTGCCCAGGGCGATCTGGGCATCGATATCGGCGCCGCCGAGGAGCCGATTGCCGAGCCAGCGTCGGCCGAAAAGGCCGACGGGCTGGGCTTCGAAGCGCTGTCCGGTCCGCGGGGCGTGGCAGATGACCTCAAGAAGCTTTCCGGCGTGTCGCCGGCGATCGAGAAGAAGCTCAACGACCTCGGCCTCTTCCATTATTGGCAGATCGCCGGCCTCAGCCCCACGGCCGCCCACAATGTCGGCGAGGAGGTTGGCTTGCCGGGGCGCGTCGATGGCTGGATCGCCCAGGCCAAGAAACTGGGCGCCGAGTAAGACAGGATGACCGCGATGGCGAACGTAACCGCTCAAATGGTCAAGGAACTCCGCGAGAAGACCGGCGCGGGCATGATGGATTGCAAGGCTGCGCTCGGCGAAACCGCCGGCGAGATGGAAGCCGCCGTCGACTGGCTGCGCAAGAAAGGCCTCGCCAAGGCCGCCAAGAAGGCCGGTCGCATTGCCGCGGAGGGTCTGATCGGAGTTGCGGTCAGCGGGCTCAAGGGCGTTGTGGTCGAGGTCAATTCGGAAACCGATTTCGTTGCCCGCAACGACATGTTCCAGGGCCTCGTGCGCATGATCGCCAACGTCGCCCTCGATGCCGGCACAGACGTGGAGGCGATCAAGGCCGGCAAGGTCGGCGATGTTACTGTTAACGACGCCATCAATTCGGCAATCGCGACCATCGGCGAGAACATGACGCTGCGCCGCGCCGGGCAGGTCTCGGTCAACGCTGGCGCAGTGGGTACGTATGTGCACAACGCGGTATCGGAAGGTCTGGGCAAGATCGGCGTGATCGTCGCCCTCGAATCGCCGGGGCAGAAAGACGAACTGACGGCGCTCGGTCGTCAGGTCGCGATGCACGTCGCCGCCTCCAATCCGCAGGCCGTCGACCCTGCCGGGCTTGATCCGCAGGTGGTGGCGCGGGAACGGGATATCCTGGCCGACAAATTTCGCGCCCAAGGCAAGGCTGAAGCGATGATTGCCAAGATCGTCGAATCCGGTCTTAAGACCTTCTACAAGGAGGTCTGCCTGTCGGATCAGCCCTACATCCATGATCCGGGCAAGTCCGTCGCCCAGGCGCTGAAGGATGCCGAAGGCAGGGTCGGCGGCGCCATCAGGGTGACGGGCTTCGTGCGCTATGCGCTCGGTGAAGGCATCGACCGCCATGACACGGATTTCGCGGCCGAGGTGGCGGCTGCCGCGGGCAAGACCTGAGGCGCACCGGGACCGCGGGCATCCTGCCCGCCCTACAAAAGAGCGAGCGGGACGCCCGCGCTCGGGAGGGGTGGCCGTGCCAAGATACCGCCGCGTGATCGTCAAGCTCTCAGGCGAGGCGCTCAGCGGGCCTGAGGCGTTCGGCATTCATCAGCCTACTGTCGATCGCTTCGCTGCCGACATCGTGGCGGCCCGCGGCCGCGGCATCACGATCGGGGTCGTGGTCGGGGGCGGCAATGTGTTACGCGGCGTCCAGGTCGCGGCCCACGGCGTGTCGCGGCCGACGGGAGACGCCATGGGCATGCTGGCAACCGTCATGAATGCGCTGGTGCTCGAAGCCGCGCTCGAGCGCGCCGGGGCCCCGGCGCGCACGATGTCGGCCTTGACCATGCCGCAGGTTTGCGAGACCTATGAACGCGCCCGGGCGATGCGCCATCTCGATGATAATAAGGTGGTGATATTCGCTGGCGGTACCGGCAATCCGTTTTTCACAACCGATACCACGGCGGTCTTGCGCGCCGCCGAAATGGGCTGCGATGCCGTCCTCAAGGCCACCAATGTGGACGGGGTCTACACGGCCGACCCGAAGCAGGATCCGGGCGCAAAGCGTTACGATCGGCTGACCCATGAGGAGGCATTCCGGCGCGAACTCAAGGTCATGGACGCGACAGCGTTTGCTCTTGCCCGCGAAAACCGTACGCCTATCATCGTATTCTCGATACGTGAGCCCGGCGCGATCGAGGCCGTGCTGAGTGGGTCGGGCCGTGCGACCATTGTGTGCTAGTAGGCCGAATTCTATGAAACCGATCATATGCGAATGCGGTCATTCCGGGGCGCCACCGAAGGTGGCGAGCCCGGAATCCATAATCCTCGGCCGGTGGTTATGGATTCCAGGCTCGCCGCGGAGCCTGTCATCGGGCCGGCCGGAGGCCGGACCCGTTGGCGGAGCCCCGGAATGACACCGCATATGATTCGAAATTCAAAAACGCTGAACTGGTAGCAGGCGGAAGCAGTTGTAGGGTGGGCAAAAGCAAGCGTGCCCACCTCGGATGCGGCAAATGGTGGGCACGCTTCGCTTTGCCCACCCTACCGAAGGAGCGCCTGGCGCGCGGCAAATACGACGAAAAAAACGGCCACACCGGCCCCGCCGTCCCCCGCCTGCGGGGGAGGATAGGCTACGGGGCTTCGACGTGGCCGGCTGTCGGGGAGATGCGAGATGGCGACCGCGAACTACGACCTCAACGAAATCAAGCGCCGTATGCAGGGCGCCGTGCAAGTGCTCAAGCAGGAGCTTGGTGGGCTACGCACCGGTCGCGCTTCCCCCGGCATGCTCGACCCCGTGCAGGTCGACGCTTACGGCACTCACATGCCGCTCAACCAGCTCGCTACCATCAGCGTGCCGGAGCCTCGCCTCCTCAGCGTGCAGGTCTGGGACAAGGCCATGGTGCATGCAGTCGAGAAGGCGATCATCAATTCCAATCTTGGATTAAATCCGGCGACCGAAGGGCAGGTATTGCGGCTGCGCATCCCTGAGCTCAATCAGGAACGCCGTAAGGAGATGGTCAAGGTCGCCCACAAATACGCGGAGGCCGCGCGGGTGGCGGTCCGCCATGTGCGGCGAGACGCGCTCGATCTGCTGAAGAAGCTCGAAAAGGATGGCAAGATCAGCGAAGACGATCACACCCGCATGTCCGCCGAGGTCCAGAAAGCCACCGACCAGGTTGTTGCCGAAGTCGACCAGACGCTTGCCGGCAAAGAAAAAGAGATCATGACGGTTTGAGTGCGGACTGCGACGCCCGGAGAAGAGGATGCCTGAGGCTTCGGCTTCGACCAAAGTGCCGGACGCGGCCGCGCCCTCTCCCTACCCTCCCTCGCAAGCGGGGGGTAGGGAGGGGGTTGAGCCGCCACGCCATGTGGCCGTCATCATGGACGGCAACGGCCGCTGGGCAGCCGAGCGGGGCCTGCCGCGCGGGGAAGGCCACCGCCGCGGGGTCGAAGCCCTGCGTCGCGCGGTGCGGGCGGTCGGCGAATTGGGTATCGAGATTCTGACGATCTATTCGTTCAGTTCCGAGAACTGGTCGCGGCCGGCCACTGAAATCAGGGATCTGATGGGGTTGCTGCGCCGCTTCATCCGCAACGACCTCGCGGAGCTTCATAAAAACAATATTCGGGTGCGCGTCATCGGCGAGCGCCGAGGTCTTGAGCCGGAAATCCGGCGCCTCCTGGAGGAGGCCGAAGATCTGACCCGGAACAACAACGGTCTCCTGCTGGTCGTTGCGTTCAATTACGGCGGACGCCAGGAAATCGCGCGCGCGGCACAACGCATCGCCGCATTGGTCAAGGCCGGCACTCTGCAGCCCGACGACATCACGGCGGACGTCATCGGCAGGCATCTCGATGCACCGGATCTGCCCGACCCGGACCTGTTGATTCGCACCAGCGGGGAGCAGCGCTTGTCGAATTTTCTGTTGTGGCAATCGGCCTACAGCGAGCTGGTTTTCCTTCCGACCTATTGGCCGGATTTCGACCGCACCACGCTGGAAAACGCAATCGCGGAATACCGACGCCGTGAGCGTCGATTCGGCGGCCTCAAGGCCTGCGCCGGATCATGATGCCGTGAACGAGACAGGCCCGACGCAGTCCGAATCCGCAGGCGAGCTTGGCAAGCGTGTTGCCTCCGGTGTCGTGATGGCGGCGCTCGCGCTCGGTGCGGTGGTGTTGGGGGATTGGCCGTTCGTGCTGTTCTGGACCGCGGCGGCGCTTGGCGTTTTCTGGGAGTGGAGCGCAATCGTTGCCGGTGGCGCCGCAGCGGTGCGGATGGTTGGGGCCGCGGCACTCGCCATCGTTGCGGTGACGGCGGGCATCGGACAAATCTTCGCTGCTGTGATGCTGCTTGCGGCGGGCGCGGCCGGAGTTGCCGGAATATGCGCCCCGAGCCGTCGCGCGTGGGCAGCAGGCGGCGTCGCCTATGCCGGCGCCGCGCTTATTGCACCGGTGGTGTTGCGCCGCGATCAGGAGGTCGGCCTCGTTGCCATCCTGTTTCTGTTCGCGGTCGTATGGGCCACCGATATTTTGGGTTATTTCATAGGCCGAGCGATCGGTGGGGCGAAGCTCGCCCCACAGGTCAGCCCGAAAAAGACCTGGTCCGGGGCCGTCGGCGGCGCCTTGGGTGCGCTTGCCGCCGGTGCCGCCGTGGTCCAGATCGCCGGCAATGCAGCACTTCTGCCAGCCGCATGTGTCGCGCTCGTGCTATCGATTGTTTCTCAGGCGGGAGACTTGTTCGAATCGGCAGTCAAGCGCCGGTTCGGAGTAAAAGATGCCAGCCATGTGATTCCTGGGCATGGCGGATTGATGGATCGACTTGACGGTTTCATCGTTGCCGCCGGCATGGCAGCATTGATCGGGCTGATCCGCGGGGGGCCGGACGCTTCGGCGCGCGGACTGCTGTGGTGGTAAATCACAGGTGATGTCCATGTCGGTTGTTCCGCTTGCACGGGCCGAAGCAGCTTCTCGCGCGAGCGAGATGTCGATCACGTTGCTGGGCGCCACTGGTTCGATCGGCACCAGTACCATTGATCTCGTGCGCTCGCAGCGCGACCGTTTTCGTGTCGAAGCAGTCACGGCCCAACGCAATGTCGGGGCGCTTGCCCGGGTGGCGCGGGAGTTGGGGGCAAAATTCGCCGTCGTCGCCGAGCCGGACTGCTACGGCGAGCTCGAGGACGCGTTGTCCGGAACCGGCATCGAGATGGCCGCCGGTACCGAAGCCGTCGTGGAAGCCGCGCAGCGCCCGGCGGATTGGGTCATGGCGGCGATCACCGGAGCGGCCGGGTTGCGGCCCACCATGACGGCGGTCGAGCGCGGCGCGACGGTGGCGCTTGCGAACAAAGAGTGTCTCGTCTGCGCCGGCACGCTGTTCATGCAAAAGGCGGCTGAGACTGGGGCGGTCGTGCTCCCGGTCGATTCCGAGCACAACGCGATCTTTCAGGCGCTCTCGGCGGGACGACGCGACGATGTCAGCCGGATCATACTGACGGCATCCGGCGGCCCTTTCCGGACCGCGTCGCTCGCCGAAATGCGCGCCGCGACAGTGCAGCAGGCGCTGCAGCATCCCAACTGGTCGATGGGTGCCAAGATCACCATCGACTCAGCGACGATGATGAATAAAGGTCTCGAACTGATCGAAGCCCATCATCTGTTCGGCTTTGGCTCCGGCCAGATCGATATCGTCGTGCATCCTCAATCGATCGTCCATGGGATCGTGGAATATCGGGACGGCTCCATGGTCGCTCAGCTCGGGCCACCCGATATGCGGGTCCCGATCGCCAATTGCCTGGCCTGGCCGGAGCGAATGCCGGGAGCCGCGCGCCTCGACTTCAAGCAGATGGCAACGCTCACCTTCGAGCCGCCTGATCCGGTGCGCTTTCCGGCGCTTGTTTTGGCGCGCGAGGCGCTGGTCACGCAAAACGGGGCCCCCACGGTATTGAATGCGGCCAACGAGATTGCAGTCCAGGCGTTTATCGGTGGTCGTCTTGGCTTCGCCGGAATTGCCGCTCTGGTAGAGGCGACCATCGACAACGCCCATGGGCGCGGCATTATGCGTGAGCCGGTCGATGTAGACGACGCGATCGCGGTCGACCATAGCTCAAGATCGCTCGCTCAGAGCCTCTTGCCGGCGGTCGCCGGAAAGACGATGTGAGAGATTGCGGCGATCGTAACTCCTGTTGAGAATGAGGTTGTTGATGGGATCAAATGTGTTGTCCAGTCTTGGGGCCCTCGGCGGCAACTACACGAACTGGATCGTCCCGTTTCTCTTCGCCCTGACGATTATCGTGTTTTTTCATGAGCTTGGGCATTTTTTGGTGGCGCGCCTGTGCGGCATCAAGGTGCTGGTATTCTCGATCGGGTTTGGGCCGGAGCTGGTTGGCTTTTATGATCGCCGCGGCACCCGCTGGAAAATTTCCGCCATTCCGCTGGGCGGTTACGTGAAGTTCTTCGGCGATGAAAACGAGGCCAGCGTGCCGAGCGCGGCCACGCTGGCGGCAATGACGGAAGAAGAGCGAAAACAGAGCTTTCCGGGCCAGCCGGTGTCTGCACGCGCGGCAGTCGTAGCGGCCGGCCCGATTACCAATTTCATCCTTGCCATCGTGCTTTTTGCCGGCGTTTTCATGTCTTACGGCAAGACCACCGCGATCCCGCGGATTGCGGCGGTCGAGCCGAATAGCCCCGCGGCGGCTGCGGGCTTCAAGGTTGGCGACATCATCGTTTCGATCGACGGCAGGAAGATCGACAATTTCGGCGACGTCCAGCGAATCGTCAATTTCAGCCCCGGCGCGACCCTGACGATCGTTGTCGAGCGCGGCGCGGCTTTGTTCACGCTCAAGGCGACCCCGGCCGAAAAGGACAAGAAAGGGATGCTCGGGATCACGCGCTCGAACGAGCCGGGCGACGTTAAAACCGATCCGGTCGGCCCGCTGGAGGCCGTCCGGCTGGGGGCCGACGAGACTTGGCTCGTGGTTTCGACCACCATGGCTTATCTCCGTGACGTCGTGGTGGGGAAGCAATCCGCTGACCAGATCAGCGGTCCCATTAAGATTGCTCAGATTTCCGGAGAGGCGGCCAAGCTCGGATTCGGCCCGTTGCTTCACCTGACCGCACTCCTGTCGGTCTCGATCGGTCTCCTCAATCTATTTCCGATTCCGTTGCTCGACGGCGGTCACCTTTTGTTCTACTCGATCGAGGCCGTTCGGGGGCGACCGCTGTCCGAAAGGGCCCAGGAGGTCGGATTCCGGATCGGCCTTGCTATCGTCTTAATGTTAATGATCTTTGCGACGTTCAACGATTTGCGCTCGCTCGTGATGCGATCATGACCAGTGGCCGTAGCGCAACATCATGAAAGTAAACGGGAAGGAAGGGGAAGTCTTTGTTTGCAGCGGGGGGGAAAGCCTGTAAAAAGCGATGAGGGATTCCTTGGTCGGTTGGCAGAGCTTGGAATGGGGACGCTTTGGGGATGGGAATGAGCGTACGCTTACGGCGGGGACGTCTGGCAAGGATTGGGGTTGCCGCCGCGTTGCTGTGTGCGGGCGTGTTTGGGGCCGCCGTGGTCTCAATCGGGACCGCCGGGGCGGGCATCGCGCAGTCTGCCCAGACGCGTATCGATGTCGAAGGGAACCGCCGCGTCGAGGCTGATACGATTCGTTCCTATTTCCGGGTCAGCGGAGGCGAGCGTCTGGATTCGGCCAAGGTCGATTCCGCCCTTAAGGCGCTCTATGGAACCGGTCTTTTTCAGGACGTCCGTATCACGCCCGGCAACGGACGAATCCTTGTAACCGTTGTGGAAAACCCGGTCATCAATCGGGTTGCCTTCGAGGGCAACAAGAAGGTCAAGGACGAGCAGCTCTCCGCCGAGGTTCAATCCAAGGCGCGGGGGACATTTTCGCGCGCTTTGGTTCAGAACGACGTGCAGAGAATCATCGAGATCTACCAGCACAACGGGCGCTATGACGTTCGGGTCGAGCCGAAAATCATTGAACTGCCGAACGGCCGGGTGGATCTTGTTTTCGAAGTCAACGAGGGCGTAAAAACCGGCGTCGAAAAGATCGTCTTCGTCGGCAACAATGCGTATTCCGATTACCGCCTCAGAGACGTCATCAAGACGGGCGTGACCAACTGGCTCAGCTTCCTGAGATCGAACGACGTCTACGATGCCGACCGGATCGAGGTCGATCGTGATCTGTTGCGGCGCTTTTATCTCAGAAACGGCTTTGCCGACGTGCGCATCGTATCGGCGGTCGGCGAATACGATCCGGAGAATAAGGGCTTCATCATCACTTTCAGCATCGACGAGGGCATCCAGTATCATTTCGGCGCTGTCAACATCGTGTCCGCGGTGCCGTCGGTTCCTCCCGAATCGCTGCGCTACAAGCTGCGCGTTGAGTCCGGTAAGGTTTACAATGCCGACGCGATCGAGAAATCGGTGGAAGACACAACGATTGAGGTAGCGAAGCGCGGCTATCCTTTTGCGGCCGTGCGCCCACGCGGCGAGCGCAACGTCGCCAACCGCACCGTAGATGTCACCTTTGTGGTCGAGGAAGGCCCGCGCACCTACGTTGAGCGCATCAATATCAAGGGCAACACCCGTACCCGCGATTATGTGATTCGCCGCGAATTCGACATCGTCGAAGGCGACCCGTACAACCGGGCGCTGGTGGATCGCGCCGAACGCCGGATCAAGAATCTGGGTTACTTCAAGACGGTGAAAATCACCAACGAGCCGGGTTCCGCGCCCGACCGCGTCATTATCAATTGCGAGGTCGAAGAGCAGTCCACAGGCGAGTTCTCGTTCGCGGGCGGCTATTCGACAGCGGACGGCATTATCGGCGAAGTCTCGCTCGGCGAGCGAAATCTGCTCGGCCGGGGGCAGATGGCGAAGGTCGCGGTGCAGTACGGGCAACGTGCGCGCGGTTTCGATTTATCCTTCGTTGAGCCGTATTTCCTCGACAACCGTTTGGCTTTTGGGACGGATCTGTTCTTCAAGCAGACCACATCGAGCTTGTATTTGTCCTATCTGTCGAAGACGATCGGCGGCGACATGAAACTGGGCATTCCGATCACGGACAACATATCGACCCAAGTGCGGTATACTGCCTATCGGCAGGAGATATCGCTGCCGTCCCAGTTGAACAATTGCAACGACAGAGATCCGAACGGCGTTACGACGTTTCCGACTCCGGACCAGCAGAATAATCCCGCGATCGGCGGGCCGTTTGCGATGAACTGCTTCCAGGATGGCGAAGCCTCGCTGGCGGTGCGGAAGGAACTAGCGCAGGGGCCTGTTTTCGTGTCGTCGATCGGCTACACGCTCGCCTACAATACGCTCGATAACAACAAGAACCCAACGAACGGTCTGCTCGTCGAATTCAAGCAGGACGGTGCGGGAGCCGGCGGCGACGTGCGCTTTGTCAAGTCGACGATCGATTCGCGGCTGTATAATGAAATCTTTCCGGACATCGTCGGTCTGTGGCGTGTCCAGGGTGGCTATGCCACGGGATGGGGTGGCGAAGGTCTGCGCATGCTCGATCACTTCCAGGGTGGGCCGAACTTGGTCCGCGGATTTGCGCCAGCAGGGTTTGGACCGCGAGACCTCACGCAAATACCGTTCGGCTTCAGCCAAGCCGACGCCCTTGGCGGCTCGCTCTACTGGGCAACCACTGTAGAATTTCAGACGCCGCTGTTCTTTGCGCCAAAAGATTTCGGGATGAAGTTTGCGATATTCGCCGACGCGGGTCAGTTGATGAATTACGTAGGGCCGACCTCTTGGGATGTGACCAATGAAACATTGACGCCGAGCGGCAACGGCGGCATCCGGTCTTCGGTCGGCGTGGGCCTGATCTGGGATTCTCCGTTTGGCCCATTGCGGTTCGACCTGGCTTATGCGCTCACCAAGGAACCATTTGACCACACGCAGATATTCCGGTTCGGTGGCGGCACCAGATTCTAGCGGATGACAGAGGACAGATTTTATATGTCGGATGGCAGATGTAAGATCGCGTCATCTGTCATCTGACGTCCGTTATCCGATGACCGAGCCGCTGTTCTTCAAAAGCGCGAAATCGCTGACGATAGCTGAAATCGCGGCCATCACGGGGGCGCAACCGGGTGACGACGTGCCGCTCGGCCGTGTCATTACTAACATCGCGCCGCTCGATTCCGCCCGCGCAAGCGACCTCACGTTTTTCGATAATGCGAAATACCTGGACGAGTTGGCCGGCACGCACGCGGGCGCCTGCCTTCTTGCGCCGCGGTTTGCAAAAAGGGCGCGGCCTGGCGTTGCGGTGCTGACGACCCACGAGCCCTATCTGGCGTTCGTCGCCGTCACGCGAACTTTGTTTCCGGACTCGCTGCGACCGTCGTTGATCTTCGCGGCCAGCGGCATTGCGCCCGGCGTTCACGTGCACCCAGCGGCTCGACTAGAAACCGGCGTTTCGCTCGATCCGGGAGTTGTGGTCGGACCCGGCGCGGAAATCGGTACCGGCACGGCGGTGGGCGCCAATGCGGTGGTCGGGCCGGGCGTTCGCATTGGACGCCATTGCTCAATCGGCGCGCAGAGTTCGATCCTGCATACCCTGATCGGTGACCGGGTGATCATTCATCCAGGTTGTCGTCTGGGCCAGGACGGCTTTGGTTATGCGCTGGGTGCGCGCTCGCATACGAAGGTGCCGCAGATCGGCCGCGTCATCGTTCAGGATGACGTCGAAATCGGAGCCGGCAGCACGATTGATCGTGGCGCCAACCGCGATACCGTGATAGGCGAAGGGACCAAGATCGACAACTTGGTGCAGATCGGCCACAATGTCGCCATTGGAAGGCATTGCGTGCTGGTCGCTCAGGTTGGAATTTCAGGCAGCGCGACACTTGAGGATTTCGTCGTGCTTGGCGCCCGGGTCGGTGTGAACAATCACGTCACCATCGGGGAGGGGGCGCAGATTGCCGCTACGTCGATCGTCTCCCGCGATGTCCCCGCCGGGGCGCGCTATGGAGGTTTTCCGGCGAAGCCGGTGAAGCAGTGGATGCGGGAAGTCTTTCTGCTGGAGCGGTTGGCGTCGCGCGAGCCTACATCGGACAAGGCGGATGGCGAACATAGCGAGTCGCGCTAGGGTTTGAGGATATGAATGAAGTCGGCAGTACGCTTGAAGCGATCGATATTGCGGGAATCCTGCGTACCATTCCGCATCGATACCCGTTCCTGATGGTCGATCGCATCGTCGCCATTCGGGGTGACGACTTCGCAATTGGAATCAAGAACGTAACCGCGAACGAGCCGCAATTCCAAGGACACTTTCCGGGCAACCCGATATTTCCCGGCGTGCTGTTGATCGAAGGCATGGCCCAGACCGCCGGCGTTATCTGCATACAAGTGGTTGGGAGACAAGGAGCGGCAGTCGCCCCATATTTCCTTACTATCGACAAGGCAAAGTTCCGCAAGCCTGTCTATCCGGGCGATACCGTCGAATACCACATGACCAAGACCGCAAGGCGCAAGAACATGTGGTGGTACCACGGCGAAGCCAGAGTTGCCGGCCGGATCGTGGCCGAAGGCGAGGTTGGTGCGATCATCCACAACTTGTGAGCCGGTGATGAGCGCGATTGATTCGACGGCACGTGTCGCGCCGGGTGCCCGGATTGGGGATGGCGCATCGATCGGCCCATACTGCGTGGTGGGCCCCGATGTGATTGTGGGCGAGGGGTGCCGCCTGATCGCCAACGTACATGTCGCCGGCCACACGACCATTGGGGCGCGCACCATAGTCTATCCATTCGCCTCGCTCGGCACGCCACCACAATCAGGCAAATATCGGGGCGGCCCGACCCGGCTGGTGATCGGAGCGGACTGCGATATTCGCGAGAACGTGACCATCAACACCGGTACCGAGGACGATCGCGGCGTGACCGAAATCGGCGATCGTTGTTTTCTCATGGCCGGCTCGCATGTGGCCCATGATTGCAAGGTGGGCAGCGACGTCACGTTTGCCAATAATGCGGTGCTCGGCGGCCATGTCAGTATCGGCGACCGGAGTTTTCTGGGCGGCCAGGCCGCGGTGCGCCAGTTCGTTCGCATCGGGGAGGGTGCCATGATCGTCGGCTTGAGCGGCGTTCGCGCCGACATCATTCCGTGGGGTATGGCGCAGGGGCCGCTGGCAAATCTGGTGGGAATCAACGTGATCGGATTGCGGCGCGGCGGTTTTGCCGGGCCCCAGATCTTGCGCCTGCGCGCGGTTTATCGGGCTCTCTTTCTCGGCGACGGCATGTTTCGCGATCGTTTGGCGCGGGCCGAGGAAAAGTGTGCGGACGATCGGTTGGTCGGCAGCATTCTCGCCTTTATCCGTAGCGGGACGAGGCCGCTCGCGAACGCCATTCGCCGCACCAGCACCAGCGCGGAACAGGACGCGTGACGGGCGTCGACATTCGGTGCGATGCAATTACACAGGTCGTGTCATCGCTCCCGAAAGCGGCAATCCAGTAGCCCTGGCGACGCTGAGGAATATTGGATTCCCGCTGTTGCCGGAACGACACAGGGGGATTACAGAAATCGTCGATATGACCGGAATCCGCTCCGACGAAGTCCCATTTGACACGCTGAGAGATCAGCGCACCGAGACGCAGGCCGATTCAAAAATCGGCGCGCTCGGCATCATTTGCGGCAGCGGAGCGGTGCCGTATGCGGTAGCCGATGCGGTCATGCGCCGCGGACGGCGGATCGTTCTGTTTCCGCTGCGCGGATGGGCTGACGCAGCAGCCGTTGAGGCCTATTCGCATCATTGGATTGCACTCGGTCAACTTGGACGGGTTTGCCGGCTCGCCCGCGAGGAGCGTTGCGGCGAACTGGTCTTTGTGGGCGGCTTGATCAGGCCGTCGATCTGGCAACTGCGCCTCGATTGGGCGACCCTCATGCAGATGCCTCTGATCATCCGCTCGTTTCGCGGCGGCGACGATCATCTGCTGTCCGGTGTGGGCCGCTTGTTCGAGAACAGCGGCTTTCGGATCATTGGCGCTCACGAGGCGGCGCCGGACATCACCGCACCGGCCGGCCCGCTTGGGCGGATCCAGCCCAGCGCGACCGTCGAGGACGACATCCGGCACGGCTTCGCGTTGGTGGCCGCGATGAGCGCGTTCGATGTGGGTCAAGCCGTCGTCGTCTCCGGCCGGCGGGTGTTGGCGGTCGAGGCTGCGGAAGGCACAGACGCCATGTTGGAGCGCATCGCGGTTATGCGTGAGGCTGGCCGGATCGCGGTTCCGGCCGGCGCGGGCGTGCTCGTCAAAGCTCCCAAGCATCGCCAGGACCTCCGGTTCGACCTGCCATCGATCGGACCTGATACGGTTACGCGGGTTGCACGGGCGGGCCTCGCTGGCATCGCTGTGGCCGCGCGCGCCACCATCGTGGCGGAGCCACAGCGGTTGATCGAAGTCGCCGACCGCACGGGCCTGTTCGTGGTCGGGTGCCTCAGTCCGGAGGCGCCAGCATGAACCGCATGCCCGCGCGGGATGGCCAACGATCGGGCGACGATCCCTCGGGAATGCGTATTTTTCTGATCGCAAGCGAGCAATCGGGTGACCGTCTCGGTGCGGCTCTGATGGACGCCCTGCAAGCGCTCGCGCCGGCACCAGTGATATTTTCCGGTGTCGGCGGCGGCGCAATGGCGGAACGCGGCCTGCGCACTCTGTTCCCAATCGATGAGCTTGCCATCAACGGGTTTTCCGCCATCCCGGCCCGGCTGCCGCTCATTCTGCGTCGCATCCGCGAGGCCGCCGACGCCGTCATTGCGGGCGAGCCTGATGCACTCGTCATCATCGACAGCCCGGATTTCACCCATCGAGTGGCGCGACGGGTGCGCGCCGCGGCGCCGCATATCCCAATTGTCGATTATGTGTCGCCGACCGTGTGGGCGTGGCGACCAGGGCGCGCGCCTGCCATGCGGCATTATGTGGACCACGTGCTCGCGTTGCTGCCGTTCGAGCCCGAAGCGATGCACCGGCTCGGCGGGCCGCCCTGCAGCTTCGTGGGTCATCCACTCGCAGAGGCCGTAACGACGTTGCGGCCGAGTTCTGACGAGGCCGCGCGCCGCGCGGCCGAACCGCCGTTGCTGCTGGTGCTGCCCGGCAGCCGTAGCAGTGAGATCAGGCGTCATCTCGCGACCTTCGGGGCTGCGATCGGTCTTGCCAAACGGCGTCTCGGCGCGGCCGAGATTGTGCTGCCGACCGTACCGCATCTCGCGGAGCGCATCCGCCGCGACACGGCGGCATGGCCGGCCGCGCCCCGCATCGTGGTCGAGCCGGCGCAGAAATGGGCGGCGTTCCGGCAAGCCCGCGCCGCGCTGGCCGCCTCCGGCACCGTGACGCTCGAGCTCGCGCTCGCCCAGGTCCCGACCATCGTTGCCTACAAGGTCACGCTGGTGGAAGAGTTGATCGCCCGTGCAATGGTGAAGGTGAAGACGGTCGGTCTTGCCAACATTATCTTAGGCGAGATGGTCATGCCGGAGCTGCTGCAATGGCAGGCGACAGCGAAAAATCTTGCCGATGCGCTCATAGCAATCGTCGGTGATACGCCGCAACGGCGGCGCCAATGCGAAGCCTTTGCCAGGCTCGACACCATCATGGAGATTGGCGGCCGGGCGCCAAGCGAGCGCGCAGCGGCCGAAGTCATCGCGCTTTCCCGCAAATTACCGCCGCGTCACGCCACGGGGCGGCATGCGGCCCACGAATAGGTGCGACGAGATTCGCCGCCAGCACCCGCTTGTGGTGTGGCGGAGCAATCGCATTTTGAGACGGCACCCCTTCACCTCTCTCCGCAAGCCGGGAGAGGGAGACGGCCTGCGCTCGATATTACTTCCGGCGCGAGATCGGTGGATACTCGCGCTGTGTCTGGCCGGTATAGAGTTGCCGCGGTCGCCCGATCTTCTGGCTCGGGTCCTCGATCATTTCCTTCCATTGTGCAATCCAGCCGACGGTGCGGGCGATCGCGAACAACACCGTGAACATCGTGGTCGGGAAACCCATCGCCTTGAGAGTGATGCCTGAATAAAAGTCGATGTTCGGATATAGCTTCTTCTCGATGAAGTAGTCGTCGTGCAGCGCGATCCGCTCCAGCTCGAGGGCGACGTCGAGCAGAGGATCGTCCTTGATGCCCATTTCGTTGAGCACTTCGTGGCAGGTCTTCTGCATGATTTTGGCGCGCGGATCATAGTGCTTGTAGACCCGATGGCCGAAGCCCATCAGCCGGAAGCTGTCGTTCTTGTCCTTGGCCCGCTTGACGAACTCCGGGATGCGGCTGACGGTGCCGATCTCGGCAAGCATTTTCAGCGCAGCCTCATTGGCGCCACCATGGGCCGGTCCCCACAGACAGGCGCAACCAGCCGCAATGCAGGCGAAGGGATTGGCACCCGAGGAACCCGACAATCGCACCGTCGAGGTCGACGCGTTCTGCTCGTGATCGGCGTGCAAGATGAAAATGCGGTCCATCGCACGCGCCAGCACCGGATTGACCTTGTAATCCTCGCACGGCACCGCGTAGCACATGCGCAGGAAATTCGCCGCGTACTCGAGGTCATTCTTTGGATAGATGAACGGCTGGCCGATTGAATATTTGTAAGCCATGGCGGCGAGCGTCGGCAGTTTCGCAATCATGCGGATCGAGGCGATGTCGCGCTGAACCGGGTCGGAAATATCGGTGGAGTCGTGATAGAACGCCGACAATGCTCCCACCGAGCCGACCATCACGGCCATCGGATGCGCATCGCGCCGGAAGCCCTGGAAAAACCGGCTCATCTGCTCGTGAACCATCGTGTGACGGGTCACCAGATAATCGAAGTCGTGTTTCTGCGCGGCGGTCGGAAGCTCGCCATAAAGCAGGAGATGGCAGGTTTCCAGGAAATCGCCGTGCTCGGCAAGTTGCTCGATCGGATACCCGCGATAGAGCAGCACCCCCTCGTCGCCGTCGATAAAGGTGATCTTGGACTCGCAACTCGCCGTCGACGTGAAGCCCGGATCGTAGGTGAAGACGTTGGCTTGACCGTACAGCTTGGAGATGTCGATCACGTCCGGCCCGAGGGTACCTTCATACACCGGGAATGTGTAGTTCTTGTCTCCAAGAGTCAGAGTGCCGGTCTTGGTGTTGGCACCGTCGAGACGTGCGTCCATGCTGGTTTCCCCGATGAGATTAGCGCCGCACTGTTGCTGGTCAACCCCCCGGCGCGAGGTGGCCCCCTCATAGCGCCGAGCCTATACTATACGCAGATTCCGCTTGGGTACCGCATTCGTTTGTGCGCCGCAAGATCGTCCGTTGCTGGTTGAAAAGCACCGCCTCCCCGTCGCGTCGCAGGTATCAGTTTCTTCCGGTTCTTCGATACAAACTGCACGTGCATAGTGTATCGTCGGCACTCACCTCGCAAGGGGGTCACGCGAAATTGTTTACGCGGTGCAGCATGCCTGATCGGCCAAGCGCGCGAGGCTTTCCTGCTTGCCGAGCACGTGCAGCACTTCGAAAATTCCCGGCGAGGTCGGGCGACCCGTCAGTGCCGCTCGCAATGGCTGCGCCACCGCGCCGAGCTTGATATCCTTGCGTTCCGCAAATGCCCGAACGGTATTTTCGGTTGCCTGCGCGGTCCATGGCTCCACTTTTGACAGGTCCGGAAGCAATTCGGCGAGGATCGCACAGGCCTGCGGATTGAGCAGCGGCTTTGCCTTCTCGTCGATCGCAATCGGACGTTCCGCATAGAGAAACCGGCCGCTGTCGATAAGTTCAACCAGGTTCTTGGCGCGCTCCTTAAGCCCCGGCATTGCGGCCAGAAACTTCGCCTTGAGATCAGGCGTGAATTTTGCCGCAAGCCCGGCGCCGTTTGCGAGATGCGGCAGCAGATGCTCGATCGCGGACACCAGATCGGCATCGGGAGATTGCCGGATGTAGTGGCCGTTGAGGCTTTCGAGCCTGGCAAAATCGAAACGCGCGGGCGAACGCCCGATCTGCGGCAGGTCAAACGCTGCGATCATTTCCTCGGTCGAAAAGATTTCCTGGTCACCGTGGCTCCAGCCCAGCCGCACCAGATAATTGCGCAGCGCCGCCGGCAGATAGCCCATCGCCCGGTAGGCATCGACGCCGAGTGCACCGTGCCGCTTTGACAGTTTCGATCCATCGGGTCCGTGGATGAGCGGCACATGCGCCATCACCGGCACATGCCAGCCGAGTGCTTTGTAGATCTGGGTTTGTCGCGCTGCGTTGGTGAGGTGGTCATCGCCGCGGATGATGTGGGTGACGCCCATGTCGTGATCGTCGACCACCACCGCCAGCATGTAGGTGGGCGTGCCGTCGGAGCGCAGCAGCACGAGATCGTCGAGGTTCTCGTTCTGCCACACCACGCGGCCCTGAACCTGGTCCTCGATCACGGTTTCGCCGGTGAGCGGCGCCCGCAGCCGGATCACCGGCTTGACCCCGGGTGGCGCCTCGGAGGGATCGCGGTCACGCCAGCGCCCGTCATAGAGCTTGGCGCGGCCTTCGCGCCGCGCGCGTTCGCGCATCTCGTCGAGTTCCTGCTGGGAAGCGTAGCAGCGATAGGCCTGCCCGGCGGCGAGCAGCTGCTCCGCTACCTCACGGTGCCGTGCGGCGCGGGAGAACTGGTATACGGTGCCGCCGTCCCATGTGATGCCGAGCCAGGCGAGCCCGTCCAGGATGGCGGCAATCGCTTCCTTGGTGGAGCGCTCGCGGTCGGTGTCCTCGATCCGCAACAGCATCTGGCCGCCGCGCCCACGCGCGTAAAGCCAGTTGAACAGAGCGGTCCGCGCCCCCCCGATATGAAGGAAGCCGGTGGGCGAAGGCGCGAAGCGTGTCACGATGGGGGTGGTCATATCGGATCGTAAAATCTCAGGCGGTTGATTGGGTTTTTGCCCCTGTACAAGGCACGGCAGCGCGCGTCACGGCAAATTCGCAAACAGCCGTTTCGCCAAGCCTCACATATGTGGAGGCGCACGGCTATATGTAAAAGGCGCGCGGCCCGATGCAAAGATTGGACCCCTGCGGTTCCTTCGTGTAAGGGCAGGGCGTCTTGAGAGCGTTGTTCGATAGGGCCTTGATCCTAGCGGTGTCATTGCGCGGCTTGACCGGACAATCGAGTAACCCACGGGCGGTTTGCTGGATCGCTCGGTCAAGCCGGGCGATGACAGCATAGCGTGTCAGCCCTGGTCGAAAATGCTCTCAGCGGCTCACTGCGAATGGAAACGGGAATCCCAGGATTATGACGGCAGCTGAAGCAGTTTCGGAAACCGGGCGTGACTTCATCCGGGACATTGTAGTGGCCGACCTGCAAGCGAGGCGCCACCCGAAGATCATCACCCGTTTTCCGCCGGAGCCGAACGGCTACCTTCACATCGGCCACGCCAAATCGATCGGCCTCAATTTCGGCATTGCGCAGGAATTCGGCGGCCAGTGCAATCTGCGGTTCGACGACACCAATCCGACCAAGGAAGAGCAGGAATACATCGACGCCATCAAGGCCAATGTGCACTGGCTGGGCTTCGACTGGGGCGACCATCTCTACTACGCGTCCGATTATTTCGAGCAGCTCTACGCCTGGGCCGAGCACCTGATCCACGAAGGGCTCGCCTATGTTGACGACCAGTCCCAGGACGAGATGCGGGCCAGTCGCGGCACACTGACCGCGCCCGGCCGCAACAGCCCGTTTCGCGACCGTACGGTTGCGGAAAACCTCGACCTGTTCCGCCGCATGCGCGCCGGCGAATTCCCTAACGGCGCGCGCGTGCTGCGCGCCAAGATCGACATGGCGTCCGGTAACATCAACCTGCGCGATCCGGTGCTCTACCGCATCCTGCATGCGCACCACCCGCGCACCGGCAATGCGTGGTGCATCTATCCGAGCTATGACTTCGCGCACGGCCAGTCGGACGCGATCGAGGGGATCACCCATTCGATCTGCACCCTGGAATTCGAGGATCACCGGCCGCTCTACGACTGGTTCATCGAGCATCTTCCGGTGCCGTCGCGCCCGCACCAGTACGAGTTCGCCCGGCTCAATCTGAGCTACACGGTGCTGTCGAAACGCGTGCTGACGGAGCTGGTGCGCGGCGGCCATGTCACGGGCTGGGACGATCCCCGCATGCCGACGCTCGCGGGATTGCGCCGTCGCGGCGTGCCGTCCGAGGCGCTGCGGCAATTCGTGCGCCGCATCGGCGTCGCCAAAGCCAACAGCGTGGTCGATGTCGCGATGCTCGAACATGCCATCCGCGAGGTGCTCAACGCCTCGGCGCTGCGCCGCATGGCGGTGCTGCGGCCATTGAAAGTCGTGATCGAGAACTACCCCGAGGGGCAGAGCGAGGAGCTTGAAGCCGTCAATCACCCGGACGATCCCGGCGCCGGCAGTCGGCGCGTGCGGTTCGGCCGCGAGCTCTATGTGGAGCGCGACGACTTCATGGAGAATCCGCCCAAGAAGTTCTACCGCCTCTCGCCCGGAAAAGAAGTGCGGCTGCGCTATGCCTATTTCATCACCTGCCGCGAGGTGGTGAAGAACGCCGCCGGAGAGGTGGTCGAGCTGCGCTGCACATACGATCCGGCAACGCGCGGCGGTAATGCGCCCGACGGCCGCAAGGTGCAGGCGACGCTTCATTGGGTCAGCGCCGCCGACGCCGTGACTGCGGAGGTACGGCTCTACAATCAGCTCTTCACCAGGCCGGATCCCGACGTCGGCAACTTCGCAGCCGACATCAATCCCAATTCGCTCGAAGTGCTGTCCGATGCGAAAGTGGAGCCCGCGGCTGCGGCCGACAATTCGCCCGCCGCGATCCAGTTCGAGCGGCTGGGCTATTTCGCCCGCGACCCGGACTCCGCACCCGGCCGGCCGGTGTTCAACCGCACGATCGGGCTGCGCGATACGTGGGGCAAGGTGCAGAGCGCCGGCGGGTGATGGCCTCGTGCGGGCGCGCTTATGCCGTAACAGCGCCGCGATTCCTCCCTCCCCGTCTTCGGGGAGGGCCGGGGTGGGGTTTTTTCCGCGGCACGGCCTCGCCTGTGTCACCCCATCCGGCGCTCCGCGCCACCCTCCCCGAAGACGGGGAGGGATACCTCCTGCACGACCGCATCGTTCATGCTAGCCAAGCGCTCCGGAGCTAGACAAACCGGTACAGTGGCGTTTTCCGGAGCGGTATGTTTACTCCCCCAGGTATGGGCGCTGATGCCCGCACAGGCGCATTGCTTCATGTCTTCATTGGCGGAGCTTCCGGAACTCGTCGGCTTTTTCAGCTATTCGCGCAGCGACGACGAGCATTCCGGCAATGCGCTGTCGGTGCTGCGGAAGCGCATTCATGACGAATTGCGTCTGCAACTCGGGCGCGACGTCCGGCTGTGGCAGGACACGGAGGCCATTCCGCACGGCACATTGTGGGAAGACCGGATCAGGAAGGCGATTGCGGAATCGGCTTTTTTCATCCCGATCGTCAGCCCCAGCGCAATCCGCAGCTCCCATTGCAAGTTTGAGTTCGAAGCCTTCCTGGGCCGCGAATCGGAGCTTCTGCGCGACGATCTTGTCTTTCCAATTCTCTACATCCGGGTGCCGGCGCTTGAGAACGAACTGCAGCGCCGCCAGGACGAGGTGCTGAAAATCATCCACGCCCGTCAATATGCCGACTGGACAAAGATTCGGCTGGATGACGCGGCTTCCCCCGCCGTGGGGAAGCAAGTCGCGCGTTTCTGCGAGGACATCGCGGAAGCGCTGCGCAAGCCTTGGGGGTCGCCGGAGGAACGCCGCCGCAGAGAGGAAGCCGAAGCGGAGGAGGCCCGCGGGATTGCACAGGCGGAAGAGGAGCGCTGCCGGCAGGAAGCGCGGCAGCGAGAGCGCAGAGACCAGGTCCGCCGGACCGCGGAAGACGACGCTCAGCGGCGAGCCGAGGCGGAACGCCGCCGAAGGGAAGATACCGAGGCGCAACAGCGAGAGCAGCTTCGGCGGGACACAGAGGCCCATGCTGAACGCTCGCATGCTGCGGTGAAGTCGGGCCAGGGGCTTGCTCCACCCGAGAAATGGTGGGCTTCGAAGCGTGCATCGGCGGCTGTTGGCATGCTTGGTGTTATCATCGTTGGTTCAGTCCTCGCTTGGTTTACAATTTTGAGGGAGCCGGTCTCGCGGCCAGCAACGCATCGTCCGCCAGACGCGATTACGGCCGTAGCTACGCCCGCCCAGCCTGCGCCGGGGGAGCCGGTCTCGACGCCATCTAGGCAGCCTTCGGCGGAGGCGATTACGGCCGCGGCGGCACCCGCCCCGCCTGCACCTGCTCTCGTTACGCCCGGAGCGACACTCGTTCAGCCCGCGTCTGGGCTCATCAGGCCCTTATCCCCTGAGCGCGAACGCGCGCTCAAGCCCAAGGACGCCTTCCGGGACTGTAACAACTGCCCCGAGATGGTGGTGGTGCCTTCGGGCTCATTTACGATGGGGTCGCCGGATGGTGAGAAGGATCGCGATAGCGATGAGGGTCCGCAGCGTGTTGTGACGATCGGCAGGGCGTTTGCCGTGGGGAAATTGCATGTCACCGTCGATCAGTTTGCAGCGTTCGTGGCGGAGACGCATTACGACGCCGGCTCCAAGTGTTGGACCTTTGAGAGCGGCAAAGCAGAGGAACGTTCGGGCCGATCGTGGCGCAATCCCGGCTTCGTGCAGGAGGGGTCGCACCCCGCAGTGTGCGTGAGCTGGTACGACGCTAAGGCATATACGGAATGGCTGGCGAAAAAGACCCAGAGGCCTTACCGCATGTTGACGGAGGCGGAATGGGAGTATGCGGCGCGCGGGCGAACGGAGCCCGGTACTTATCCGCGCTTCTGGTTCGGTGATAGCGAAAAAGGCCTGTGCCGGTACGGCAACGGGGCGGATCAGACGGCGCGGGTCAGCATCGAGGGGGCCAAAGGCTGGACGATTGCCCCATGCGACGATGGCTACGCTTATACGTCGCCCGCCGGGCACTTTGAGCCAAATGCCTTCGGATTATACGATATGTTCGGCAATGCATGGCAATGGACGGCGGATTGTTACCACGACAGCTACAAAGGCGCGCCTGCCAACGGCGACGCCTGGACAACCGGAGATTGCAGTAGCCGAGTGGTCCGCGGCGGTGGCTGGGGCCACGTTCCGGGGCTCCTCCGCTCGGCCCTCCGCCGCAAGGTCACCGCCGGCCTCCGCAACGGCGGCATCGGTTTTCGTTTGGCCAGGACGCTTACCCCTTGATTCTTTACTTCTTTACGTCTGGGGTCCAGGGGCGAAGCCCCTGGTCGAGAAATTTTCAGGTAGTTAGGCGTCGCCGCTCGCTTCAGCCAATCTGGAGAGGCCGCGGTATCGCGAAAAACGATAACAATGGATTGGTGCCGACGTAAGGATGATGTAGGGGCGACCCTTGTGGTCGCCCTGATCCGCGGACGATCAGAACCCGGAGAAGATCGCGGCATGACGCGTTTAATCGATCCGATCAGGGGGCGCGCGGTGCGCAAAACCGGGCGACCACAAGGGTCGCCCCTACAGCGGGCAATGTTGGAGGCTTGTGCGCGCCGCTCGAGACGCCAGGGCGGAATCTGCTTCAGCATAGCCGACCACCTCGGTTGACTTTCTTCGGCGTCCCGGCGCGGGGGCGAACGCGACCCAGGAACAGAATTGCGCCCTCGGAACTTGTCGCACCAGATGGAACCCCAAATGCACGGGTTGGCGCGCATGCCAGTTCATGGAACGAGCGAAAGACTGCAGCACAAAATAGATGGTGGCCGAACGCGGAATAAAGTGGATTTTCCCGATCCCGCTGCGGTCCCGCTCGGAGCGGACGAGGAGGCAGCAGGGACACCTCTCGGCGGTCCTTCTGTGAGGACGGCGCTGCTGCAGGAAACGCGGCGCTCTTCAAAAAGGGTTGCGATCAGTCATCCCCCTAGCATGGCCATTTGGTTCTACGCCGCCTTTATAGTCTTCCTGGCGGTTGGGATGGTGGCTGCCATGATGCTGGCCTGAGCGACGCTTCAACGCAGCGATGTGGGCGTAACGCGGCGATGTGGGCGTCGCCGACAGTGACGAGCCCGGCGACGACATCGACATGTGACTTCAGCTGCGCCGACGAGACAGAACTGCCCTCTGGTCAATCAGCGCGATGGACGTCGGCGCGTAGAGCATGACAGACCTGCGAAAGTGACAGTCTGTCGAACCTTTCGGTTTCCCCGCGCGACTTAGGGGCGCGATCACGTTGGTGATCTCCCGTCGGGACATTGTGGCCAGGGGAATGCTCCCAATATTCTGAGAGGATACTGAAACATGAAAACGAACCTGAAGCTGATTTTGTCGAGTGTCGGCGTCGTTGCGCTGCTGGCGTCTCCCGCGATGGCAAAGCAAGTGCGTACGGACAAGGCCGCGTCAGTAGCTGTCCCGAGCGATGCGCGCGCCTCGACCGCGGCGATCAACGAAGGCGGTCCGTACACGCCGTCAGCGTCGACTCAGCCGTACGGCAAGAACCGCGATTTCCAGGGCGGATTCAACTATTAGCCCCTGTGCCGCTGACATTCATCCAACGCCATTGCCGGGCTTGACCGGCGGGTGACGGATGAAGGTGGGCCAATCGTGAACAGAAAGACCCGCCCTCTTGGCGGGTCTTTTGCCAACATCCCCCATTGTGTCTCCGGTTTCGCCTCCTCAAAACACGTTGTTTCGACGGCGTGCCCACCGCAAAAAAAGCGCCCCGCAGGGCGCTTGAGTTCGGATCGATCGGGCGATCCTGGGAGGAACCTTTGGCCGTTCCGAAAGGTCTGCGACCTTTCGCAATCGCGCGCTATGCCGAGTAATACATCTCGAACTCGACCGGATGCGGGGTGTGCTCGAAGCGGATCACTTCCGACATCTTGAGATCGATGTAGCTGTCGATGAAATCGTCATCGAACA